>URBQ01000027.1 GCA_900546115.1 uncultured Collinsella sp.
CCGTGGTGCCCGGGCTTTGGTAGCACATGTCCGGGTTGGTTTTGGAGGATGACCCCGCGCGGAGGCAAACCACAGGAGGTTTAACATGGCTACCAAGATTAATATCCGCACCCTGCTCGAGGCCGGCTGCCACTTCGGTCACCAGACCCGTCGCTGGAACCCCAAGATGAAGCCGTTCATCTTCGGTGAGCGCAACGGCATCTACATCCTCGACCTCAAGCAGACCATCCTCGACGCCGACCAGGCCTACACCTTCGTCAAGAACGTCGCCAAGGGTGGCAACGTGCTGTTCGTCGGCACCAAGAAGCAGGCTCAGGAGGCCGTCAAGAACGCTGCTGAGCGCGCTAATATGCCCTACATCAACCAGCGTTGGCTCGGCGGTATGCTGACCAACTTCGTCACCATCCGCTCCCGCATCAACCGCATGGAGGAGCTCGAGGCCATGGTCGAGGACGGCCGCATGGCAGTGCTCCCCAAGAAGGAGCAGGCTGTGCTCGGCAAGGAGCTCACCAAGCTCCAGACCAACCTCGGTGGCGCCCGCGACATGAAGGGTCTGCCCCAGGCTCTCTTCGTCATCGACACTAAGCGCGAGGAGAACGCCATCAAGGAGGCTCAGCGCCTGAACATCCCCGTCGTCGCTCTGATCGACACCAACTCCGATCCCGACGAGGTCGAGTACGGCATCCCCTGCAACGATGACGCTATCTCCGCTGTCACCCTTATGTGCGAGCTCATGGCTGACGCCTGCCTCGCTGGCTCCGGTAAGGAGCAGGTCTCCGAGGCCGAGATGGCCGCTGAGCCCAAGGCCGAGTAAATCAGTCTTAGTTAATTCTTTTTCATCTCTTTGAAAGGAACCACAATGGCCCAGATTACCGCCGCTATGGTCAAGCAGCTCCGCGAGATGACCGACTCCCCGATGATGGAGTGCAAGAAGGCTCTCGTCGAGGCTGACGGCGACATGGACGCCGCTGTCGACGTTCTGCGTAAGAACGGCCTTGCCAAGGCTGCCAAGAAGGCTGGCCGTGAGACCAACGAGGGCGCTGTCGCCGCGTTCGTCTCCGAGGATGGCAAGACCGGCGCTCTGCTCGAGCTCTCCTGCGAGACCGACTTCGTTGGCTCCAACGCCAAGTTCACCGGCTTTGCTTCTAAGGTCGCTGAGGTTGTCGCTACCACCGAGCCTGCTGACGTCGACGCTCTGCTCGAGAAGCCGATGGGCGAGGAGACCGTTTCCTCCGAGCTCACCGAGATGATTCACATCATGGGCGAGAACATGAAGATCTCCCGCTTCGCTGCCCGCAAGGCCGAGAACGGCGCGCTCGCTTCTTACATCCACATGGGTGGTAAGATCGGCGTCCTCGTCGAGTTCGCCTTCGAGAAGGCCGAGACCGCTCAGGCTGAGTCCTTCAAGACCTTCGCTCACGACGTTGCCCTTCAGGTTGCCGCCGTCGCCCCGATCTGCGCTACCCGCGATCAGGTTCCGGCCGAGACCGTCGAGCACGAGAAGCAGATCTACATGGCCCAGGCTGCCGAGTCCGGCAAGCCCGAGGCTATCCAGGAGAAGATGGCTGTTGGCCGTCTGGAGAAGTTCTACAAGCAGTCCGTGCTCACCGAGCAGGAGTTCATCAAGGACAGCTCCCTCACCATCAAGAAGTACGCTGAGCAGGTCTCCAAGGAGCTCGGCGACACCATTACCGTCGTTGCCTTTGACCGTCTGGTCCGTGGCGAGTAAATAAGCTCTTGTAGCTGGTAATGAGCAGGCTGTGGGTTTTACTCACAGCCTGCTTTTTCATGGCTCTTATCAGAGCCTTTGATATCATATTGAGAGTCTAATTAAAGGAGGATCGCTTTGTCCGACATCCGATATAAACGAGTGCTTCTTAAGCTTTCTGGCGAAGCGCTGATGGGCGACGGCCAATATGGCATCGACCCCAAGGTTACCGATCATCTTGCCAAGCAGGTCAAGGAGCTGCTCGCCGTTGGCCATGAGGTCGGCGTCGTTGTCGGCGGCGGCAATATTTTCCGCGGCATGGCAGGCGCTGCCGGTGGCATGGAGCGTGCTCAGGCCGACTACATGGGCATGCTCGCGACCGTTATGAACGCGCTCGCCCTGCAGGATGCTTTCGAGCATAACGACGTTCCCTGCCGTGTGATGAGCGCTATCCAGATGAACGAGATCTGCGAGCCCTATATTCGCCGTCGCGCCATCAACCACCTTTCCAAGGGCAACGTCGTTATTTTTGCCGCCGGTTCGGGCAATCCGTACTTTACGACCGACACCGCCGCGGCTCTTCGTGCGTGCGAGATCGGCGCCGAGATTCTGATTAAAGCCACCAAGGTTGACGGCATCTACGACAAGGATCCCGTCAAGTGCGCCGATGCCGTCCGTTTTGACAAGATTACCTATCACGAGGTTCTCGTTCGCGGTCTGCAGGTTATGGATTCCACAGCTACGGCCCTGTGCCAGGATAACCGTATGCCTATTTTGGTCCTCAACATCGATGGCGAGGACACCGTCAAGCGCGCGCTCGCGGGTGAGCCCGTCGGCACGCTCGTCTATCAGGAGGATTAAGCATGGCAGAGAACATCACCGCCCATATGGACAAGTCGCTCGAGTCCCTCAAGCATAACTTCTCCAAGGTCCGTACCGGTCGTGCCAACGCCAACATTCTGTCCGACATCACCGTCGATTATTACGGTGTCCCCACGCCGGTCACGCAGGTTGCCGCCGTCAAGACCCCCGAGGCTCACATGCTGCTCATCGAGCCGTGGGATAAGGCGCTCATCAATGCTATCGTCAAGGCCATCGGCGCTTCCGATCTGGGTATTACCCCCAACTCCGATGGCACCGTCGTTCGTCTTCCGTTCCCGGCTCCCACTGAGGAGCGCCGTCGCGAGCTCGTCAAGGAGTGCCGCGAGTACGCCGAGCAGGCCAAGGTGTCTATCCGTAACATCCGTCGCGACTTCAACAACAAGCTCGAGCGCGATGAGGAGCTCACCGAGGACGACGTACGTCGCGAGCAGGCCAAGGTCCAGAAGCATACCGATGAGTATGTTGCCAAGGTCGAGGAGCTTCTGAAGGAAAAAGAAGCCGAGGTCATGGAGATCTAAGGTGCAATACGACGAGCATAAACTGGTCGAGTACTTTGCCGACGCCCCTGCGGGCGTCGGTTTTTCCGACCTTGACCTCAATAACATTCCGCACCATATCTCGTGCATCATGGACGGCAACGGTCGTTGGGCCACGTCGCGCGGTCTTGCACGCACCGAGGGCCACAAGGCGGGTATCGTCTCGCTGCGCGAGATCATTACCGCCTGCGTGCGCCTGGGCGTCGACGTGCTTTCGGCCTATGCATTTTCGACCGAAAACTGGAATCGACCGCAGCACGAAGTCAACGTTCTGATGCACCTGTTTGCCAAGACGTTTATCGACGAGCTGCCGCTTCTGAAGCGCGAAAATGTGCGCGTAGTCTTTTTGGGTGACATTTCCGCGCTGCCCAAGAAGACTCGCGATGTCTTTGAGCGCGGTCTTGCCGAGTGCGCCGATCACACCGGTATGACGCTGGCGCTTGCCGTCAACTACGGCGCGCGTGCCGAGATTACCCGCGCTGTCCGTCAGATCGCATCCGACGCTGCCGCCGGTAAGATCGATCCTGCCGCAATTGATGACGACATGGTGGCTTCCCACCTCTATACCGCCGGTCTTCCCGATCCCGAACTTGTGATTCGCACCTCTGGTGAGCTGCGCCTTTCGAACTATCTGCTGTGGCAGGTGGCTTATTCCGAATTCTACGTCACCGATACCTATTGGCCCGACTTTGATCGTTGGGGCCTTGTCGACGCCATTTTGGCCTATCAGGGCCGTGACCGTAGGTTTGGTGGACTGAGCAAGACCGAGGAGGCTTAATCGTGTCCGATCGTCCCAAGGCATCTGCTCCCAAGACGCCTGCGCGCAAAGCTGCCACTGCGGGAGCGCCTGCAGCGAAGAGCGGCACCGGTTCGTGGCTGGCGGGCTTTATTACCCGTGCCGCCGCCGGTATCGTCTACGCCGTTGTCTTTATCCTGTGCCTGGTTTTGGGTATCGTGCCCACGGCCATCTTTGTTTCTGTCATGAGCGGTCTGTGCTGCTATGAGTTTTTCCGTATGACAAGGCTCGATGGCAAGATGGCTAACGAGCGCATGGGTATCGCTGCCGCCGTACTCTTTCCGCTGTCGGCGTTGGGCGATTCGATGTTGCTGAATGCCCTGCTTTTTGCCCTGATGCTCGCTGTGGGCATTTGGTATGTCTGGTCGCCGCGTACCCGCATCTCTGATGTGGCAGTGACGCTCATGGGTCCCATCTACACTGGCTTTATGCTGTCGGCTATCGTGCTGCTGCGCGATGCCGTGCCCGGTTTTGCCGGTGCCCTGCTTTCAGTGGGCGTTTGCGCGTCCCTTTGGGTCTCCGATTCGTTTGCCTACATCGTGGGCAGCCGTATCGGCAAGCACAAGATGGTTCCCAAGATTTCTCCCAAAAAGAGCTGGGAGGGGTTTGTCGGCGGCATCCTGGGCTCGGTTTTGATTTGGCTCATCCTGTGGGCGACGCACTTCTACAAGCTCAGCCTGCCCTATGCGCTGCTGTGCGGCGTGGTTGTGTCCATTCTGGGCGTTATCGGCGACCTTATCGAGTCGCGCATCAAGCGCGGTGTGGGCGTCAAGGATTCCGGCAACCTTATCCCGGGCCACGGCGGAATGCTCGATCGTAGCGATTCGCTTATCTTCGGCTGCATCACCGCGCAGCTGTTGCTGATGATCGGAGGCGTGCTGTAATGTCCTTCCAGACGACGTATGGCCCCGATGGACGCCTTCGCGTTGCCATCCTGGGTTGTACGGGCTCTATCGGCACCCAGGCGCTCGATGTGTGCCGCCAGCATGCCGATCGCCTGCAGGTGACGGCGCTGTCCGTTAACTCCAGTACCTCCGAGCTCGTTGCCGCTGCCCGCGAGTTCTCGGTTCCGGCGGTTGCCGTGGCCGATGTCGATCATGGCGATGACGCCGTGCTGCAGGAGTTGCCCGAGGGAACGAAGCTCGGCGTTGGCGCGCAGGCGGTTTGCGAGCTCGCGCGTCGCGACGATGTCGACTGCGTGCTCGTCGCTATTGTGGGCGCCGCCGGTCTCGAGGCGAGCCATGCGGCCTTGACCTCGAATAAGCGCCTTGCCCTTGCCAACAAGGAGTCCCTCGTCGTCGGTGGCGACTTGCTTATGCCGTTGGCACAACCGGGCCAGCTTATTCCGGTCGACTCTGAGCATTCCGCCATCTACCAGTGCTATCTGGGGGAGAACCCGCGCGAGGCCCACTGCATTTGGCTCACCTGCTCGGGCGGTCCGTTCTTTGGCCGCACGCGCGACGAGCTCGATCGCGTGACGCGTGCCGATGCCCTCGCGCATCCCACGTGGGCCATGGGTGCCAAGATCACCATTGACTCCGCCACCCTCATGAACAAGGGCCTGGAGCGCATTGAGGCCATGCATCTGTTTAACTGCGACCTCGATTTCATTAACGTGGTCGTGCAGCGTCAGTCCAAGATTCACTCTATGGTCGAGTTCGCCGACGGCTCCGTGATGGCGCATCTCGGTGCATCCGACATGCGTATTCCCATCCAGTTCGCGTTCTCGTATCCCGAGCGTTGGGATACCCCGGCGCCTCGTATCGATTTCCGCGAGCTGGGGCAGCTCACGTTTGATGCTGCCGACATGGATACCTTCCGCTGTCTGGCGCTGGCCGAGCGTGCCGGCAAGACGGGTGGCACCATGCCGTGCGTGCTCAATGCCGCCAACGAGGTTGCCGTCGATGCCTTCCTGCACGATGGCTGCAGCTTTACCGATATCGATCGCATTGTGGAATCCTGCATGGACGCCCACGATATGCAGGCGGTCGATTCGTTTGAGCAGCTTCGCGACATCGATGCGTGGGCGCGTGAAAAGGCTGCGCAGGTGCTCGCCGCAACCCGTTCCTAACCCATAAGGATTGCTTTTCGTTTTATGGATACTGTTCTGAGCGTTCTCTCATCGGTCTTTTGGGGCCTGCTGATGCTTTCCGTCCTCGTGTTTTTGCACGAGGGCGGCCACTTTTTGGCGGCGCGTGCCTGCGGCGTCCGTGTGACCGAGTTCTTTTTGGGTCTGCCGTGCCGCTTTGACATCCATTACACGTCGCGTCGCATTGGAACCAAGTTTGGCGTGACCCCGCTGCTGCTGGGTGGCTACGCTGCCATCTGCGGTATGGATCCGACCGATGTTTCGTGCGCCGATCGCGTGCTCGCGGCTATCTATCGTCATGGTCGCGTGACCGTGGCCGACCTTGCTGTCGAGCTCGAACTTTCCGAGGAGGATGTGCTCGAGGCATGCGCCCTTTTGCTGGGCTGGGGCTCCATCGCGCCCTGGTATGAGGAAGGGGAGAAGCCCTCGCCGAGCTACTATCCCACCAAATATCAGACGTTGCCACGAGACACGGCAGGCTATACCACCTTTGATGGTCGCCGTTTCGATCGCGAACATGCGACTGCCGAGGGCGATGTGTGGGAGCTGCCGTGCGGCGAGGCCGAGTTCCTTGCGCAAGAACGCTCGCACACCTATCTTGGCCAAGGCTTTCTCAAGCGCGCCTTTATGCTGCTCGCAGGCATTATCGTCAATATCTTGACGGGTTTTTTGCTCCTTATGAGCATCTATTCCATTGCGGGTGTCACCGTGCCGATGGATACCAACGTGATCGGTCAGGTTGACGAGGGATCTATTGCCGCCAAGGCGGGTATCGAGGCCGGTGATGCGATCCTTTCGGTTGACGGTGTCTCATGTTCTACTTGGATGGATGTCTACGATGCCATCGGCAAGGCTGCCGGTAAGGACGATATCGCCATCGAGTACGAGCGTGACGGCAAGCAGCATTCGACCACGGTTGCGCTCAAAGAGGACGAGCGCCTAGGTGTGTATGCCTCTACGCAGGTGGTCCGTTTAGACCCCATCACGTCGGCTCGCCTGTCGTTCTCCTATGTCGTGCAGACAGCGGAGGGCGTGATGCGCCTGCTCCAGCCGCAGCATACGATGGAGATTCTCGATCAGTCCTCTTCGATCGTGGGTATTAGCGTTATGTCCTCACAGGCTGCTGCTGCCGGCCCTGCCGCGTTCCTTTCGTTTGCCGCCCTCATTTCGTTCTCGCTTGGCTTTATGAACCTGCTGCCCATCCCGCCACTCGATGGCGGCAAGCTAGTCATCGAGATCATTCAGAAGATTGCGGGCCGCGAGCTTCCGCTCAAGGTCCAGACGATTGTGAGCTATGTGGGCATCGCGCTCTTTGCGCTGCTGTTTGTCTATATGCTTCGTTCCGACATCCTTCGATTTATTCTGTAGGGGAGTGTTTGGATTGTCTTTATCCCATCCTTTGCCTCGCGAGCTGACGCGCTCCGTGCATGTGGGCGGCGTGCAGATCGGTGGCGGCGCGCCGGTGGTGGTCCAATCTATGACCTGCACCGATACCGCTGATGCCCAGGCAACGCTTGCGCAAGTGTGCGCGTTGGCGCAGGCTGGCTGCGATATCGTGCGCGTGAGCGTGCCCTCCGAGGCCGCGCTTGAGGGCTTCCGCACCATCTGTGCCGAGTCTCCGGTGCCGATTGTCGCCGATATCCACTTTAACCATAAGCTCGCCATTGGTGCCGTTGAGGCCGGTGCCGCCAAGCTGCGCATCAATCCCGGCAATATCGGCGATTGGGCCAAGGTTGACGCGGTGATCGATGCTGCGGGTGCCGCGGGCTGTGCGATTCGCATTGGCGTGAACGCGGGCTCGCTTGAGCAAGATATTGCCGAGCGCGACGACCTCACGCAGCCCGAAAAGCTCGTGATGTCGAGCGAGCGCTTCGTCAAGCACTTTGAGGATCGCGGCTTTACGAGCATTGTGCTTTCGGCCAAGGCCCATAGCGTGCAAACGACGCTCGATACCTATCGAGCCCTGTCACGTGAGATTCCCCACGTTCCGCTTCACCTGGGCGTGACGGAGGCGGGGACCAAGCTTCAGGGCACCATCAAGAGCTCTGTAGGCTTGGGTATCTTGCTTTCCGAAGGCATCGGCGACACCATGCGTGTGTCGCTCACGGCCGATCCGGTTGAGGAGCCGCCGGTCGCCTGGGGAATTCTACAGTCGCTGGGCCTGCGTCGCCGTGGTCCCGAGATTGTCTCGTGCCCCACGTGCGCCCGCTGCCAGGTTAACCTCATTCCCATCGCCGAGGAGGTCACCGAGCGGCTTAAGAACTATTCCGCGCCGCTTTCGATTGCCGTCATGGGATGTGCCGTTAATGGCCCCGGTGAGGCTTCTGATGCCGACCTGGGCGTTGCTTGCGGACGTGGTCAGGCCTTGCTCTTTTCGCATGGCCAGATCATTGGTAAAGTAGCTGAGGACCAAATTGTCGACGCGCTTATGGCAGAGGTCGACAAGCTTATTGAGGAGAAATAAATGACCCGAGCAATGTATATGTCTAAGCTCTATGCGCCGACGCTTAAAGAGGATCCGGCGGACGCTGAGCTCGCCAGCCACCGCCTGCTGCTCCGTGCCGGCATGATCCGCAAGGAGGCCGCCGGTCTGTATTCCTACCTGCCGCTCGCATGGCGCTCGATTCGCAAGATTGAGAACATCGTGCGCGACGAGATGGACGCCGCCGGCGCCCAGGAGCTTATGATGCCTATCATGGTCGATGCCGAGTTGTGGCGTGAGTCCGGCCGTATCGATGCCTATGGCAAGGAGCTTGTGCGCTTTGACGACCGTCATGGTCGCGAGTTCGTGCTGGGCCCCACGCACGAGGAGACCGTCACGGCCCTGGTGCGCAACGAGCTGCGCTCCTACAAACAGCTGCCCGTTAACCTGTACCACATTCAGGACAAGTTCCGCGACGAGTTCCGTCCCCGCTTTGGCCTGATGCGCGGCCGCGAGTTCATCATGAAGGACGCCTACAGCTTCTCCGCCACGCAGGAGAGTCTGCAGGAGGAGTACGACAAGATGAAGCAGGCCTACGCCAACATCTGCGAGCGCTGCTACATCAAGGCTCTGCCCGTTGTCGCCGACTCCGGCGAGATCGGTGGCGATACCTCCGTCGAGTACATGGCTTTGGCTGACGCCGGCGAGGCTTCGCTCGTCTACTGCGACGATTGCGGCTTTGCAGCCGACGATGAGGCCGCAAGCACCAAGGTCGTTGTGACCGAGGGTCCTGGCGACGGTGCGCTTACCAAGGTCGAGACTCCGGGCATGGGCACCATCGAGGCCGTTGCAAAGTTCTTCGGCTTCCCCGAGAACGGCACGCGCAAGTCTCTGGCACTCATCGACGCCGAGGGCAAGCCCGTCGTGGCCATTGTCCCGGGCGACCACGAGCTCAACGATTGCAAGGCCGAGCATGTCTTTGGCAAGGGCTATCGCATGATGACCGACGAGGAGCTTCAGGCGAACGGTCTGCACAAGGGCTTTATCGGACCGGTTAACTTGCCCGAGGGCATCCGTCTGGTGTGTGACGAGAGCCTGCGCGAGTCCAAGCAGTGGGCCTGCGGTGCCAACGAGGTCGATTATCACTTTACCGGTGCCTGCCCCGAGCGCGACTTTACCGTCGATGAGTGGGCAGATCTGGTCACCGTCGTTGCCGGCGATCCCTGCCCGCACTGCGGCAAGCCGCTCTCTGCTGCCCGCGGCATCGAGGTCTCGCAGGTCTTCCAGCTGGGCACCAAGTACTCCGAGGCCATGGGTGCCACCTTTATGGACGAGGACGGCAAGGAGAAGCCGCTCATCATGGGTTGCTACGGCGTTGGTGTGTCCCGCTCGCTTGCTGCCGTCGTGGAGCAGCACAACGACGAACACGGCATCGTCTGGCCGGTCTCCGTTGCCCCGTACGAGGTCGCGGTGATTCCGCTCGATCCCAAGAAGGAGGAGTGCGCAACCGTCTGCGACCAAATCGTCGAGGGCCTGTGCGCCGAGGGTATCGAGGTTGTCGTCGATGACCGTGACGAGCGTCCCGGCTTTAAGTTTGCCGATAACGACCTCATGGGCTTCCCGTATCAGGTCGTTCTGGGTAAGCGCGGCCTCAAGAATGGTACTGTGGAGCTCAAGGACCGTGCCACGGGCGAGCGTGAGGACGTGGCGATCGACGAGGTCGTCGCCAAGGTTGCCGAGCTTGTTAAGGCGGCCCGCCGTTAATCGACGATTTCGCTTGTAGTTCGATATACGGGACGGCCCCACATTTCTCCAGATCGGGGAGATGTGGGGCCGTCCTTTTATCTTGTGGCATCCTCGATATCTAAAAGGAAAACCCCACAGCCCATATGAGCTGCGGGGTTTTCTTGTGCCTCCGATGCGAAATAAATCGCTCAGATATTACTGATAATCGACGACGTCGATCCAGTTCTTCAGGAACTCATCGTTCACGTTGCGCTTACGAGCGAGCTCGGAAGCGGCGACGATGCTCGTCCACTGACGCACGACCTGCATGGGCATGTCGGCGCGGTCGCAGTAGAGCTCCAGGTAGGCCTCAGCCTGGTCCTTGCTGTTGAGGGCGAAGAGCAGGTAGGTGGTGGCAACGTCGGCAGCAGGGGAGCCCTGGGTGGCGTGTGCCCAGTCGCACACATAGAGCTGGCCGTCGTCGCCGACGATGACGTTGGAGGGGTTGAAGTCGCCGTGGCAGACCTTGAACTCCTTGGTCATGCCGTCCAGACGCTCCTGAAGGTTGTAGCGCGTGGTGGCATTGAGCTGATCAAGGCTGTCGATCATGCGGGCGAACTTGTCGCGCTGACGGTTGAGCAACGGGGAGGTGTAGCCGTGGATCTCGATCTGGAGGTCGACGAACATCTCGAGATACTCACCAAAGCGCTGGGGCTCGGCAGTCATCTTCTCGGCAAGGGTGGTGCCCGGAACCTTCTCGGTCACGAGCGCCCAGCCGTTGGCGTTCTCGAGCTGGGAAACCTCGAGAGCCTTGGGGCTGCGGATGCCGCACTCATTGATGCGGGCAAGATTCAAAGCCTCGTTGAACACGTCGGAGACAGGCTTGGTCTCGTTAAAGACCTTGACAATCTTGTCGCCCAGGTCGTAAACGACCTTGTTGCCACGGCGGACGAGCTCGGTCTTGGAATCGGGTAGCAGCATGGTTGCATCCTTTCAACGATGCGATAGAAGCGACGGCGGGGGTGTGTGAAACACCCGTGCACCCCCGCCGTTAAAAACCGTGCTAAAACTAGCAGACGGCGTAGTCCTGAGGCTCGCGGCCGTAGTAGGCGTCCAGGTAGAGCTCCTTGATCTCGCTCATGAGCGGGTAGCGCGGGTTAGCGCCGGTGCACTGGTCGTTGAATGCCTGCTCGGTCATCTCGTCGAGGGTGTCGAGGAAGTACTGCTCGTCAACACCGTAGTCGGCGATGGTCTTCTTGACACCGATGAAGTCCTTGAGCTCCTCGAGCTTCGTGATGAAGTTCTCGAAGACCTCCTTGTCGTCCTTGCCCTCGATGCCGCAGTACTTGGCCATCTCGGCGTAGTTGTGCAGCGCGTTGGGGTAAGGATACTGGGAGAACGTGCCCATCTTGACGGGAGCCTCGGCGGCGTTGTAGCGCATAACGCGGGTCAGGATGACGGCGTTGGCGAGGCCGTGGGGCAGGTGATGGAAGGCGCCGAGCTTGTGAGCCATGGAGTGGTTGAGGCCCAGGAAGGCGTTGGCGAAGGCCATACCGGCCATGCAAGAGGCGTTGTGCATCTCCTCGCGTGCATGCGGGTCCTTGGCGCCGTTCGTGAAGCTGGAGGGCAGGTTCTCGAAGACGAGCTTAGCAGCGCGCTCGGAGAGGCCCTTGGTGTAGTCGGAAGCCATGATGGAGACGTAGGACTCGATGGCGTGGGTCATGACGTCGATGCCGGAGGCAGCGGTCAGGCCGCGCGGGGCGGTCATGCAGTTGTCGGCGTCGACGATAGCCATGTTGGGGAGCAGCGCGTAGTCGGCGAGCGGCCACTTGATGCCGGTCTCCTTGTCGGTGATGATGGCAAACGGCGTGCACTCGGAGCCGGTACCCGAAGAGGTCGGGACGGCGACGAAGTAGGCCTTCTTGCCCATCTCGGGGAAGGTGAAGATACGCTTGCGGATGTCCATGAAGTCCATGGCCATGTCCTCAAACTTGCACTCGGGGTGCTCGTACATCATCCACATGATCTTGCCGGCGTCCATAGCGGAGCCACCGCCGACGGCGATGATGACGTCCGGCTCAAAGAGAGCCATCTGCTTGGCGCCGCGACGTGCGCACTGCAGCGACGGATCGGGCTCGACGTCGTAGAAGCAGTCGTGGGCGATGCCCATCTCGTCGAGCTTGGCCTCGATGGCGCGGGTGTTGCCATTCTTGAAGAGGAACTGGTCGGTGACGATGAAGGCACGCTTCTTGCCCATGACGTTGCCAAGCTCGTCGAGGGCGACGGGCGTGGAACCCTTCTTGAAGTAGACCTTCTCGGGAGCGCGGAACCACAGCATGTTCTCACGGCGCTCGGCCACAGTCTTAACGTTGATCAAGTGCTTCACCCCAACGTTCTCGGAGACGGAGTTGCCGCCCCAGGAGCCGCAGCCCAGGGTCAGAGACGGCTTCATGCCAAAGTTGTACAGGTCACCGATGCCGCCGTGCGAAGACGGGGTGTTGATGACGATACGGCAGGCCTTCATGACGTGCTCGAACAGGCTGATCTTCTCGGCCTGGGCGGGGTGCACGTACAGAGAGGCGGTGTGGCCCGGGCCACCGGCGAGCACCAGGTGCTCGGCCTTGTCGACGGCCTCCTGGAAGTCCTTGGCGTGGTACATGGCCAGGACCGGGGAGAGCTTCTCGTGGGAGAACTCTTCCTTGGCGGGATCGGTGGAGGTGACCTCGGCGATCAGGATCTTGGTCTTTGCGGGAACCTCGATGCCGGCGAGCTCGGCGATCTTGGCGGCAGCCATGCCGGGGATGCGGTGATCGAGGGCGCCGTTCTTGAACATGGCGGCACGCAGGGCCTCCATCTCGGCACCCTGCTTGACGAAGTAGCAGCCGCGCTTCTGGAACTCGGCCTTGACCTGGTCATAGATGGTGTCGATGACGGTCACGGACTGCTCGGAAGCACAGATCATGCCGTTGTCGAAGGTCTTGGAGTGGATGATGGAGTTGACGGCGAGCAGCACGTCGGCGGTGTCGTCGATGACGACCGGGGTGTTACCGGCGCCAACGCCCAGGGCGGGCTTGCCCGAGGAGTATGCAGCCTTGACCATGCCCGGGCCGCCGGTGGCGAGGATGATGTCGACGTCGCGCATGACCATGTTGGTCAGCTCGATGGAGGGGACATCGACCCAGCCGATGATGCCCTCGGGGGCACCGGCCTTGACGGCGGCGTCAAGTACGAGCTTGGCGGCGGCGATGGTGCACTTGGCGGCAGCCGGGTGCGGGGAGATGATGATGGCGTTGCGGGTCTTCAGGCTGATCAGCGTCTTGAAGATCGCGGTGGAGGTGGGGTTGGTCGTCGGGATGACGGCGCCCACGATGCCGATGGGCTCGGCGATCTTGGTGATGCCGTAAGCCTCGTCGCGCTCCAGGACACCACAGGTCTTGGTGTTCTTGTAAGCGTTGTAGATGTACTCTGCGGCGTAGTGGTTCTTGATGACCTTGTCCTCAAGAACGCCGCGGCCGGTCTCCTCGATGGCCATCTTCGCCAACGGGATACGAGCCTTGTTGGCGGCCATGGCGGCCTCATAGAAGATCTTGTCGACCTGCTCCTGCGTGTACGTAGCAAAAAGCGCCTGGGCCTCTCGCATCTGAGCGAGCTTAGCCTCAAGCGCCTCTACGTTGTCCACAATTGCGGGAGTAGTGTTTTCCGGTGACTTTTTCACCATTTGTGTCTCCTTGCGATCGGAGATTTACCCTACGCCTTGCATGATAGCAAGAAATTATTCGGCGAACGGTAAGATTCCTGTAAAAGGCACACTAAAACGCTTCAATCAAATGAAACGCTTTAACTAGTGCATTGCCCCGCTCATTGGGGACAGACTTACATGAGTATTTCAATCGGAAAACGGGAAGAACGGGGCATCTGTTTGATAATCGCTATTCGCGGGTCGCGGTTGAGTCGGACACGCAGGCGGTGCAGCTGATCGACTATATTCATCTCAATCCCGTGAAGGGTGCGATTGACTCGCTCGAGGCGTACCGCTGGTCAAGCTATAAGGCGTATCAGCTGGGCTATGATCCCTTTGACATCTGTGATGCGGCCCCTATGCTCGATATTGTCGGAGGCTCCCGTCGCTATTGCGAGCATCTCAAGGAAGTTGCCGGGCGCATCTGGTCAGTGGAGGTTCTTCCACGCCGGCGGATCCACGATGAGGATGCCCTTTCCGTTGCGCGCGAAGTCCTGCCGAGCATAGATCCTGCGCTGCTCAAGGCCCTGCCTCGTCCCGAACGCGATGCCTGCCTGCTGAGGCTCAGGAGGGCGCATCTCACGGTCAAACAAATTTCCCGTATCACCGGCATCGGCGCTACAAGTGTAACCAAGGCCACCGCGGGCTGGAACGAGGCGGCGTGAGGCAGGGGCCGAACCGCTGCCGGCATGCGTAATGTCTGTCCCCAATGCGTGAAAACACTCATGTAAGTCTGTCCCCAATGAGTGTGTCCCCAATGAGTGCAAAAAGGCGCCCTCCGTTGGGGAGGACGCCTTTGGTAAGTTCTATATGAACGCGAGGTCTTTGACCCGGAGAGTCCGAGGTACTTGTTGGTAAGACCTTATTTAGGAGCGCGCAACCTTGCCGGACTTGAGGCAGGTGGAGCAAACGTTCATCTTGCGACGGTGACCATCGACGACGACGTAAACGCGCTGGATGTTGGGGCGGAACTTACGGTTGGTGACGCGGTGAGAGTGGCTGATGGAGCGACCGGCAACGGGGTGCTTACCGCAAACTTCGCAAACTTTGGACATAACTGACCCTCCTTGGGCGACAAACGAACATGTCGCGTTAACAAACAAGCCTGAACTATAGCACAGAAGCAGCTCCCTGTGCGTAATCTACACAGAGATATTCCTCTTTTGGCGATAGTGCTCACGCTACGGCCCTGGACGTAGATCCGATTTGCGTGCAGCAGAGGGGATTATGCCAGCTCGTGCGTGCGTTTTCAAGCTCGTCCCACAAATATATATAGGTTTATGGAGCATTGGGCTCCGTTTACGGATTGTTCTGTATTTATGCTCGCAATTAAGCTCGAGGTTGGCTACACTATCCCTTGACCATTAAAGGGGTACGAGATACCCACATGGAATTACATAGCTGCCAAAGAGCAGCCCTTCCTGTGGGTGTCTGGTCCGCTTTAAGCGGTCGGGCATCTATTTTTTTGACTGTGTCAGCAGTCAAGACATGTGAGGAAGGAGATCGATGGGCACGACTTCCCCCAAGGCGGTCATCATGGACGAGACCGCCGTTAATCGAGCGATGACCCGCATCGCGCACGAGATTCTCGAGCGCAACGAGGGCTGTGAAGACCTCGCTCTGGTCGGCATCGTCACGCGCGGCGACCTTCTGGCAAAGAAGCTCGCCGAGGAGATCAAGGAGATCGAGGGCGTCGACGTTCCGCTCGGCAGCCTGGACATCAGCTTCTACCGCGATGACTATGCGACCAATTTCGCTCCCGCGATCCACGCTACCAACATTCCCTTCAGCGTCGACGGCAAGCGCGTCGTGCTGGTGGACGACATCCTGTATACGGGCCGTACTATCCGCGCCGCTCTGGATGCCGTCATGGACCTGGGCCGTCCGAGCCGCATCGAGCTGGCAGTTCTCGTTGACCGCGGTCACCGTGAGCTCCCCATCTCGCCGGACTTTGTCGGCAAGAACGTTCCCTCGTCGCATGAGGAGAACGTGCACCTATATATGAAGGAAGTCGACGGCCACACCGCCGTCGAGATTAACGACGTCGCGCCGGGTTCCCACGTGGGCTCCGCGCCGCTGGGAGGTGAGTAGTACCGTGGCGTTCAACCATAAGCACCTGATCGACATTACCGAGTACTCCGAAGAGGACATCAAGCTCATCCTCGAGACCGCCAAGGCGTTCTCTGAGGTCAACGAGCGTGCGATCAAGAAGGTCCCCACGCTCAAGGGCAAGACCATCGTCAACATGTTCAACGAGCCCTCGACGCGCACCCGCAGCTCCTTCGAACTCGCCGAGAAGCGTCTTTCGGCCGACAGCCTCAACTTTGGCGGCTCCTCGACCTCCACGGTCAAGGGCGAGAGCCTCGTCGACACCGTCGAGACCCTCAACGCCTACAAGATTGATTGCATCGTCGTTCGCGATAAGCACGCCGGTGCTCCCTACATCGTCACGCAGAACTCGCCCGCGAGCGTCATCTGCGCCGGCGACGGCAAGCACAACCACCCCACGCAGGCCCTGCTCGACCTGTACACCATCTGGGAGCACAAGGGTGACTTCCACGGTCTGAAGGTCGCCGTCGTCGGCGATATCGCGCACTCCCGCGTGTGCGGCTCGCTGATCCCCGCACTTAAGATCATGGGCTGCGAGACCTACGCCGTCGCCCCCGGCACGCTGCTGCCGCCGGCGCCCGAGGTCCTGGGCTGCGACCACGTGACGAGCGACCTCGATTCCGTCCTGCCCGAGCTGGACGTCGTCTACATGTTGCGCGTGCAGCAGGAGCGCCTCGAGGGCGCACCGTTCCCCACGATTCGTGAGTACCACAAGCTCTTCGGTCTGACCAAGGACCGCGAGAAGCTCATGAAGCCCGATGCGATTATCTGCCACCCGGGCCCCATCAACCGCGGCGTTGAGTTCGACTCCTATATGGCCGACCACCCGCAACGCTCCGTCATCCTGGAGCAGGTCTACGCCGGTATCTGCGTGCGTATGGCTATCCTGTATCTGCTGCTTGGAGGTGCCGATAATGGCCTTGCTTCTTAAGAATGCCCACGTCGTCGATCCGTCCGTCGAGCTTGACGGTGTCGTCGACGTCCTGATCGACGGTGACAAGATCGCCGAGGTCGGCGAGAACCTCGCCGCCGAGGGAGCCGAGGTCCGCGACCTTTCCGGCAAGTATCTCGTCCCCGGCCTGGTGGATATGCACGTGCATCTGCGCGAGCCTGGCTACGAGGTCAAAGAGGACATCGAGAGCGGCACCCGCGCTGCTGCCAAGGGCGGCTTCACCGGCGTGTGCGCCATGCCCAACACCGATCCCGTCACCGATAACGGCACCGTCGTGGAGTTCGTCAAGTCCCGCGCTGCCGAGGTCGGCCACTGCCGCGTCTATCCGTCGGGCGCCATGACCCGCGGTCTTAAGGGCGAGGCCATGTCCGAGATGGGCGATATGGTCGCCCACGGCGCCGTCGCCTTCACCGACGATGGTCGCGGCGTGCAGGGCGCGGGCATGCTCCGTCGCTGCATGGACTACGGCAAGATGTTCGGCAAGGTCTTTATGAGCCACTGCCAGGACGAAGATCTGGTCGGCCACGGCCAGATCAACGAGGGCAAGGTCTCGACCCGTCTGGCCCTCGAGGGTTGGCCGGCCGCCGGCGAGGAGCTTCAGATTGCCCGCGACATCGAGATTGCCAAGCTGACCGGTGCCAAGCTGCACATCCAGCACATCTCCACCGCTCATGGCCTGGAGCTCGTGCGTGCCGGTAAGGCAGCTGGCGTGCAGGTCACCTGCGAGGCCACGCCGCACCACATGTTCCTGACCGAGAACGACCTGGACGAGACCTACAACACCTCGCTCAAGGTCAACCCGCCGCTGCGTACCGACGAGGACGCCGAGGCTATCCGTCAGGGCGTCATCGACGGTACCGTCGACGCTATCGTCACCGATCACGCTCCCCATACTCCGTGGGAGAAGGCCCGCGAGTTCGAGCTGGCGCCCTTCGGCATGATCGGCCTCGAGACCTCGCTGTCGCTTGTGCTCACCGAGCTGGTCAACACGGGCAAGATGAGCATGGGTCGTATGGTCGAGCTCATGGCCATCAAGCCGCGTGAGATCCTGGGCCTCGACCAGGTTCAGGTCAAGGCGGGCTCCGTTGCCGACCTGACCGTGTTCGATCCCGCTGCTACCTGGATGGTCGGCGAGGACGGTTACGAGTCGCGTGCCGAGAACTCCGGTTTTGCCGGCCGCACGCTCACCGGTCGTGCCACCGATGTGTTTGTCGGCGGCAAGCAGACGCTCGCCGACGGCTGCATCTGCTAGCATAGCCTTATCGCTTTTGTGCGCGGTGCCCTTGCGGTGCCGCGCTTTCTGTTCGCCTGAACCATGCAACCGCATGGGGGATTGGAGCGTCTATGCCCACACCTTCCACTGCACGCATGCACGACTTCGAGGTCGTCTCGAACCAGGAGATCGCCGACGGCATCTTCTCGCTCGTTATCTCGGCCCCCAAGCTTGCAAGTGCGCTCAAGCCCGGCCAGTTTGTGAACATTGCCGTGCCCGGCGATGCGTCCTCGCTGCTTCGCGTGCCCCTGAGCTTCTATCGCGCCGACGCCCAGACCGGCACCGTCGAGCTGTGGTACGCCGTCGTGGGTGACGACACCCGTCGTCTGTCGCAGATGGCCCCCGGTTCCACCTCTAATCTGCTGGGCCCTGGCGGCCGCGGCTGGCTTGTGCCCGAGGGCACCAGGAAGGCGCTGCTCGTTGCGGGCGGCATCGGCGTTCCGCCTGTGCTGTGTCTTGCCGGCGTGCTTGCCGAGCAGGGTGTTGATGTGGACGTGTGCCTGGGCTTTGGCACCGCTTCCAAAGTCGTGGGTGTCGATGAGTTCCGTGCGCTGGGCGCCACGGTTAACGTGTGCACCGACGACGGTTCGCTCGGCACGCACGGTTTTTGCACCGATCCGGCAGCCGAGCTGCTTGGCGAGGGCGGCTACGACTACGTCGCCAGCTGCGGCCCCGCTGTCATGATGAAGAAAGTCGCCGCCGCTGCCGCCGAGGCCGGTGCGTACTGCGAGGTGTCGCTTGAGCGCATGATGAGCTGTGGCTTTGGCGCCTGCAACACCTGCAATGTCGAGACGGTCGACGGTATGAAGGGTGCTTGCATGTGCGGCCCCGTGTTCGATGCTTCCAAGGTGGTGGTCTTCTAGTGGGTACCGTTAACATGGCCGTCGATTTCGGCGGCGTCAAGATGCAGAACCCCATTAACACCGCAGCCGGTACCTTTGGCTACGGTTGGCAGTTCCAGAACTTCTTTGATGTTTCCCAGCTGGGCGCCATCACCACCAAGGGTTGCGCTGCCGAGCCCTGGCCCGGCAATCCCGCGCCCCGCATGGCCGAAATTCCCGGCGGTATGATCAACTCCGTGGGTCTTCAGAACCCCGGCGTGGCCGCCTTTGCCCGTGAGTCCGGCCCGTGGCTCGAGCAGCTGTCCAAGGACGGTTGCCAGGTCATTTGCCAGGTTGCCGGGCACTCCGTTGATGAGTTTGTGCGCGCGCTCGAGATGTATGTCGAGCTATGCCCCTGGGCTGCCGGCTACGAGATCAACGTGAGCTGCCCCAACATCGCCGCCGGCGGTGCCGCCATGGGCTCTACGCCCGAGGGCGCCTCTTCCGTCATGGCCGCCTGCCGTAAGGTGACCGATAAGCCGCTGTTCGTCAAGATGGCTCCGGTTAACGTCGCCGACATTGCCAAGGCTCTCGAGGCTGCCGGCGCCGACGGCCTTTCGGTCATCAACTCCATCCAGGGCATGGCCATCGACGTCCATACCCGCAAGTCCCGCGTGGCCAAGCCCAAGGGCGGCCTTTCGGGCCCGCTGTGCCACCACATCGCCGTGCGCATGGTCTGGGAGGTTGCCCAGGCCGTCGATATCCCCATCAACGGTGTCGGCGGTGTCATGACTGGCGAGGATGCGGCTGAGTTTATCCTGGCCGGCGCCACCTGCGTGTCGGTCGGCATGGCCAACTTCGTCGATCCGTGCGCTTCGCTTAAGATCGCGCATGAGCTCGAGGCCTGGGCCGAGTCCCAGGGCGTAAAGGACATCAACGAGCTGGTGGGTGCTTTCGAATGCTAGAGAATGATGCCCGCGACCGTGTTATCGTCGCCCTCGACTGCGACCGTGAGCGCGCGCTCGAGCTCGCCCACGAGCTTTCGGGCCATGCCGCCTGGCTCAAGGTCGGCATGACGCTCTATTACGCTGAGGGCCCCCAGATCGTCAAGACCTTTAAGGACCTTGGCTTTAAGGTCTTCCTCGACCTTAAGTTCCATGACATTCCGCATCAGGTGCGCGGCGCTGCCCGCTCGGCCTCGCTTGCCGGTGCCGACCTGCTTTCGGTCCACGGCCTGGGCTCGGGCGCTATGCTCGCTGCCTGCCGCGAGGGTGCCGAGGAGGCGCGCGAGGACCGCGCCAAGCTCGTTGCCATCACCGTGCTCACGAGCATGAATCAGGATGCCTTGAGCGAGATTGGCGTCGAGTCCCCCGTGGCCGAGGAGGCCGCCCGCTTGGCAAAGCTCGCTCAGGCCAACGGCATCGATGGCATCGTGTGCTCGCCGATGGAGGCTCACGACATGCGTGAGCTGCTCGGCCCCGACGCGCTGATCGTGACTCCGGGTGTGCGTCCGGTGGGTGCCGCCCTTGGTGACCAGTCCCGCGTGGCGACGCCTTCCCAGGCTATCGAGCGTGGCGCAAGCCACATTGTGGTGGGCCGTCCCATCACCGGTGCCGACGATCCGGTTGCCGCCTTTGACGCCATCGTCGCCGAGCTGGTCGAAAACGTCGCGTAAAAGATTCCCCTAAGTCACCACTTTTGGGTCTCATTAGCACAAAATAGCCCCTGTGCCTGCGTAAACTTTCCCATCCTTTGTGTGGAATCGCAGGTCAGGGGCTTAACTTTGGGCGCAGTATATTGCACTTTTTGCGGGTATCGTCTAACCTATGGAGCCGCGATTGGGCATTTTGTACGTTCTACGTGCTAAAATGCTAATTATTGAATCAGATATAACCCAACTATTTGGAGGTACGAATGGCACTCCCTCAGCTTACCGACGAGCAGCGCAAGCAGGCTCTTGAGAAGGCTGCTGCCGCACGTCACGCCCGCGCTGAGCTTCGCGAGCAGATCAAGAAGGGCGAGAAGTCCCTCGAGTCCGTGCTCAACTCCGATGACCCCATCGCTTCCCGCATGAAGGTTTCCACTCTCATCGAGTCTCTCCCTGGTTATGGCAAGGCCAAGGCCGCCAAGATCATGGAGGAGCTCGGTATCTCCGCTACCCGTCGCGTCCAGGGCCTCGGCGTCCGTCAGCGCGAGCAGCTCCTCGAGCAGCTGACCAAATAAGTGAGCGCTCAGGATTCCAAGCTCTTTGTGATTTCTGGACCGTCAGGCGCAGGCAAGGGTACGCTCGTCACTCGTGTGCGCGAGCGCCGCTCGAACCTGGGCCTGACGGTTTCGGCTACCACGCGAGCACCACGCAAAGGTGAGGTCGACGGCGTCAACTACTTTTTTCTGACGCGCGAGGAGTTCGACCGCCGCGTGGCAAACGGTGAGTTTGTTGAGTGGGCCGAGGTCCACGGTAACTGCTACGGCACGTTGGTGAGCGAGGTCACATCCAAGCTCGCCTCGGGCTCGTCTCTGATTTTGGAGATCGATGTCCAGGGCGCCCTGCAGGTGAAGGAGCGTTTCCCCGAGGCCGTGCTGATCTTTATCAAGCCGCCTTCGCTTGAGGTGCTCCGCGAGCGTCTAGTCGGTCGCGGTACCGAGACGCCCGAGACGATTGAGCTGCGTATGGCAAACGCCGCCGATGAGCTTGCCCTTGCCGACCGCTACGACGACGTCGTGGTGAATGACGATCTCGACCGCGCGACCGATGAGCTCGTTCGCGTTCTCGATATGCATGAAAGGATCTGAGGTCCGTGTCCGTTGTAAAGCCTTGCATTGACGATCTTCTGGAGAAGACCGATCACAACCGCTTCCTGCTCGCTTCGCTTGCCTCCAAGCGCGCCTGCGACATCAATAGCATGCTGCGTGGCCAGCACAACCGCGTGCTTGCCGTCCAGGATGTCGATGACATCACCATCGGGCTTTCCGGTGCCGATACCATCTCGATGGCTATGGACGAGATTGTCGACGGCGACATCTCTTACGACGAGGCCCGTTACGAGAAGGCGCTCGGCCACAAGGTTGCTGAAGCCTAAATGGCAGCTCGCGTCTGCCTGGTCCACTATCACGAGGTTGGACTGAAGGGCAAGAACCGCGCACATTTTGAGCATATCCTCATGGATAACATCAAGGCGGCCTTGGCCGCCTTTTCCGTGAACGCCGTGTCTCGAATTTCCGGTTATATCCTCGTGACCTTTAACGAGCATCAGGCCGACGAGGCGGCGCGTGTCATTCGCACCGTCCCCGGCGTTGCCCGTGTGTCCCTGGCGTATCACACCAACCGCGACCCGCAGGAGTACTGCGCCGCCGCTGTGAAGGCGCTGCGCGAGTTTGGTTCCTTCGATTCGTTTAAGGTGCACGCCAAGCGCTCCAATACTGACTATGAGCTCACCTCGATCGATATCAATCGACAGGTTGGCGAGGTGCTGTGTGAGGCCTTCCCCGATAAAAAGGTTCAAATGCACGACCCCGATGTGATGGTGCACGTACTGGTGGTCCAGGGTAGCGTTTATGTGTACGCGCGCTCCGAGCGCGGCGTGGGCGGTCTGCCGGTGGGTTCTGCCGGCAAGGTCGTGACGCTGCTGTCGTCGGGTATCGATTCTCCGGTGGCGACCTGGATGCTCGCGCGTCGCGGCGCGGTGTGCGTGCCGGTGCATTTCTCCGGTCGTCCGCAGACGCCTGATACGAGCGAGTATTTGGTGCAGGACATCATCCGTGCGCTTGAGCCGGGTGTCCAGATCGGCCGCCTGTACGTGGTGCCGTTTGGCGACTGCCAGCGTGAGATTTCGGTCACCTGCCCCAGCAACCTGCGTGTGATCATGTATCGTCGCATTATGTATTCGGTTGCCGAGCGCATTGCGCGCATCGAGGGCGCCAAGGCCATCGTTACGGGCGAATCGCTTGGGCAGGTTGCCTCCCAAACGCTTGAGAACATCATGGCCGTCAACGAGGCCGTGAAGATCCCCGTGTTCCGTCCTCTCATCGGTTCGGACAAGCAGGAGATCATCGCGCGTGCTGAGGAGATCGGTACGTTCGATATCTCGACTGAGGCCGCTCCCGACTGCTGCACGCTGTTTATGCCGCGCCGACCCGAGACGCACGCTAAACTCGATGCCGTGCATGAGGCCTGGGAGTTGTTCGATCATGAGGAGATGATCGAGCGCCTGCTCAAGCAGACCGAGTACATCGACTTCGAGAGCAACACGTATAAGGCCCCTAAGACCTTAAAACGCAAACATTCGGAGCTTGCTCCGCGTGAGATTTACCAAGATTACGAGTAAATTTGTGCATAGACCGACGATGCGCCTGCATCGTCGGTCTTTTGCTATCTGGGCATTTTGCGGCTAAGCGTTCATTTGCTGACGTGTGCCTGAATAAATGGACAGATTTGTGCAAGGTTTTGGTCGGTTTTTGGTTTGACCGCAAAAACCGGTTTTGGGGCGTGGCTGTTGTGGAGCTCCTTTCCTGACACGATGGTGTTGGGAGGTTTTGCTATGGCGCAGCGCGAACAACACGAACGAGTCAAAAAGATGGACCGCTGGGCGGGCAAACTGCTCGGTCATAAGGCAGTGGTGATGGCGATACTGGTCGTCATTGCGATGGCGAGTGGGCTGGCGATGGCGAACCTTGGCGGCGGTGCCGGCGGTGTGTCGTTTGAGCGCACTGATGGTTCGGGCACGTTAGTGGAGCCGGGATCCGGCGATGCTTCGAGCGGAAAGACATCCGAAGGCTCTTCGCCTAAGGCGTCTGCCGCGGCAGAGGTCTATGTCGATGTTGATGGCGCCGTGGTGTCACCCGGTGTATATCGCCTCAAAGACGGGGCGCGGGTGGCTCAGGCGATTGATGCCGCCGGCGGGCTGGCGCCCGAGGCAGACGTTACGGGGCTCAATCGGGCATCTAAGGTCGTCGATGGACAGAAGATTCACGTTCCAACGATAGGGGGGCAGCAGGCGTCCATTGCGGAAGCCGGTGTTGATGGTGGGGCTTCCGCATCATCGGGCGTGAGTGGCGCAACAGGCCTAGTAAACATCAATACGGCAAGCGCAGAAGAGCTACAGACGCTCTCGGGCATCGGTCCCTCCATGGCCCAGTCGATTATCGATGAGCGGACAAAGAACGGTGCTTTTGCCTCGGTTGACGATCTGATGCGTGTGTCGGGAATCGGCGAGAAGAAGCTTGCCAAAATCAAAGATTGCATCTGCGTATGAGTGCGACCGAGCGCGAGCAAGTGATGCCACCACGACCATTGATGCCGTGGACGATGGCGCTTTGTGCCGGCTTGTGTGTGAGCTGTGGCTTGGTACTTAACATGGCGGCCGATTTGCTGTTGGGAGAGCGGGCAGCGCCCGTCGCGTCGCTTATGGCCATTCCCGTTGCGGCTGCGGCTTGTATCGTATTGGCTCGGTCCTGTATGCGCCTTGTGCGGTGGAGACGATGGCTTTATGCCGCGGGCCTTGGCTTCTTGGCGGGGGCGGTCGTGTCCGCGGGTTGGGCGATCGGGACACTGCGTGCTTCGAGCGCACTGGATAATCGGGCTGCGAGCAGTCTCGAGTTTGTTGTGCACGGCGACCCGTCCATCAGTGACGGTGCGTACTCCTATGCCTGCGATGCGTATGCGGGCGAAAAGCGTTTGGGTCAGGTGCGGCTGTCGTGTGATCGCGAGCTCGACGCCGGTTCGCATGTACGTGCTATCGGTCGAATTTCGCGCTTTGAGAACGATGCGTATGGGCGCTCACGCGTGCTTCGAGGCGAGGCGCGCAAGGTTAAAGCCGTTCGGATTGTGTCGGTCGATGAGGGCTCTCCGGAGCCGCTGCTTCGACTGCGAAATGGGCTGCTTGCGTCTATCGCGCCTGCGACCGACCCGGCGCGTGCGCTCATAGCCGGCATCGTCTGCGGTCGTTCGGCCGAGCTGCGCGCCCAGCCGGCGGGCGACTGGTTTTCGGTGACGGGAACGGCGCATCTTATCGCCGTCTCGGGCAGCCATTTGGCTATCGTGGGGTTTTTAATCGAGGGTTTATTGCAAAAGACTCGGTGCTCACGTGGTCTTCAGCGGGCGATACTGGCGATAACGCTTGTGGGCTACGCTACCTTTACGGGCGCGTCTCCCTCTGCCGTGCGCGCGTGCTGCATGGTGTTCGCGACGCTTGTCGTAAACGGCGCGGGGCGTCGCCGGCACGGCGCATCGGCACTCTTTGTTACCATGTCCATCTTTGTGCTACTGCGGCCGACGGTGCTGTTCGAGATGGGCTTTCAGCTTTCATGTGCCAGCGTCTTAGCCATTCTGTGCTTTTGCCCCTATGCGACCTTCGCTTTGGGTGAGCTGGGCGTGCCATCGGGCGTTGCCAGCATGCTTTCCGTCACGCTGTGCTCGCAGTTGGCGACATTTCCCATTACCATTCCTGCCTTCGGTACGTTCTCGCTCATTGCTCCGCTGGCAAATGCGGTCATCGGTCCGGTGGTGAGCGTACTGCTTGCTGTGTCCATCGTGCTGGTTCCCTTTTCGCTCGTGGGACCGTTGCGGACTTGGGCGCTCGTTGTGCCCATGATTGCCGCCCGTTGCGCGCTGTTCTTCGAGCAGCTGTTTGCCGCCGTGCCGGGTGCATCCGTGAGCGTGCCGCCCGATAGCATGTGGATTTACCTAGTGCCGTGTTTGCTGGCGGTTCTGCTTGTCCGGTGGCCGCGTCCCCGTGCGCGTCCTATGGCGGTGGGGCTTGCATGCCTTGTGCTCTTGGCTGCGATTCCGTACGTCTACTGGGATCGATTCGCTCCGCCTTCGGTGACGGTGCTCGATGTGGGCCAGGCCGATGCGATTCTTATCCGCCAGGGCGGCGCAGTAGCACTCGTCGATTGCGGACTCGACGAGCGCGTGGTGGCGGCGTTGGTCCGCAATAACGTGCACCATATCGATGCCGTCTTTGTGACGCATTGGGATGAGGACCACTGGGGTGGTCTGCCTGCCGTGCTCGAACAGTTTTCGGTCGGAACGATTGCCGTGGCGGCGGATGCGCTGGAGGATGCTCCTGCCGAGGTATTGAACCGACCTGGCGTGGAGTATCGGCAGGGGCGCCGTGGGGGTACGGTCGACATCGGCTCATTTTGCGCCCACGTGATGTGGCCATTCGAGTCCGTGGATGGCGAGGGAAATGAGGACTCCCTTGTCCTGCTGCTCTCTTATGTTCAGGAAGGCAAGGGCCTGCGCATGCTCCTCACCGGTGATGCCGAGCTCGACCAAGAACGGGAATTCGTGCAGGAGGTGGGGGATATCGATGTCCTTAAACTTGGGCATCACGGCTCCAAGGTTTCAGTCGATGGTGAGTTGCTGGACGTCCTGAAGCCCGAGCTTTCCCTTGCGAGCGCGGGCGAGGGGAATCGATACGGCCATCCGTCCGATGCCTGCGTCGATGCCGTGAAGGAAGCGGGTGGTGTGTTCGCGTGCACCATCGAACACGGCGACATTACCGTCGCGCCGACTGCGAATGGCTTTGCGATGAGATGCCAGCGACCGTGATGACATCGTTGGCGCGCGGCTGGCCCCTGGGCTAAAATGGCACAGTACGAATTCGAGAGTCTGCGAGAGGGGAGCGCAATGCCCGAAACCGGTCTGCTGCCGGCATATCTGATCGTTGGTACCGATGGGGTCAAGCGCGACCACGCCGTCTCGCGTATGAAAGCTCGCTTGGAAAAGTCGGGTATGGTTGAGTTCAACCTCGATGAACGCGACATGACCAAAGACCCCGATATCGAGTCGATCATTGGCTCGCTCAATACCTTTCCCATGGGCAGCGAGTTTCGCCTGGTAATCCTTGACGGCTGCTCCAAGCTTGCCAAGGCGGTTTCCGAGCCGCTCGTCGAGTATCTGGCGAGTCCAAGTCCCACAACGGTCTGCCTTATTATCGCCGATTCGCTCGCCAAGAATACGCGCCTGTACAAGGCGATCGCCAAGATTGACAAGAAGGCCGTCATCGATTGCTCGGGCACCAAGCGCTGGGAGCTCCCACGCCGCGTGCAGCAGATGGCGACGCAACACGGCAAGTCCATCTCGGCGGCGGCCGCCGAGGAGCTTGTCTCGCGCTCGGGCGAGAACACCCGCATGCTCGATAACGACTTGGCCAAGCTTGCCCAGATGGTCGAGGCCCCTCAGATTGAGCTTGCCGATGTGGAACGCTGGATCGTCCGCACGGCCGAGGTCCAGCCCTGGGATTTTCTCAACGCGGTATCGGCTCGTGATATACGCCGCTCGCTTGAGCTCTTCAATTTACTGCCCGTCAAGAGTTACGTGTGGACCTACACATTGCTGTGCGGCCGCATCCGTGAGCTGATCGTCGCCAAGGCGCTTGACTCTCGTGGGCAGGGCCGCGAGCTTGCCGCAACGCTCAAGCTCCAGTCCTGGCAGGTCAAAAATCACCTGACCTGGGCACGCCGCTATTCGATGGCAGAGCTGGTCGCGGCGCTCGAGGGCGCGGTCGATGTGGAGCTCGCGCTTAAGGGTTCGGCCGATTCTCAGACTGCGCTTTTGCTCTGGATTACGAACATCTTGAGAAAATCGTGATGATACCTGCCTATTTGACAAATTCGTTCTATCCCTTTGAGGGGGAGCGTGCTATAGTAGGCGCTTGCATGACCTCACCGTGTCTCAGAGGTGTCATACATTTTTTGCAAGGAACTCGAAAGGAACTCCAGAAGTGGCAAACATCAAGTCTCAGAAGAAGCGTATCCGCACCAATGAGGCAGCTCGCATGCGTAACAAGGCTGTCAAGTCCGAGCTCAAGACGCTGACCAAGCACGTCCAGTCCGCCGTCGCCGAGGGCGACGCCGAGAAGGCCCAGGCTGCCCTCAAGACCGTCACCAAGCGTCTCGACATGGCTGCCGCCAAGCATGTTATCCACAAGAACCAGGCTTCCAACCGCAAGTCCGGTCTTGCCAAGCTCGTGAACAGCATCAACGCCTAAGTTGTAAATTTCACACCACACAGATTACGCGCATAAATGGAGCCTGTTTTATGGAACAGGCTCCATTTTTTGTACCGCTCGGGTAAGATAGTCCGCATGAATACTTCAATTGACATTTCCCACATCCGCAACTTCTCGATCGTTGCGCACATTGACCATGGCAAGTCCACGATCAGCGACCGCATCCTCGAGCTCACCCATACCGTCGACGAGCGCGACATGGAGTCGCAGCTGCTCGACACCATGGATATCGAGCGCGAGCGCGGCATTACGATCAAGTCCAATGCCGTCCGCGTTTCCTATGACGCCGACGATGGTGAGACGTATCAGTTCAATCTGATCGATACGCCGGGCCACGTGGACTTCACCTACGAGGTCTCGCGTTCGCTGGCTGCTTGCGAGGGTGCGGTACTCGTCGTCGACGCTACGCAGGGCGTCGAAGCGCAGACCGTCTCCAACGCGACGCTCGCCATGAACGCCAACTTGGACATTGTTCCGGCCATCAACAAGATTGACCTTCCCTCGGCGCACCCCGACGAGGTCAAGACCGAGATCGAGGATGACCTCGCGATCCCTGCCGACGATGCCGTGTGTGTCTCGGGCAAGACCGGCGAGGGTATCCACGATCTGCTGGAGTCCATTGTCTTTTTGATCTCGCCGCCCAAGGGCGATGCGAACGCGCCGCTCAAGGCACTCATCCTGGATTCGTATTTCGACGAGTATCGCGGCGTCGTCGCCACGGTGCGCATCTTTGACGGTTCCATCAAAAAGGGCGATACCCTGCGCATGATGCAGGCAAAGGGCGACTTTTTGGTCGATGGCGTGGGCGTCAAGCGTCCCGCCGAGACTCCGGTCGATGCGCTGACGGTCGGCGAGGTGGGCTACGTGGTCACGGGCCTGAAGGACCCCGAGGCCGTGCGCGTGGGCGATACCCTCACGTGGGCGTCGAATCCCTGCCCCGAGCCGCTTCCCGGCTACCGCGAGGCTAAGCCCATGGTCTATACGGGCCTGTTCCCGATCGATAACAAGGACTATGAGAACCTGCGTGACGCGCTCGATAAGCTGCACGTCAACGACCCGTCGTTGGTGTGGGAGCCCGAGACCTCGGTGGCGCTCGGCTTTGGCTTCCGTGTGGGCTTCCTGGGCCTGCTGCACATGGAAGTCGTCAAGGAACGCCTGGAGCGCGAGTTCAATCTGGACCTCATTGCCACGAGCCCCTCGGTTGACTATCACGTCTACAAGACTGACGGAGAGATGATTGATGTCCGTAGCCCGCAGGATCTTCCCGAGGCCACGCGCATCGAGCGTATCGAGGAACCCTACCTCAAGGCTAAGATCATCTGCCCGCCCGAGTATACGGGTGCCGTCATGCAGCTCGCTATCGAGCACCGTGGCATTACAACCGACATGATCCATCTCACGAGCAAATCGGTCGAGATGCGCTTTGACATGCCGCTCGCCGAGCTCATCCTGGACTTCTTTGACCAGCTCAAGAGTCGTACCAAGGGCTATGCCTCGCTCGACTACGAGTTCAACGAGTACCGTCCCTCCGAGCTCGTTAAGCTCGATATCTTGCTTTCGGGCGATGAGGTGGACGCGCTGTCGTTTATCGTCCACAAGGACAAGGCCTATGGCCTGGCCCGTGGCCTGTGCGACAAGCTTAAGGAGATCATCCCGCGTCAGCTGTTCGAGGTGCCCATCCAGGGTGCTATCGGCAATAAGATCATTGCCCGCTCCACCGTCAAGGCGCGTCGCAAGGACGTGCTTGCTAAGTGCTACGGCGGCGATATCTCGCGTAAGCGCAAGCTGCTCGAGAAGCAGAAAGAGGGCAAGAAGCGCATGAAGGCCATCGGATCGGTCGAGGTCCCGCAGGAGGCCTTTATGGCGATCCTCAAGGTGGACGAGTAGGTCTATGGCGCTTTCTGAATACAGCAAGCGGCTGCTGGGCGCCTATGCCGAGCAGCCGTTCCTTATGGCTCCCATGGCGGGCGTGACCGACCCTGCCTACCGCATCATGTGCCGCCGTCGCGGTGCCAACCTTGCCTACAGCGAGATGGTGAGCGTGGCGGGCCTTGCCTATGCCAGCAACAAGACCTGGCGCCTGGTGCTACCGGCCGACGAGGAGCAGCAGATTTGCGTGCAACTCTTCGGCTCCAAGCCCGATCAGTTTGCGAGCGCCGTCGCTGCCGTCGAGGAGCGCGTTGGCGATCGCCTGTCGCTCATCGATATCAATATGGCATGCCCCGCCCGCAAGGTTGTTACCAAGGGCGAGGGCTCGGCGCTCATGCGCACGCCCGACCTGGCGGAGAAGATCGTCGAGGCCACGGTGGGCGCGGCGCACGTGCCCGTGACCGTCAAGATTCGCAAAGGCTTTTATGCCGAGGACCGCAATGCCGCGACATTTGCCCAGATGCTTGAGGGCGCAGGGGCTGCCGCAGTCGCCGTGCATGGTCGTTGCGCCACGCAGCTCTACACCGGCCGGGCCGATTGGTCGGTCGTCGATGAGGTCGCAGATGCCGTTGAGATTCCCGTGATCGGTTCGGGTGATGTGTTCACCGCCGAGGATGCCGCGGTGCATCTGCGAAACTCGGGTGCCAGCGCGGTGTTTATCGCGCGCGGCATCTACGGGAACCCGTGGGTGTTTGGCGATGCTCGCGCTCTTGCGCTCGATGGCACACCGGTGCCGGCGCGCAGCTCTGTCGAGCGCCTGGACGCCCTGCGTGAGCACCTAACGCTGACGCATGAGCTCCTGCCGCTCATGTCGCGTGCCCGTACGTACGCAAACTGGTACTTAAAAGGCATGCCCCATGCCGCCGCTTGGCGTGCCCATGTGGTGCGCTGCTCCACGTATGAGGAGTTTATGGCGCTGGTCGATGAGATCGAGCATGATGTGGTGGCCTGCGAGGCTGCCCTTGCCGCCGGCGAATCGGTGCCCCCTCATCCGCTGGAGGCTTAAGGGTGGCCGTTACCGCGCTGTACGTGCACGTGCCGTTCTGTGCCCAAAAGTGCCGCTACTGCGACTTCGACTCGCGCAGCTTTGCTTCGTGTGATTTGGATGCCGCGCTCGATTCCTATTTTGAGCAGTTGTTCGCGCGTCTCGATGCTTTTGGCAAGGCTGGGGCCCTCGACCAGATCCGCACCGTCTATGTTGGCGGCGGCACGCCGTCGCTGGCGGGGGAGCGCCTGGTGGAGCTGGCGCGGCGTATTCGTGCGTGGTGCGCCCCCGTTGAGTTTACCTGCGAGGCCAATCCCGAGTCGCTGACCGCCGAGCTTGCTACTGCGCTTGCCAAGGTTGGTGTCACACGCGTTTCTCTGGGCGTGCAAACGCTCGATAACACCGAACTTACCGCCATCGGCCGCATTCACGATGCCGATCGGGCGCTCGCCGCCATCGCGACGGTCAAGGACGCTGGGCTTGACGTGTCGTGCGACCTTATGTGCGGACTTCCCGGGCAGACCGCAGCGAGTTGGAAGCGTACGCTCGAGGGCGTGCTGGCGGCGGTTCCGCATCATGTGTCGGTTTACCCGCTCACGCTCGAGGTGGGGACGCCCCTCTATCGCATGGCGTGCCGTGACGAGTCGCTCGAGCCCGACGAGGATTTTCAGGCCGCCTGCATGTACGTGGCGCGCGAGCTCCTGGGTGCCGCCGGCTATCACCCGTATGAGGTGGCGAGCTACGCGCTCGACGGCCATGAATGCGCCCATAACATTGCCTACTGGACCGGACAGGGTTACCTGGGTCTGGGCCGCTCTGCCGCCGGCATGCTCGATGCTGGGGACTTCGCTCGCTTGGCCGGGCTGTTTTGCGGCGCACTTGCTCGAGGCGACGCGTATCGCGTGCGTCTGGTACAGCGCGACGATGCTGCGACGACGTTTGATGCCGAGTGTCTGTCGCAGCGCGAGGCAGCAGCCGAGGATTTGATGCTCGCCTGTCGCATGACGCGCGGCGTTGGGTCTGACCTGTTGGTTCGCTCGGCAAACATTATCCCCGAGGACGAGCTGGCGGCGGCTTGCGACCGCGCGCTCGAGTTGGGCCTTGCCTCCTGGGTGTCCGATGATGCTAAAGGGCATGCGGGGCGCGTTACATCGAAAGATGTTATCGAAGGTCGCACTCGCGCCCGTCTGGCTCCCACCCACTTGGGTTGGCTCGATGGAAATGTGCTGTTCGAGCTGTTTTGGGGTCTAGCTTAGGCCGCTCGGGTAGAATGACCGCATTATATACGCTGCTGTGAGCAGGAGGTTGCCGCGCATGGCGACGATGAACGAAAAAGATTACTACGAGATCCTGGGCGTCTCCAAGGACGCCACCTCGCGTGATATACAAAAGGCTTTCCAGCAAAAGGCCCTCAAGCTCCATCCGGACGTCAATAAAGAGCCGGATGCCGAGGAAAAGTTCAAAGAGGTTTCCGAGGCCTACGCCGTGCTTTCGGACGAGCAGAAGCGTGCTCGCTATGACGCCATGCGCTCGGGCAATCCCTTTGCCGGTGCTCCTACGGCTTCGCCCTATGGTGGCGGCTACGCCGGCAGCACGGGTTATGGCAATCCCTTTGAGGGCGGCTTCCCCTTTGGTGGCGCCTGGGGCCAGCAGCGTCGTGGGCAGGCTGCCTACAATCCCGAGAACGGCGCCAACGTGGTCGTCGACATCAAGCTCGACGCCAAGGAGGCCAAGGGCGGTGCCCGTAAGACCGTCCGCTATACGCGTTTTGATACCTGTGGTCACTGTGGCGGCTCGGGCTCCGTCTCGTCCGAGCATGCGCATACCTGCCCGAGCTGCGGCGGTCGCGGCCACATCGATGTCGACCTGTCCTTCCTGTTTGGCGCCGGCACGTTCCAGTCGGTCTGCCCCGAGTGCGGCGGTTCCGGTAAGGTCGTCGCCGACCCCTGTCCCGATTGCGGTGGCAGCGGTCGAACCCGCGTGACCTCCGAGCAGACGATTGAGTTTCCTGCCGGCACGCACGATGGCGACGAGGTTCGTATTGGCGGCATGGGTCACGCCGGCACCAACGGTGCCGCGGGCGGCGACCTGGTCGGCCGTGCCCATGTCGAGGCCGAGCGCCTGGAAGGCAAGGCCCGTACCGGTTTTTACCTGATGGGCATCGTGGCGCCGTTTTTGGTGCTGTCGGCCATCTCGGGCGTGTTCTCGGCCTTTGCCATGATGTGCTTTATTCCGTTTGCCATGGGCCTGTTCATGGTGCTCTCGGACGGCGTGCTTCATCGCAGCCTGCTGTGGTGGAAACGCGGCGCGATGCAGTTTGCCAACGGTTTTGCCAACGGATTTATGTTTGCACTCGTGTCGGTTTGGTTTGCGAGCTGCTCGCAGCGTGCCATGCTTTCGCCGTACGGAATGTACTAACATCAAACCCTCTGTTTGCGGCCGCCCCAGCTTGGGTATAGGACGCACTGTGACAATAATGAAAGTCGGAAGGATTCGGTCGTGTCGGAAAATAGGGATTACTACGAGGTACTTGGCGTCGAAAAGGATGCCGACGCGCGGACGATTAAGCGCGCGTTTCTAAAGAAGGCCCGTACCGTACACCCGGACGTTTCGGACGACCCCGAGGCCGAGGCCAAGTTCAAAGAGCTCAACGAGGCATATTCCGTTCTTTCCGATGAGCAGAAGCGTGCAAACTACGATCGCTTTGGCTCTCCTGACGGCCCCGGTGGCTCTGGCTATGTCGACATTAACGACATCTTTGGCGGCATGGGCATGGACGACCTTTTCTCGTCGTTCTTTGGCGGCGGCGCCGGCGGTGGTGCCCGCGGCCGTCGCGAGCGTCGTCGCGGTCGTGACATGGCCATCTCGCTTTCGGTGACGCTCGAGGAGGCGGCGCTCGGCTGCAAAAAGACTATCAGCTATGACCGCCTTGCTCCTTGCGAGGACTGCAATGGCACCGGTAGGGCAGAGGGCGCACAGGAAAAGCAGTGCGGCCGCTGCCACGGTACGGGCTACGTCACGACGGTTCAGCGTTCGTTCCTGGGCCAGGTTCAGTCTTCCTCGCCTTGCCCCGACTGCCATGGCGAGGGTACGGTTATCGACCATCCCTGCGAGACCTGCGACGGTCAGGGTCGCACGCCTTCGCATGAAAAGATCGACATCGATATTCCCGCCGGCGTTTCGACCGGTCGACAGCTGCGTGTGAGCGGCTTTGGCGAGGCCGGCCTTCGCGGCGAGCCTTCGGGCGACTTGATTGTCAACGTGCGCGTTGCCGACCATGAGCGCTTTAAGCGCAACGGTGACGACTTGTACCTGGTGAGCGATATCTCGATTGCACAGGCTGCGCTCGGCTGCGAGATCGAGGTCGAGGGCATTATGCCCGACGAGGTCGTTAAGGTGACGGTTCCCGCCGGCGCCCAGTACGGCGACACCGTGAGCGTCAATAATTACGGCATGCCGCGCATTGGCGGTGGCGGTTCGCGTGGCCGCCTGATCGTGCAACTGCGCGTGGTCGTTCCCACCAATCTTTCCAATAAGCAGCGCGAGCTGCTCCGTGCTTTTGCCGATGAGATGGGCGATGACGTCGCTTCCGGTAAGAAGTCGGTGACCGACCGTATCAAGAGTGCCCTCGACGATATCCTCGATTAAGGAGCCCGCGTGCTCGCACCCCATATTTCCGTCGTCAACCTCGGCTGCCGTGTCAACCGGGTTGAGTCTGACCGTATAACTGCCGATCTTATGCGCCTGGGCTTTGCTATTGTGGAGCCCCAGGATGCCGACTTGATCGTCATTAACACCTGTGCCGTTACGGGCGAGGCCGAGGCCAAGACCCGTAAGGCCGTCCGCCATGCGCTGGCCCATCAAAACGAGCCCTATGTGGTCGTGACCGGCTGCGTGGTCAACCTGCATCCCGAGGAGCTGCTGGAGCTATCCGACCGCGTGATCGCCGAGCCGTCCAAGATCGATGTCGCCGAACGTGTCTGCGAGGTGTTGGGCGTTGAGTCCGATAGCGTTCCCGCCTGCAGTGATGGCGAGGTTGTCGATGCGCTCGGTCGCTCTCGCCTGGGCGTGAAGATTCAGGACGGCTGCAACCATCGCTGCACCTATTGCATTGTGTGGAAGGCACGCGGCCCCGAGCGCTCCGTGCCCGTCGAGTCCGTGCTCGAGCAAGTTCGCGAGGCCCAGGAGGCCGGCGTGCCCGAGGTCGTGTTGACCGGCGTGAATCTGGGTGCCTATGACGGCAAGAGCGCGACCGACGAGCATGTCGAAATCGATGAGCTGCTCGAGGCCATTATGGAGCGCACGACTATTGCGCATGTGCGCATTTCCTCGGTCGAGCCCATGGATATCTCTGAGCGCCTGCTTAAGGTTATGGCGCGCTATCCGCAGCGTATCGCCCCGTTTTTGCACCTGCCCGTGCAGTCTGGCTGCACGGCGACGCTGCATCGCATGGGCCGTCCCTATAGTGCCGAGGCCTTTGAGGATACGGTGCGCATGATCCGTGCGAACCTGCCACAGGCCGCACTTTCGTGCGACGTTATCGTCGGTTTTCCTGGCGAGACGGACGAGGAGTTCGAGGAGTCGCTGGCGCTGTGCCGTCGCGTGGGCTTTTCGCGCATGCACGTGTTTCGCTATAGCAAGCGCCCCGGCACCCTCGCCGCCGACATGCCCGACCAGGTACCGCCTGAGGTCATGGCCGAGCGCAGCCGTCGCATGCGCGCGGCGGCTCAGGAGCTCGCGGTTGCCGATGCCCGCCGTCGCGTGGGTACCGTCGAGCGCGCCGTGCTTGAGTACGGTGATAATTTGACGCTTGGCTCGTTCCATCATGCCCGTCTTGATGATACCTGTGGACTCACAGCCCCGTGCCTGCTCGATGTTGCTATCATCGGAGTCGATGATTCCGGCTTGGTCCATGCACGCAGGGAGGTTCATGGAAGCCTCGAAGATTAGACTTACCGTTCCCGAGGGGATTGATCCCTCGCGCGTTTTGGGCGCCGGCGACGGCGTCCTTCGTGCGCTCGAGAGCTTGGTTCGCGCCCATGTGGTCGCCCGTGGCGATAGCATCGCCGTGAGCGGTGACCCGGACGAGGTCGAGCTCGTGGCGCGCTTTTTCGAACATGCTTTTCGCGAGGCGGCGGCCGGCCGTACCCTTTCTTCCGACGATGTCTCGCGTTGCCTGGCCGTCTTGCGCGACGGCGAGCATGAGGCCACATCGCTTCGCGATGATGTGCTGCTATCGTACCGCGGTCGCGTTATCCGCCCCAAGACGCTCGGTCAAAAGCGCTATGTGGATGCCATCCGCTCTTCCACCATCACGTTTGGCCTCGGTCCCGCCGGTACCGGTAAAACCTATCTGGCCATGGCGCTCGCCGTTGCCGCGCTCAAGCGCCATGAGGTGGGCCGCCTGATCCTGACGCGCCCGGTTGTCGAGGCGGGGGAGAACCTGGGCTTTTTGCCCGGTACCCTCGAGGAAAAGATCGACCCGTATATGCGCCCGCTCTATGATGCCCTCTTTGACATGATGGATCGCGAACGCACCGATGAGCTTATGGAGCGTGGCGTGATCGAGATCGCGCCGCTCGCCTACATGCGCGGTCGAACGCTGAGTGATGCCTTTGTGGTGCTCGATGAGGCGCAAAACACGACGCCCGAGCAGATGAAGATGTTCCTGACGCGTCTAGGTTTTAATTCCAAGTTTGTGATTACCGGCGACCTGAGCCAGCGTGACCTGGTGGGTCGTCGCGGCGGTCTTGCCGATGCCGAAAGGATTCTGGGTCGCGTCGACGATGTGGCGTTTTCTCACCTGGAGCGCGCCGATGTGGTGCGCCATGCCCTGGTGGGCCGTATTGTTGAGGCCTATGATGCATACGACGATGCGCGTGAGCAGCGCGCACACGATCGAAAGGAGTCCCGTTGAGTGTATTGATCAGCAACGATGCCGAGCTCGATACGCTGCTCGATGCCCAGGAGGTGGAGCACATCTGCTCAGTTGTGCTTGCCGCCGAGGGTGTTGAGCGTGAGGTCGAGATTTCCCTTTCGTATGTCGATGAGGACGAGATGCACGAGCTCAACCACGAGTGGCGCGGCATCGATCGCACGACCGACGTGCTCTCGTTTGAATGTGACTCGGCCTTTGACGAGGACATTCCCGCCGACGAGACGCTCGAGCTCGGCGATATTATCCTGGCCCCGCAGGTTATTGCCCGCCAGGCCCCCGGCTTTGGCAACAGCCCCGCCGATGAGTGCCGACTGATGCTCGTGCACGGAATGCTGCACCTGCTGGGTTACGACCACATCGAGGACGATGAGGCCGAGGTCATGGAGGCCCGCGAGGATGCCATCCTGCGCGACCTGGCGCTTGAGCGCGGCGAGGACCCCAAACTCGTCCACGTCGGCCCCATAACCAATCATGCCCACGACTAGGAGCCGTCTATGATTCCCGGATCGAACAAGGACCATCCGTCCTTTTTAAAGTCGTTCTCATACGCGATGGAGGGCTTCGTCACTGCCGTCAAGACCGAGCGCAACATTAAGGTCATGCTCGTGGCGGGCGTGTGCACCGTCATTGCCGGCTGCATCGTGGGGCTCGATATTGCCGAGTGGGCTACGGTCATCATCTGCTGTGGCCTGGTGATTCACGGCGAGTTGTGCAATACCGCCATGGAGGCGATTGTGGACCTGGCGACCCAGGAGCTGCATCCGCTGGCCAAGCGCGCGAAGGATATCGCCGCTGCCTCTGTATACGTTCTTTCCATTACAGCCGCGATCGTTGGCTTGCTTGTCTTTGCCCACGCGCTCGACTTTATTTAGAAAGGGATTCCCATGTCCGACAATATGCAGCCTACCGATGGAGTTTTGGATGACGAGGTCCTGGACGAGGCTGAAGGTGCCGATTTGTTTGACGAGGTCGAGGAGTTCGATCCGTTTGAGGGTATGAGCGACGAGGAACTCGATGCCCTGTGCGACGAGGATGAGAGCCTCGTGGGCTTTGGCGACGTGGAACCCGGTTTCCGCAGCGGCTTTGTGGCCCTGGTCGGTCGCCCCAACGCCGGCAAGTCCACGCTGCTCAATGCCTGTTACGGCAAGAAGGTCGCCATCACCTCTCCGGTGGCCCAGACGACCCGCCGCCGTATGCGCGCCGTGGTCAACCGCCCCGGTTACCAGCTGGTCTTCGTTGACACTCCGGGTATCCACAAGCCCAAGGACGGCCTGGGATCCGAGCTCAACAAGAGCGCCCTGTTTGAGCTCAATGACGTAGACGTCGTCGCGTTTCTGATCGACGCCACCAAACCCATCGGCAGGGGAGACGCCTGGGTTGCCGAGCGTGTCAAGAGCGCCCGTTCCAAAAAGGTCCTGGTGCTTACGAAGGCCGACGAGGCCGATCCCGCCCAGGTTATGGAACAGCTCAAGGCCGCTCACGAGCTCATGGAATATGACGACGAGATCGTGACGTCGTCGGTCAAGAACTTCAACGTCGATGCGTTTATCGAGACCGTCGCTCACTTTTTGCCCGAGGGCCCGCGCTGGTTCCCTGAGGACATGGGCACCGACGCGTCCGACGAGACCCTCGTGGCCGAGTTTGTACGCGAGAAGGTTCTGCGTCGCACCCGCGACGAGATCCCCCACTCCGTGGGCGTCATCTGTGACGCGCTCGAGCAGACTAAGAAGGTGCTGCGCGTGCACGCCACGATTTACGTCGAGCGCGAGGGGCAGAAGGGCATCATCATCGGCAAGGGCGGCGAGATGATTAAGCATATCGGCATCGATGCCCGTCGCGACCTTGAGCGTATCTTTGGCACGCAGGTCTTTTTGGAGCTCGACGTGAAGGTCAAGGCCGGCTGGCGCGATGACGAGGCACAGATCCGCCGCTTTGGCTACAATGCCGAAGATTAAGCCTCGGCGTTCATGGCAGGCTCTCGCACATATCGCACAAAGGTGCTCGTCCTCGACAAGACGAAGCTCAAGGAAACCGACCTGATCTTGACCATGCTCGACGAACGGGGACGGCAGGTGCGTGCCGTGGCTAAGGGCGCGCGTAAGCCCGGCGGTCGCCTTGCGGCCCGCTGTGAGCTTTTCTGTACCGTCGATATGCTGCTCGCGCGTGGTCGCTCGCTTGACGTGGTTTCTCAGGCGGAGCTTATGGAGGCGCCACTCGGTGCCGCTCCTGACTACGAGACGATCTGTGCCGCCAGCGCGATTGCCGAGGTTGCGCGCGTGTGCTCTTTCGAGGATGCCGAGGATCCATTTACCTTTGCCATCACGCAGCGGGCGCTCACGCTTGTCGGCTGCGGGCTCGACTCGGCACATATGGACCTGCTCGTGGCAGCCTTTGTCTTTAAACTGCTGTCGCACGTTGGTTACCGCCCCGATTTCTCGGCATGCGTCTCGTGCGGCGATCCCATGCTCTCGCATTTCTCGGCCCAGGCCGGCGGGCTTCTGTGCGGGTCGTGCGCCTCGAGCGTGCCTGGCGCCGAGTTGGTATCGGTCGGCGAGGTCGCATGGCTGCGCGCTCTGATGTCCATGACATTCGATGCCCTTATGGACGAGCTGATCGATCCGCATACGGCTACGTTTTTGCTGGGGCTTTCGCATGTTTGGGCCGCCACGCACACCGATCAGCGGCTCCGTGCGATGGAATTCATGTTGGGTCGGTGATGATGCGCAGGCGCGCGCCGCTTGTGGTAACATACCGACCTGTTGGTACCTCGACCTTGGATGTTCGCTCCACCGGCGGCTTCCCAGTCCGAGGCGAATGGAGTCGCCCGATGGCGACGCAAAACGAAAGGTGAAACAATGACTGTTTCCAAAGAGCGCAAGGCGGAGCTGACTGCCCAGTTCGGTAACACCCCGGTCGACACCGGCAACCCCAAGGTTCAGGTCGCCATCCTGTCCGAGCGCATCAAGGAGCTGACCGAGCACATGAAGTCCCACCAGAAGGACTTCCACACCCGTCGTGGCCTGCTCATGCTCGTCGGCCGTCGTCGTCGTCTTCTCTCCTACATCAAGAAGAACGACATCGTCGAGTACCGTGAGCTCATCAAGGCTCTGGGCATCCGCGACAACATCCAGTAAGGATTTGTACATGCTAAGAGCGTCCTGCGCAGCGGGGCGCTCTTTTTGTGTAAGGGCGCGAACAATCACGCTCTGAAGCGTGGCGGGGGCAGGGGGCCCGCGTCACATGAGAAGCCCACAGGCAAGGGGCCTGTGGGGTAAAGGAGAACAATGACACTCGTATCCAAGACCTTTGAGCTGTACGGCAAGACCTACACCTTTGAGTCGGGCGAGCTTGCCAAGCAGGCTACCGGCGCGTGCCTGGTCAAGCAGGGCGACACCACGATGCTCGACACCGTGGTCGTCTCCAAGGAGCGCAAGAACTACGACTTCTTCCCGCTGACCGTCGACTTCAACGAGAAGATGTACGCCGCCGGCCGCATCCCGGGTGGTTACCTCAAGCGTGAGGGCCGTCCCAGCGAGAAGGCCACGCTTACCGCGCGCATGATCGACCGTCCGATTCGCCCGAGCTTCCCGGACGGCTTCCGCAACGAGGTGCACATCGTCGCCACCTCGCTCGTCGCCGACCAGGTCAACCCCTTCGACGTCATCAACGTCATGGGTGCCTCTCTGGCCATGACGCTTGGCGGCGTGCCCTTCGAGGGCCCGCTTGCCTGCGTGCGCATCGGCCGTAACGTGGAGACCGGCGAGTTTATCGTCAACCCCACCTATGAGGAGCGCGAGAACTCCGATCTGGATCTGGAGCTGGGTGGCTCCGCCGACTTCATCTCGATGGTCGAGGCCGGCGCCGAGGAGATCTCCGAGGACGACATGCTCGCCGCCATGAAGTTTGGCCAGGAGGCCCTTGCTGCCTTCTGCCAGGCTCAGGACGAGTTTGTCGCCGAGTGGGAGCAGGTCAACGGCGCCATCGTCAAGAAGGAGTACCCGCTCGACCAGCCCGTCGAGGAGGTCCAGGAGCGCATCTTCGCCCACTACGACGAGATGGCAGCCGCCCTTCGCGACGCCGACAAGCTCTCCCGTATCGGTAAGGTCGAGGCTCTGAAAGAGTCCATCCGTGCCGAGTTCACCGAGGAGGAGCAGGCCGCTTGGGAGCGCGAGATTCCCGTGGCGCTCAAGAAGCTCGAGAAGAAGGCTATGCGCACCATGGTCGTCGAGACCGGTGAGCGCGTCGACGGCCGTGCCGCCGATGAGATTCGCCCCATCATGGTGAAGGATAACTACCTGCCGCTCGTTCACGGCTCCGGTCTGTTCCAGCGTGGCCAGACTCAGGTGCTTTCCGTCCTGTCGCTCGGTATGCTCAACGAGGGCCAGCGTCTGGATACCATCGAGCCCACCGAGGGCAAGCGCTACATGCACCACTACAACTTCCCGCCGTTCTGCACCGGCGAGACCGGCCGCATGGGCAGCCCCAAGCGCCGCGAGATCGGCCACGGCAACCTGGCCGAGCGCGCTCTGCTTCCGGTGCTCCCCGACGAGAACGAGTTCCCCTACGCCATCCGCGTCGTCTCCGAGGTCATGGAGTCCAACGGCTCCTCTTCGATGGCTTCGACCTGCGGCTCCACGCTCGCCCTTATGGACGGCGGCGTGCCCATTAAGCGCCCGGTCTCCGGTATCGCCATGGGCCTGATCCAGGAGGAGGGCAAGACCGTGGTCCTGTCCGACATCCAGGGTCTCGAGGACTTCCTGGGCGACATGGACTTTAAGGTCACCGGCACCACCGAGGGCATTACCGCCCTGCAGATGGATAACAAGGCCACCGGCCTCACCTTCGACATCCTGGCCCGCGCCCTGCAGCAGGCCAAGGAGGGTCGCGCCTTCATCCTGCAGAAGATGCTCGATGTGATCCCCGAGCCGCGCCACACCACGCGCAGCACCGCTCCGCGCATCGTTTCCATCCAGGTTCCGACCGACAAGATCCGCGACGTCATCGGTTCCGGCGGTAAGGTCATCCGCGGCATCCAGGACGAGACCGGCGCTTCGGTCGACATCCAGGAGGACGGCACCGTCTTTGTCGGCGGCACCGGCGAGTCCGTCGACCAGGCCGTCGAGCGCATCAAGCTCATCATCAAGGTTCCCGAGCCGGGCGAGGAGTACACCGGTCGCGTGGTCTCCATCCAGCCCTTCGGCGCCTTCGTCAACCTGCTGCCCGGTAAGGACGGCCTGCTGCACATCTCCCGCGTCGCCAAGGGCCGCGTGGAGAAGGTCGAGGACGTCCTCAACGTGGGCGACGAGGTCAAGGTCGTCGTCATCGAGGTCGACGATCGTGGCAAGATCTCGCTCGATCGTCTTGACAAGCCCGAGGCCCCGGCTCGCGCCGAGGGTGCCTCCGAGGGCGACGGCGAGCACTTCCAGCGCCGTGAGCGTCCGCGTCGCGAGCGCTCTGAGCGCAGCGACCGTCCGCGCCGTCCCGGCGACAACGGAGGCCGCAAGCCCCGCCGTCACCACGACGCCGAGTAACAGCCGTACATAACCAGCACCGCAAGGGCGACTCCGGACAGGGGTCGCCCTTTTGCTTGCGCCCGGGAGGGCCGCATATGA
>URBQ01000028.1 GCA_900546115.1 uncultured Collinsella sp.
GGCGCCGTTGTCTTGAAGACGAAATAGTCCGTTTTCCTCCGTCCCCAAGGGATCATTACAGTGAGTCGATAAAGCGCTGTTGGGCGGCGCGGCCGGCTTCGTCCCACTTAAAGACGCCGGCGTTGTCGAGCACGTGGCCAAACACTACGCCGACTTCCTCGTGCAGGATGCCGATGGCGCTATCCGCCGTAAGCTCGTCGGCGCGGCGGGCATAGACGTCCTCGGCCCATGCGGCATGGCTGCGGCAAAGGTCGTCGCCCTCGAGCGCACTGGCAAGGTCGTAGCTGGTATCGGCTTTGGCTGCCAGCAGGTGCTCGCGGACAGCGCCGAGCTCGGGAACCAGGCGCGGCGGCAGAATGGCCAGGCCCATGACCTCGATCAGGCCGATGTTCTCCTTCTTAATGTGGTGATACTCGGCATGCGGGTGGAAAACGCCCAGCGGATGCTCGTCGGTCGTGATATTGCAGCGAAGCGCCAGGTAGGCCTCGTAAATCTCGCCGCCGGCGTTGCCGCGGGAGTCGACGCGGCGGATGACGGGCGTCACGGTGTTGTGCGCTACGCCGTCGGCCGTGTGCGCGATAACGCCCACAGACTCGTCGGTCCACTCGCGCCAGGCGAGGATAATCTTCTCGGCAGCGTCGAGCAGCTGAGCGCGGTCATGCGAGCGCAGGCGCAGCACCGAGAGCGGCCACTGCAGCACAGTGCCGGTGACCTGGTCAAAACCGGGCACGCTAAACTGCGAGACCTCGGCGGCATGCATCATGGGGAACTCGTGCGCGCCGCCCTGGAAGTGGTCGTGCGACAGAATCGAGCCGCCCACGATAGGCAGGTCGGCGTTGGAGCCGATGAAGTAATGCGGGAACAGGTCCACAAAGTCGAGCAGGCAGGTCAGGCCCTTGCGGTCGACGTGCATCGGACGATGCTCGGAGCTCATGGCAATGCAATGCTCGTTAAAGTACGCGTACGGGCTGTACTGGAAACCCCAGCGCTCGCCGTTGAGCTGGATGGGGATAATGCGCAGGTTCTGGCGAGCGGGGTGAGCGCCGCCGTCGGCTGCAGCGGAGCGTCCGGGATAGCCCTCGTTTTCGATGCAGAGCTGGCAGGCGGGATACTTCTCGCCCGTGTTCTTGGCGGCACCTGCCGCGGCGATATCGCGCGGGTCCTTCTCAGGCTTGGAGAGGTTGATGGTGATCTCAAGATCGCCCCAGTTGGTGGGGGTGCTCCATTTGATGTTGCGCGCGATGGCGGCACGGCGCACGTAGCCGGCGTCGCAGCACAGGCCGTAGAACCAGTCGGTTGCGGCGCGGGGCTCGTTGACGCCCATACGTCCGTTGAACTCCTCGTTTACAACCGAAGGCCTCGGCATGAGCGCACCCATGATGCGCATGGCGATGCGGTCGCGGCCTGACGCCGTGTCCTCGGCGGCACCGTTGGTAACGGCGGCCTCGGAAAGCGCGGCAAGCGTGCCTTCAAGATCAAAGTCGGGCAGGGTATTGGGGTGCAAGAGCGAGAGTTTCTCAACCTGGAGCGCCCAGGCCATATCGAGCGCGGGACCCGTAGCGCCGATGCACTCCAAAATGGTGTTGTATGCCCAGATGCGGTCGTCCTGTCCGATCATCGATCGGTGGATGGCGTACTCGATCAGGTTCTGCGCGGCCTCTCGCACGTCAGTCATTACAGCCATGCCGCGTAAGCCCCCTTGTCAGAGATGGCGTAGTGACGGGCAGAGCCCTCGCCCAGCCAGCCGTTCATCTTGGCAATGAAGGTGTCGACCAGATCGAGCGGCACGAAGGCCTGGATGGTGCCACCAAAGCCGCCACCGTGGATACGGACGGCGCCGCGGCCGTCGAGCACGTGCTCGGCCAGCGCCAGGGCATACATGGAAGGCTGCTCGGAACCCAGCTTGGCAACAACATTTTGCAGGTACATGGCAGAGCTGGCGCCGGACTCGCGCGTCAGGACCAGGAACTGGTCAATGTCGCCGGCGTTGAGCGCTGCCCAGCGCTTATCGACCAGGCCGTTCTCGTACCAGTAGTGAACGGCGCGCAGGCAGGCGCGGTCGCCCAGCTTGGCGCGCAGCTCGGGGAGCTTAGCGTCAAAGTCGGCAACGTCGACCTCGCACAGGCGCGCCTTGCCAAACTCGGCGGCGACGTCCTGCATCTCGCGCGGAACGGCGGCGTAGTCGTCGGTGGCTGCCACGTGGTCGGCGCCCACTTTAACGAGCACAAGCGCATAACCGTGATCCTCAAAGTTGAGCTCGAGCTTCTGGGTCTTAGGCTGAGCCTGGTCCTCAAAGTCCATGTAGGCGAGGCCACCCAGGCACACGGCGGCCTGGTCCATCAGACCGCAGGGCTTGCCGTAGTAGTTGTTCTCGGTGCGCTGGCTCATCTGCGCGAGCGCGACGGGCTCAATGGCGGGCGCGCCCCAGAGCGTCTCCATGGCGCGGCCGTATGCGGCCTCGACGGCAGCGGAGCTGGAAAGGCCGCCGCCCGAGGGGACGGAGCAGGTGAAGGCGAAATCGAAGCCGTGAGGCTCAACGCCAAGGGCTGCAATCTCGTGGGCCATACCGCGCACGAGGCTTGCGGACGTGCCCTTCTCGGACTCCCGAACGTCTAGCGTGCCGAGCGCGATTTCAAACGTGGGATAGCCCTCGTCGGCTACGCGAACCTTGTTGGAATCGGTTGCCACGGCGATGCCGTCGACAGCGACATCGAGCGAGCCGGCGATAACGTGGCCACCCTCGTGGTCGGTGTGGTTGCCGCTGATCTCGGAACGGCCGGGCGCGTGTACGTAGAGCACCTGGCGGTCGCCGATGGGGCCAAACTCCTCCTCAAACAGCTTGGTAAGTGTGGCGAATGTCTTTTCGTCGGGCGTGGTCATGGGAGTCCTTTCCTTGGCGCGCACGGGTGAGTTTTGCGTCGTTATGAGTACGTTAACAACTTGTAGCGGCATGAACCAAGTGTTCACGATACCGCACGTTACGGGCTATGTTAACGTACTCATAACACATCGCTTGTCACTTTTTGAGAATCTGGTAATCGGTAGAAATACAGCCGTGAACGGTACTGCCGTATGGACTTATAAAGCAGAAGAGATGCAGATAGAAAAAGTAGAGTACGTTAACATGCGTCCGACGATAGCGGGCCTCGGCGCGGGATGTATTACTGCCCGGGCCGGCATTCACGCTATTCAGATCTCGCAAGGGTGAAGGTGATCCTGTGGCAAGGCGCCCGTCCAACGATACAGGTACGCGTCCGGTTTCCATGGCCGACGTCGCCCGCGCTGCTGGCGTTTCGCAGCAGACGGTTTCGCGCGTCGCCAACGGCTTGCCCAACGTTAACGAGCAGACGCGCCAGCGCGTGCAGGCCGCTATGCAAGAGCTCGGCTTTCGTCCGAGTTATGCCGGTCGCTCGCTGCGCGATGGCCGTTACCATTCGGTCGGCCTGTGCATCAACGATGTCACCAAGTTTGGCAACCTTTCAATGATCGACGGCATCGCCAGCGCTGCTCGCGAGCGTAATTGCGCCATCACGCTGGTCGAGATGTCCAAGACCGAGGAGTTCTCGCTTGCCGAGGCAACGCGTCGTATGGCCGCATTGCCGGTGGACGGCATCATCATCGGCATGAGCCGCATGGCGCCCGATTTTGAGACGTTTGATCCACTGCCGGGCATTGGCACGGTCATCGTTACCATGTATGCGCATCCGCGCGTGACCACAGTCGATTCCGACCATTACGGCTGCTCGCTGTTGCTTATGGACCATCTGTTTGAGCTGGGGCACGAGCAGATTCGCTATATTGGCGGCCCGTCGTTCTCGGTCGACGAGCAATTTCGTCGAGCCGGTTGGCAGGATGCGCTCGAGCGTAAACACATCGAGCCGGCAGAGCCGCTCGAGGGCGACTGGTCTGCCAACAGCGGCTACGAGGCCGGCAGGTACCTGGCCGAGCACGATCGCACCATGACGGCGATCTATGCGGCAAACGATCAGATGGCAAATGGCGCGATTGCCGCGCTGCGTGATAGCGGTCTGCGCGTGCCTGAGGACGTGAGCGTGGTAGGCGTCGATGACTCGCTCGATGATTTTGTCGCGCATAACGAGCTCACGACCGTGCGATTCGATCTACATCAGCGCGGGCGCGAGGTATTCGAGCATGCGGTTCCCGAGGCGGGTACGGCGGGCAAAACCGTTGCCATTCGTATTCCCGGTCAGCTCATTATTCGACATAGCACGGCGATACCACGCTCATAGTTTGCGCAGGTAAACGGCGATTTATCGTATTTCAATAACAATCGGTATGGATGCCGGCAGATAACAGCTGGGATACTACCGAGTGTTATGATAGACGGGTTCTTTTGTCTATCTAGGAGGCTTTGCCTGATGGAGATCACCAAGGATATCCGCTACGTTGGCGTCGACGATCACGACATTGACCTGTTCGAGGGCCAGTACGATGTGTCCGAGAACGGTATGGCATACAACAGCTACGTTATCTTGGGCGAAAAGATTGCTGTCGCCGATTCAGTCGACGGCGGTTTTGTCGACGAGTGGCTCGGTAACATCGAAGCCGTGCTCGACGGTCGCACGCCCGATTACCTGGTCGTTCACCATATGGAGCCCGATCACTCCGCCGGCATCGCCGCCTTTATGGAGCGCTATCCCCAGGCACAGATTGTGGCCAGCATGGGCGCCTTCCGCATGATGGTCAACTACTTTGGCACCGACTACCCCGAGCGCAAGATGGTCGTCAAAGAGGGCGACGTGCTCGATCTGGGCGGTCACAGCCTAACGTTTGTCGGCGCCCCCAACGTTCACTGGCCCGAGGTGATCTTCTCCTACGAGTCTACCGACAAGGTGCTCTTTAGTGCCGACGGCTTTGGCAAGTTTGGCGCTAACGACATCGAGGATCCCGAGGGTTGGGCTTGCGAGGCTCGCCGCTACTACTTTGGCATCGTTGGTAAGTTCGGCAAGTTCGTGCAGGCCGTGCTCAAGAAGGCCGCTGATCTGGACATCCAGATCATCTGCCCGCTCCACGGCCCCGTGCTGACCGAGAACCTGGGCTACTACCTCGACACCTACAACACCTGGTCGAGCTATCAGCCCGAGGACGAGGGCATCACCATTGCCTACGCGAGCGTCTACGGCCATCTGAAGGCTGCCGTTGAGGAGCTTGCATCTGCGCTTGAGGCTCGCGGCCAGAAGGTTTCCGTCTTTGACCTGGCTCGCGACGACATGGCCGAGGCCGTTGAGGACGCGTTCCGCTATGACCGTCTGGTGCTCGCCTCCATCACCTATCAGGGCGAGATCTTCCCGTTTATGAGCACCTTCATCCACACGCTCGCCGAGCATGCCTACCAGAACCGCACCGTGGCGCTCGTCGAGGCCGGTTCCTGGGCACCTGCCGCCGCTAAGGTTATGACCAAGGAGCTCGAGGGTATGAAAGACATCACGCTGACGCAGAATAAGGTGACCGTCCTGGGTTCGCTCAACGACGCCTCGCGCGCTCAGATCGAGGTTCTCGCCGACGAGCTGTCCAAGTAGCGACACATTCACTTCTGATGCTCAACCACCACAAAGGAGACCTTTGTGGTGGTTTTTGTTTAAGCGCCGGCGATGACGAGATTTGGGCGGGTGTCGTCGGCGATCTCGGCGATTGAGATGGCGACGGCGTGATCGGGGTCACGGTCCATTACGATGGCGTTGACGTCGGTCAGCTCGGCAAAGCGGTACATGCCACGTCCGTTGACCTTACTGGCGTCCATGAGGGCGACACTTTGACGAGCGGCACCGACCATAGCCGCTTTGGTCTCGGCCATCTGCGGAAAGTCGGTCGTAAAGCCGCAGCCGGGAACAAAAGCGCCAGGGCACATGACGGCAAGATCGGCGTGGACCATTTGGAGCGCCTGCATGGTAAGTGGGCCGTACAGATAGCGATGGCCTTTGCGCAGTGCCCCGCCCAGCATGACGACATCGACTAAGGGCATGCTCTCGTCGATGTAATCGGCAATGGTAATGTCGGCCGTGATGACGGTGATGCCATCGCGCTGGTCGAGGAGCCGGACGAACTCGAGCGCTGTGGTGCCCGAGTCGACGAGCAGAGTGTCACCATTGCCGACGAGTTCAATGGCGCTTTGCGCGATGGCCTGCTTGGCGGCGACGTTGACATTGATGCGGCGATCCTGCGTGGAAACGGTCAGGCGTTTGTGGAGCGATACGGCACCGCCATGCGTGCGGCGCAGCTTGCCTGCTTCGGCGAGCGCGTCCAGGTCGGCTCGGGCGGTGACGGAGGACACGCCAAAGGTCTGGGCGATTTCTGCTACCTGCACCGAGGCATTATGATCGAGCATCTCCATGATGGCGGAACGACGCTCGTCGGCGAAAGCTCGGGTTGTTGCGTGGGCCATATCTGCTCCATCATCGTCTGAAATTTGCAGGAATTGTGTTGACTCTATTTTCGTTCATTTTCTTTTTGAGTAAGAAAATACCTTTCGATTACTTATCTTTTCTATAAAAGAAAGACGATCAAGGCTCAAAACTCAATATCGAACACGCGCGCTCGGGTTCGATCCCTTCCGTTTGCTTTTCAAAAATGAAGGTTGAACCTCGCGCGATGACAATATCTCGCACGTGCAAAGCCGCTGAATTTCATACAATGAGCGCAGCAAAACGCAAGGTAAAACGCCTTGTGAACAACTACGCCCGATGTCCAGATGCGGGCGAGGGAGAGGAGCAAACGCTCATGGCACTTGTTACCACCGAAAAGATGCTCAAGGACGCTCAGGCCGGCCACTACGCCGTCGGCGCGTTCAACGTCGAGAACCTCGAGTTTGTTATGGCCGTTCTGGCCGCTGCCGAGGAGACCAAGTCCCCCGTCATCATGCAGACCACCCCGGGCACCATCAAGACCGCTGGTCTGGACTACTTCTACGGCATGGTCAAGGCTGCCGCCGAGCGCGCTTCCGTGCCCGTCGCTCTGCACCTCGATCACGGCGATGGCTATGACCGCTGCATGCAGGCTTTCCGCACTGGCTACACCTCCGTTATGATTGACGGCTCGCACGAGTCCTTCGAGGACAACATCGCCCTGACCAAGTCCGTCGCCGATGCTGGCCGCGCCATGGGCGTGCCTGTCGAGGCTGAGCTCGGCAAGGTCGGCGGCAAGGAGGACGACGGTCCCGCGGTTGAGGGCGAGAGCCCCTACACCGATCCTGCCGAGGCCAAGGAGTTCGTCGAGCGCACTGGCTGCACCTCCCTCGCTATTGGCGTTGGCACCAGCCACGGCGTGTACACGAGCGATCCGCACATCGAGCAGTCCGTGGTCAAGGCCATCCGCGACGCCGTCGACGTGCCGCTGGTCCTGCACGGCACCTCCGGTGTGCCCGATGAGCAGGTTGCCGAGGCTGTGAAGAACGGCATCTGCAAGGTTAACTACGCCACCGAGCTGCGTCAGGCTTACACCAAGGGCTTCATGGCCTACATGGCCGAGAACCCCGCCTGCTTCGATCCTAAGAAGCCGGCCAAGGAGGGCATGCGCGAGATCACCGAGCTGGTTAAGATCCGCATGACCAACCTCAACTCTGTGGGCAAAGCAGAGTAACAGCAAGGGTACTCCGACTCGCTACATATCCCGGGGAGGGACGAGGGCTTAGTTCCCCAATCGTCCTCGGGCATGCAAAAAGCCTCGCTGCGCACTTCGTGCGGCGAGGCTTTTTGCCCCCTGCGGAAAGATTGGGGAACTAAGCCCTCGTCCCTCCCAGGTTGACCTACTCGAGGTCGTCGCCCTTGTGGTGTTGGGGCTGAAAGGGTGGGACGCGTGGGTTATTTGGTTGTTAGGGTTAGTAGGTCGTTGGGGGTTTTGAGGTTGTAGGTGGCGTTTGGGATATCTTGGTGTGATCCCCATGCTGCTCGGGCAAAACTGACCCCTGCTGAAGTTGCGCATTGTTCGTCGTAGACGGTGTCGCCAACGTAGACGACGTTGCCAGGATTCGCGCCCGCACGTCGGAGATATTCGAGCATGGGTGCGGGTGCGGGTTTATGTTCGGTTGTGTCTTCGACAAGGATGATGTGCTCAAAATACTTATCGAAACCAAGGGGTGCAATTTCTTTTGCGTATTCGTCACGCGCACGTGAGGAGACGATGCCAAGTTTGCAGCCGCTATCGGCGAGCGTTGCGATGACTTCAAGCAAACCTGGAAACACGCTGATGGTGCTTTTAAAGCTGGCGGCAACTTGGCACCAGCGATCCAACGTTGCCTGCGAGTAGATCCCAAGTTTCTCAAGGGCATCCTTGCCGGGTATGCCGAGGGCAAAGTCAAGCTCGTGTCGGGGAAGCGTTTTGCTGGTCTCTTCTTGGACAATCTGGACAAGCGATGACAGAACGCTTTCTTCTGTATCTGCCAATGTCCCATCAACGTCAAATACGATATGGTCAAAGTGCTTCATATGATTGCTCCTCTCTGTTGTTTGCCTGCAAGTTTGATGCAGTGACAGAAGAAGGGCTAGCGGGATTTCTGCCTGGTGCTATCGAGATTCTGCCTCGCTGCTCGATAGCTCGAAGGAGTGCACCCCATTTGTTCTTTAAATACCTGGCCAAGATGGCTTGCTGTTATAAATCCGCATTGGCGCGCGACTGTCTGTACCGTTCGCGTGGTGTGTGCCAAAAGTTCGCAAGCACGGTTTATGCGGTATGCGCGTAGATATGCCGCCGGGGTCGTTCCTGCACAAGTTTCGATAATGCGGTAACACTCTCTTTCGCTTACGCCGGCTGCAGATGCCATCTGGGGCACATCTATAGCGGCTGCATAGTTTGCGCGGATAAAGTCCAGGATTGCCTTGAACTGTACGTCGCGGCTGGTCATCCAAGAGGCGCCGTCGGAAGAAAAGAGCGGTTCGGTCTTGGCGTTAATCTGAATCCAGAGCTCTGACAAACTATTTCGAAGCGCCATCTCGTTCTGCGGCCGTTGAAGGTCGTGGCTAAAGGAGCTCTTTAGCAAATCGATAAAGGGCATATCGTCGGGATTGGTGGGCGACCATTTGAGCACATCGACGCCTCGACATTGAAGCAATGGGTTGATGTAGCGCTTTTGGAGACGCCCCGCGGGATCGCCGAGCATCGACGGCTGAAAGATATGCAGCATTTGAATGGCTGGCGCCGAATTGGGTGATTGCAGCGTGCTGTGCAAAACGCCGCCGTTGATAAAGCCGGCGGACCCTTCCTCAAAGCGTACGTGCTCATGAGCCGCGTGCGTTCGATAGTCGATCGCTCCCTGCTCCATGTAGAAAAGCTCAACTTCGGAATGCCAGTGCCAGGGGACGGAATTGCCCGGATAGCGAGCGAATTCTGCGCGTTCGGCAATATAGGGCCAGTCTTCGGCGGTCTCGGGAAACGCTTCCTCGCGTCCTCCGCGGTGCAATTCTATGTGATCCATGTTTCGCATGGCATCAGTATAAAGCGCGATGGGCTTAGATTGCTCTTGCCTGTTCGGGGAACGCCTTGTCTAGGGATGCTTGGAGCTTATCGAAGGATGCTCGCAAGTTGTGGCTCTGGTCGGTTGAGCGTTTGGCTTTTGTGGTGGGGGAGTCGGGGAGGCCGTTTCTCTGTGTCGGGGGGAAGGAGAAAAGGTTTGCATGTTTTAGGGATGGCTGCTGTGCTGCGTCATTGGAAGAATGCATGCTTATGCGGCCTCCTCGATGTCCACCAAAAGATTGCGCGCGAGGTTTGCTGCTAGGTCCCGTGCGTTGGCAGTATTATGCCGCGGCTGCCGCAAAGAAGCGCTAAAGAAAGGCTTAACCTGGTTTAGTGTTACGATGAAACTGCAGGTCAGAGGTATCGAGTAACACTCTTGAAAGGCTTTGAGCTTAAGGGCTTTCTAAGGTTTGTGACGTGGATGTGGCGCGGACGTGCGGAGCGTGTGAATGCTCGCTGTTAGCGCTGCGGCTCTGTGGCGCGCACCTGCTCGATGACCTTTTCCATCGTGGCGTCGATGCGGTCTTTTTTGAGTTCGCATTCCCAGATGGTTATGGGCGTCCAGCCCATTTGAGTGAGCGCTGCCACAGCAGCACGGTCGCGCTCGACGTTGCGACGGAACTTTGCCTCCCAAAACTCAACGTTGCGCTTGGGCTGGCTTGGGTTGCACTTGGGGCAGCGGTGCCAAAAGCAACCGTTGACGAAGATGGCGATCTTGCGGCCGGGGAAGGCGATGTCGGGCTTGCCGGGTACCTTCCATTCCAAACGATAGCCCGTAAGGCCCGCGGCCCGTAGGCGCTGACGTACGAGCAGCTCGGGCTTGGTGTTGGCGCGCTTGTTGCCCTTCATGGACTTTTTGATGGCGGCGCGACGGCGGACCAGTTCGCGCTCGTCAGCGGAGAGGTCCGAGGTATCGATGCCGTCGAGCAGACCGGGCTTGGGACGCTTTTTGCTGCGGCGTTTAGGTGCGCGCTTGGGTTTGGTGGCGGGTTTGTCGGTTGTGTTGGGCGCGGCGTCATCGGCGGAGCTTGCCTCAAGCCGATCTTCCTTTAACTCAATCAGAGCATCAATGAGCCCCTTGTCGGCGGGCATCCATTCCACCGTGGCAAGCGAGGTGCGTGGAATCCAGCGGATATCAAGCTGGCGGTCGTGTTTCTGGGGCTCATCGGATTCATCGGCGAGCGAGCAGTAGTAACACTCCATGGAGAGATGAAAATCGGGGTAGTCATACTCAACGGTGTAGAAATCACGCAGGTTGGTGACTTTTACCTGTAGCTCTTCCATAAGCTCGCGGCGCACGGCGTCTTCGGGTGTCTCGCCGCGCAGAAGTTTGCCGCCCGGGAACTCCCATAGTCCCTGCATGTTGCCGTAGCCGCGCTGCACGGCAAGCAGCTCGTCAGATCCTTCCTTGCGAATGATCCCAGCGGCAACATGAACAGTCTTCAACAGGAGCCCTTCCTCAACATCAAAACGTTCCCTGCACTACCTTACACAACGGTAAGGCAAGCGTAAGCCATATCGATGGTAGCCGACTCGGCTCCTTGCGACTATAGATGCCGTAGACTAATCGCAAGAAAGGACTCGGTATGCAAACCACGCAAACGGCGACCCCGGTACTGGAGGTCGCGCATCTCGAAAAGGTATATGGAGCACTGGGCAACGTGACCCGCGCGCTCAACGATGTCAGCTTTACCGTCAACCGCGGCGAATTCGTCGGCATCATGGGCGCCTCGGGCTCGGGCAAGTCGACGCTGCTCAACTGCGTGTCGACCATCGATAGCGCCACGAGCGGCACCATTCGCATCAACGGCCAGGATGTGACGCGCATGAAGCAGGCCAAGCTTTCGCAGTTCCGCCGCGAGGAGCTGGGCTTTATCTTCCAGGACTCCAACTTGCTCGATACGCTCACGGCGCGCGAGAACATCGCCCTGCCGCTCACCATCGCCCGCACAAACTCGGCAGAGATCTCGACCCGCGTGCAGGATGTAGCCGCGCGTCTGTCTATCAGTCAGGTGCTCGACAAGTATCCCTACCAGATGTCCGGCGGTCAGCAACAGCGCGTTGCCGCGGCTCGCGCACTCGTCACCGACCCAACTATGATCATGGCCGACGAGCCCACCGGCGCCCTCGATTCCAAGAGCGCCCGCCTGCTGCTCGAGAGCCTGGAGGCGCTCAATCGCCGTCTGCGCGCCACCGTGCTCATGGTCACGCACGACAGCTTTGCCGCCAGCTACACGAGCCGTGTGCTGTTTATCCGCGACGGCAAGATTTTCACCGAGCTGCGCCGCGGCGACACCGACCGCCGAGAGTTCTTCGACCGCATTATGGAGGTCGTTGCCATGATGGGCGGTGAGGGCTCCGATGCTCTGTAAACTCGCTTGGGGCAACGTCCGCCGCGCCGGCCGCGATTACCTTGTCTACTTGCTGACGCTCACCCTGGGTGTCACGGTCTTCTATGCCTTCAATACCGTCTCGATGCAGGTCGACATTGCCGGCATCAAGGAGGAGGGACTGTCCGAGCTCATGGGCAGCATGCTCGGCTACCTGACGTACTTTTTGGCCGGCGTCATGGCCTTTTTGATGGTGTATGCCAACAACTTCATCATGAAGCGCCGCAAAAAGGAGTTCGGCCTGTACCAGGTGCTCGGCATGCGCCGCGGGCGCGTCGCCACGATCATGGCGCTCGAGACCGTATTTGTTTCGGTCGGCGCTTTTGTCGCCGGCATTGTGCTGGGCGTGGGGCTCTCCCAGCTCATGACATTCTTTACGGCCTCGCTCTTTAAGACGCAGATCGCTAATTTCCACTTCTTTTTCTCGGTGCATGCGTTCAACCTGACCCTTGCCTGCATGCTCGTGATGTTTGTGCTCACGCTGCTGCTGAACCTTCGCGCCGTGCGCCGCACCAGGCTCATCGAGCTTATGGGTGCCGAGCGTCGCAACGAGAGCATCAAGACGCGCAACCCCTGGATCGCGATTGCCATCTTTGTCGTGGGCGTGGTGCTGGTGGGCGTGGCCTATTACCGTCTGCTGCGCGACGGGTTCCCGCTCACCGCGACGGAGGGTAAGCTGCAGGAGGCCATGAACCAGTTCGGTATCACCACGGCCATGGTTACGGTGGGTACCTTTGCCCTATTTTGGGGACTTTCGGGCATGCTCATCAAGCTGCTGCAGAGCCTGCGCAGCGTGTATTGGCGCGGCCTCAACATGTTTACCGTGCGCCAGCTTGCGGCCAAGGTCAACACGGTGTGCTTTTCGATGGGCGTTATCGCGATGATCCTGTTTCTGGCCATTACCTCGGTGACCTGCGGCATGTCGATCGCCAACGTGATGAACGAGAACCTGGAGCGCTATACGCCGGCGGATATGTCGCAGACGTATATCTATTACGCGTCCGATAGGCTCGACTACTACAAGAAGTATGTCAATCCTTCCGAGGCCGATCGCATGGTGCTGGCAGACGCAACGGTCGATTTGTACTCTGCATGGCACGGTGACCGTATCGATCCCGATAACGTTGCGGAAAGTATCAAGGGCAAGTCGGCAGATAATGGCAACGAGGCCGGAAAGAAGGTCAATATCGCCGATGTTGCCGGCGAGCATGTGCAGATTGATTCGTATCTGAGCTATACGCTTGGCGGCTCGGATCCTTCGGTGACGGCGGGCGAGATGTGCAAGGCCATGGGCGAAAAGCTCCCCATGGCGCTCGAGGGTAGCAATGCCGATGATATGGGCCTGTTTGTGACGCCGGCGAGCCAGTACAACAAACTGCGCCAGATGATGGGCGAGGAGCCGGTGAACATTGGCCGCGACCAGTACTTGCTTACGTGCGATATGGGCGGCGAGTTGGGCGACCTGTACACCAAGTACATGGCTGGGGGCCATACCCTCACCTTGGGCGGACATGAGCTCAAGCCCGCAGCCGATAAGTCGGACGAGGACACGGCTGCCATCGCCAACTCGGCACTCGGCAGCAATCCCGGTACCGTGGTCGTAGCCGACGAGCTGCTGTCCCAGCTTAACCTGCAGCCGTATTCCAGTAATCTGCTCGTTAACTACAAGCAGGGGATGGATGTGACCAAGGCAGACGAGAGCATTAAATACACCATGCTCGACAATCTGCTCGTTGACGGCAAGGAGCCGGGGTCGTGGGGAATCTTCATGACACGCTCCGAGATCTATACGCAGGCGGCGCAGATGAACGGCATGATTAGCTATCTAGCCATCTATATTGGCTTTGTACTGGTCGTTGCATGTGCGGCAATTCTGTCGATCCAGCAGCTCTCCAATGTGGCCGACGGAAGCCGCAGCTATCGCGTGCTGGCGCAGATCGGCTGTGACGACCGCCAGATTCGCCATTCGGTGATGGCGCAGCAAGCGGTGTTCTTCCTGTTCCCGCTGGCAGTGGGTCTGGCGCACTCCTTTGTGGCGCTCAAGGTGATTATCGAGCTGGTAAGCACGTTTGGCAACATGAGCATCGGCGGCACGGTGGGCCTCACATGTGCGATTTTCCTGGCAGCCTATGGCGGCTATTTCCTGGTGACCTACCTCATGAGCACCGGCATGGTGCGAGCCGCCATCGCCACCCGCTACAGCGAGTAGCAAGCGGGCAAAACCGTCGCAAAACCAACGCAAACAACCGCCGCGGAGGGAGTCGGCCCCCTTCCGCGGCGGTTTTTTTTGTCTATCGGATGCCTCTCAGATGCAAGTGAGTAGACTTTTTTGGATCTGTCGAGCACACCACGACAAGTGCTCAATAAAACCGCAGGTCAGCGCTGTGGCGATTCGGGGTGTGCTCGGCCTCCTGCAAAAAGTCTACTCACTTGGTTTTGGCTGCTAGAAGACCGCCGTGAGGGAAGGCAACTTCCTCGCGGCGGTTGGCGTTCGCCCAGATAAAACCTGCCAAAATAAACCTGTCTCTTTTTGGCATGTCCCTTTTGGCGTGGCTGATTGCTTTGGGCTGTCTTGGAGAAAGCCCGTGAGGCGGCACACAGGCTAATCCTGCGTGTCGCCTCCGTACATGTAGACGATAAAGCCGTCGCCGGTGTCTTGGCTGTGATCCTCCAGGATGCGTTTCATGTTGAGGTGCTCGTAGAACTGCCAGTCAGAGTTGCAGTCGCTCATCAGGAAGAACTTTGTGCACCCGGCTTTGGCGAGTTCGGCGCGCGCAAGGTCGATGAGCTCGCGGCCGAGTCCCTTGCCCTGCCACTCGGGCACAATGATGATCAGGTTGAGCTGGCCCTGGGCATACTCGTTGCCCGTGGCGGCAAAGCGATCGGCCGTGGCCTTTTCGCGACTGTCGCCAAAGAGCGAGCCCTCGAGTTTGGCATCGGCGGTCTTTGCCATCTCGGTTGCCTGGGCGAACATCTCGTCGTAGCAGGGTACCCACGTGGGGTTGGTACGCGGCTTGCCGTCCTCGAAGATGCCGATGCAGCAGGCGGCGATAATGCGGCCCTCTGCCTCGGCAACGAGCGCGATAGGGGAGCGCTGCAGCTGCATGGCAATGTTGAAGCGCGCGCAGAAATCGGCAGCTTCGACGTCGCCGCGGTTGCGTAGCGTGTTGCACCACAGCCGGTTGTAGATGGCGGCGATACCATCCAGGTCGTCGAGCGTGGCGGCGCGCAGGGTTACGTTGTCAAGGCTCATGGAGGCTCCTTCCAAGTTGGGTCAGGCTATCTATGAGTGTGGCATGGCCGCAGGGGCGCCGCATCAACCATTCGGTAGACGACCTCCGATTCCACGGGGGCGGAGAGATAGTCATTGGGGACGTTCTTAAACGACTAGGCAAACAAGAACGTCCCCAACGACTACTCATTTAAGTACGTCCCCAATGAGTGCCCCCAATGAGTGTGCAGCCAAGGTGATGCCGTTGTTTTGGCAACGACAGCGAAAACCCGCCAGAGCGAGCAAGGTGCCTTGAAACAAGGCGGCATTGACCTTTTGGTCATGCCGCCGAAGTTGAAAGGCAGATTGCCGCTCTGGCGGGTTTGCAGCGTCGAGCCGTTACGCGGGTTGGTAAACCCGCGTAACTAAACCCGCTCTGCGATCTCGTGGATGAGGTAGTCGGTCTTTTCCCAGCCTAGGCACGGGTCGGTGATCGACTTGCCAAAGACGCCGCCGTCGACCGGCTGGTTGCCGTCCTCCAGGTAAGACTCGATCATAAAGCCCTTGACCAGCTTGGAGATGGACTCGTTGCGGCGGCAGCTGTCGAGCACTTCCTTGCAAATGCGATACTGCTCCAGCGGACGCTTGCCCGAGTTGTCATGGTTGCAGTCGATGATCGCTGCCGGATTGGCATAGCCGGCATGCTCGGTATAGCGCTCGGCCAGGCGCTCCAGGTGCTCGTAGTGGTAATTGGGGTAGGTGCGCCCATCGAGGCCGATGTAGCCGCGCATGACGGCGTGCGCGAGCGGGTTGCCATCGCACTCGACCTCCCAGTTGCGGAAGATGAAGCTCTGGTGCGCCTGCGCGGCGTAAATAGAGTTGAGCATGACGGTGGTGGAACCGGCGGTGGGGTTCTTCATGCCCACGGGCACCGAAATGCCGCTCGACACCAGGCGATGCTCCTGGTTTTCGACCGAGCGCGCGCCCACGGCAACATAGCTCAACAGGTCAACGAGGTACTGGTAGTTGGACGGATAGAGCATCTCGTCGGCGGTGAAGAAGCCCGTTTCCTCAATAACACGCAGATGCATATGGCGGATGGCCTTGACGCCCTCGAGCAGGTCGTCGGGAGCCTCGGGGTTGGGGTTGTGCAGAAGGCCCTTGTAGCCGGTGCCCTTGGTACGCGGCTTATTGGTGTAGACGCGCGGAATGATGATGAGCTTGTCCTTGACCTCCTCGACGGTCTTGACCAGGCGGTTCATGTACTCAAGCACCGAATCCTCGCGGTCGGCAGAGCACGGGCCGATGATGAGCACCTTACGTGCGTCCTCGCCGGTAAAGACTTTGGCGACCTCGGCGTCAAATGCCTGCTTTTTGGCGGTAAGCTCGGCAGAAAGCGGCATTTCCTCGCGGATCTCCATGGGGATCGGCAGCCTGCGTTTGAATTCCATGGCCATACGGGGCCTCCTTTATCAATTAACAGCAACAATTGGCGAATTCTCGAATGCTCGGCATTATCCGCTGTCGCACGCTAAAGTGCAAGCGAAACCTGCCGAAAAGGGACAGGTTTATTTTGGTCGGTTTTATCTGGGGAAATGTCGGCACTCGCCGGAAGGGGGGACCGGCGTACGACATGCTGGAGCAAGTTGGATCTTCTGCGGCATACCCCGTGGACAAAAAATGGCAAATATGAGTACTGTTGCTAGCTTAGTATCATATCGACCTTATAAGATATTAGACACAACAGTAAATATGTTCATTAACGTTGGCACACAGAAGCATGCTACCGGGCATTTTGATCAATTTGAAGGCATATCTAGGCCGCAATGAGGTCGTTTGGGGCAGTTTTGGCTGTTACTAAAAAGGTGACAGTACTCATATTTGCCATTTTTTGTCCACGGGGCCTTGAGGGAGGGCGTCAATCAGGTCCCAGGGGAGGCGGTTCGAGGGCCGCAGAACAAAAAACGGGGGCGCAGGCTGTCCTGCGCCCCCGTTCTCGGGCGTTATTCGTTCCCTGCGGCAGAATTTACGCCGCTTCGTCGAACTGCGAGTTGTACAGGTCGGCGTAGAAGCCGCCCTGGGCGAGCAACTCGTCGTGCGTACCCTTCTCGACGATGTCGCCGTCGCGAATTACCAAGATCACGTCGGCGTTGCGGATCGTGGACAGGCGATGCGCGATGACAAAGCTCGTGCGGCCCTGCATCAGCGCATCCATGGCGCGCTGGATGAGCTCCTCGGTGCGGGTATCGACGTTGGAGGTCGCCTCGTCCAAAATCAGCGCCGGGCGGTCGGCCAAAATGGCGCGGGCGATGGTCACGAGCTGGCGCTGGCCCTGCGACAGGTTAGTGCCCTCCTCGTTGATCATAAAGTCGTAGCCGCCGGCGAGCGTATGGATAAAGTGGTCGCAGCGTGCGGCGCGCGCGGCGGCCTCGACCTCGGCGTCAGTCGCATCGGGACGTCCGTAGCGGATGTTCTCGCGGATGGTGCCATTAAACAGCCAGGTATCCTGCAGCACCATGGCAAACTCGCCGCGCAGTGCCGCGCGGTCCCAGTCGCGCACGTCGACGCCCTCGACGCGCAGCGAACCGCCGTCCACGTCGTAGAAACGCTGCAGCAGCTTAATGAGCGTGGTCTTGCCGGCGCCGGTGGGGCCGACGATGGCAATGGTTTGGCCGGGCTGCGCCTCGCAGCTAAAGTCGTGGATGATGGTCTTGTCGGGCGTGTAGCCAAACTTGACATGGTCGAACTCCACGTGGCCGGGGCGCTTCTCGGGAATCTGCGCGTCGGCCTTCTGCTCCTCCTCGGGCGCGGCCAGGAACTCAAACACGCGCTCGGTGGCGGCGGCCATCGACTGCATCGTGTTGCTCACGTTGCCCAGCTGCTGCACCGGCTGCGTAAAGTTGCGAACGTACTGGATAAAGCTCTGGATGTCGCCGGGCGTGGCATTGCCGGTCAGCGCGAGCTGCGCGCCTACCACGACGACGCCCACGTAGCCCATGTTGCCCACCAGACTCATAAGCGGCATCATCAGGCCCGACAGGAACTGCGAGCGCCAGCCGCTAATAAAGAGGCGGTCGTTTTGACGGTCGAACTCCTCGATTGAGGCCTCGGCGCGGTCGAACACCTGAATAACGTTCTGGCCGGCAAAGTCCTCCTCGATAATGCCGTTGACGGTGCCCAGGATTTGCTGCTGCTCGCGGAAGTACGGCTGCGAGAAGTGAATCATCACGGTCAGGATAATCGCGGCGGCCGGCAGTGTGAGCACGGTGACGCCGGTGAGCGGCAGACTGATCGAAAGCATCATGACGAGCACGCCGATAATCTGCGTCACCGACGTGATGAGCTGCGTCACGCTCTGGTTGAGCGACTGACCCAGCGTATCGACGTCGTTGGTGATGCGGCTGAGCACGTCGCCCTTGCTGTGGCCGTTGAAGTAACTCATCGGAACGACGGCGATCTTGGCGGCGATCTCCTTGCGCATGCGATAACAAATCTTTTGCGTGACGCCGGTCATGAGCCAGCCCTGGATCAGACTGCAGGCAGAGCTCGCCAGGTACAGGCAGAGCAAAAAGCCGAGCGTCTTGGCGATCCAGGTAAAGTCGACATCGCCGGTACCGTTGACCTTGGCAACCAGGCCCTTGAACAGTTTGGTCGTAACCTGGCCGAGCACCTTGGGTCCCACAATGTTAAAGATGACCGAGCACACGGCAAAGGCGACGGCGGTAAACACGGCAATCTTGTGCTGGCCGATATAGCCGAGCAGCTGCCTCATGGTGCCCTTAAAGTCCTTGGCCTTTTCGCCGCGGCCCATGCCACCCATGCGGCCCATGGGACCACGTTGGCGGGTGGGCTTGGGAATCTGGGTCTTGGTCTCGTCTGCCATTAGTGCTCGCCTCCTTCCATAACGGCTGCAATTTCTTCTTGGGTGAGCCCCAGCTCCTCGGCGGAAAGTTGCGACTGTGCGATCTCCAGGTACGCCGGGCAGCTGTGCAGCAGCTCCTCGTGCGTACCGGTGCCCACCACGTGGCCGTCGTCGAGCACGATGATCTGGTCGGCATGCATGATGGTCGCGATGCGCTGGGCCACGACCACGAGCGCGGCGTCGGTGACGTTTTTGGCCAACTCCTCGCGCAGGCGCGCGTCGGTCTTGTAGTCGAGGGCGCTAAACGAGTCATCGAACACCACGACCTCGGGCTTTTTGGCCAATGCGCGGGCGATGGCCAAGCGCTGGCGCTGACCGCCCGAGACATTGGAGCCTCCCTGGCTGATGGGGGAGTCGTAGCCGTCCTCGCGCTCGGCGATAAAGTCCTCGGCCTGGGCGATGCGTGCCGCCCGGTGCATGTCATCATCGCTCACCATGTCGCCGGCAAACTTGAGGTTGCTCTCGACAGTGCCCGAGAACAGGCGACCCTGCTGCGGGATGTAACCGATGCGGCGGCGCAGCTCGGAAAGGGTCATGTCGCGCACGTCGATGCCGTCGAGCGAAATGCTGCCGCCCGTGACGTCGTATAAGCGCGGAATCAGCTGTACGAGCGTGGACTTGCCCGAGCCCGTGGAGCCAATGATGCCGAGCATCTGACCGGCATGCGTGGTGAAGTTCACGCCGCTGATGACATCGGCGCGGGCATCGGGGTACTGGAAGCTCACGTCGCGGAAGGTGAGCTCACCGCGCGGCGCGCTGGCTGCGGGCAGTTTGGGCGAGGCAGGGTCGTTGATGCTCGTGGGGCAGGTGATGACCTCTTCCACGCGCTCTGCTGCGACCTCGGCGCGGGGCAGGATAACCGAAACCATGGTGAGGATCATGAACGCCATGACGATCTGCATGGTGTAGGAGATGAACGCCATCATGTTGCCGACCTGCATCACGCCGTCGGACACGCCCTGCGCGCCAAACCAGACGATAAGCACGGTGATGCAGTTCATGACGAGCATCATGAGCGGCATCATAAAGCTCATGGCGCGGTTGGTGTAGAGCTGCGTGGTCATCAGGTCGAGGGACGCCTGGTCAAAGCGCTCGAGCTCATGCTCCTCGCGGTTAAACGAGCGGATGGGCATAAGGCCGTCGAGCAGCTCGCGGGCGGTAAGGTTCACGCGGTCCACAAAGCTCTGCATCTTTTTGAACTTGGGCATGGTGAGGCCCATAAGCACGCCGACGACGGCCGAGACCGCGATGATGGCCACGGCGATGGTCCACTCCAGGCCGGTGTGGTTGGCCAGGACGCGCATGACGGCGACGATGCCCATGACGGGCGCCATGAGGCACATGCGGATAAACAAGGTTGCGGCCATCTGAATCTGCTGAATGTCGTTGGTGCAGCGAGTGATGAGCGAGGCCTGGCTAAACTTGCCCACCTCGGCCGGCGAGAAGTGCATGACCTTGTTGAAGGTCTCGCGGCGCAGGTCGCGTGCGATGGAACAGGCGGTGCGCGAGGCCACGGCGCCGGTTAGGATGGTGGCGACCAGTGAGATCAGGCACAGACCAAACATCGTGGTCGCCATGCGGCCCAGGTAGGCGTTCTGCACGTCGGCGGGGTCGATGCCCTGCGCCTTGTACTCATCCTGCACATAGCTCACGGCGCGCTGAGTGACGATGGAGCCCGACATGGAGCCCATTTTATCCGCCATTTGGTTGGCGCCCTCGACGAGCTTGCTTTGGTCTACCAGACCGCCCTCGATGCCCAGACGCAGACTCTTCATGGTGATCTTGCCGCCGTCGGCATCAATCTGCTTTTGCATGTTTTGCGCCGCTGTGGCCTTCTGCTGCATCTCGGCGAGCTGCTCGGGCGTCATCGCCGCCATTTGCTCGGGCGTGGGCATGGCCTGAGCGGCGTCGCTGTCTTTCTCGCTGGACGTGCCGGTCATGTCGCCCATGGAGTCGGCGTCGATGCCTTGGTTGAGCGAAAGGACGACGGTCTCGGGCAGGCTCATAATGTCGGCGAGCTTGCTGCCGTCGGCGCGCTCGTCCTCGGTGCCCTTGTACGTGCGAATCCCGTTTTTGTCTGCCTTGCCAAACGCACCCTCTACCGTCTTGGCGTCTTTGGCGCTCATAAAGAGTTCGAGGTCGTCGAGCGATTCGGAGCGGATGGTGTCGGGCACGGGCGAGGCGATGCCGCCTTGCTGTACGCCCACGTCGACGATGTCGCTCATGTAGGTAGGCAGTGCCAGATCGGCGTTGCAGCTGATTACGATAAGTACGATAGCTGTGAACAGTGCCAGGACATGCTTTTTAAAGAGCTTGAGAATCCTCACTCGGCATCTCTCCTTTCTTGATTGCGGTCGATAATTTCGTTGAAACGCCTTAGAAGGCGCACCATCTCTTGGGTATCTGTTTCGCCGAGCTGCTCGAGGAAGGCCGCGGTGCGCTCCTCGAATTCCCGACGTTTGATTTCGAGATTCTGGAATCCCTTATCGGTCATCGTGACGTGTACACGACGACGGTCGGTCTTTGAGTGCTCGCGCTCGACCCAGCCCTTGGCTTCGAGAGTGCGTAAGATATTGGCGATGCGGGCACTCGAGACCCAGGCGCGATTTGCGAGTTCGCTCGGCGTGAGCGAGCCGCCAGCGAGCATGAGAGCGCGCATGACAGCCATCTCGCCGCCGAGAGCTTTGTCCGCAAAGCGCGAAATGCGCTGATGCATGCTGCCAAACTCAGTTAAGAGTTGACGCCCAAGCTCATGGAAATCGGTATCTTCCACCGAAAACCCCTAACACTAGAAACTATTTTCGGTGGAAGATGATACCCCTGCACGCGCACCCTATACGGTAGATTTTTGGGACATGTCTAGAAAACTACCTTTAGGTGACCTCCGTGCACCGTTGGTACCAGCAAAGTTAGGGGTAGATCTCTAGGCATGTCCCAAAGCCTACTCAGAGGCACTTTACCCTGCTAAAGCTGGCATAACAGCTAGAGTGAACGTCGTACAAAGGCAAGGAAAAATACCAAACAAATCGGTGAACGGTAGTTGTTCGCGCTCGCATTTCCTGCGGATTTGTAAAAAACACCCCAATGTTATAAAAAAAGAAACATATAACAGCCCTGATGAAGGGGGTGGCTATGTTATCCTTCTCAAACGGGTGAAATCTTGGGTTTGGGTTGCAGTTCCAAGGTGGACAAACGTTTTTCCCTGCACCAACGTGTGGTGAAGAACGGAAGAAGCCGGTAGTGCAAGCCGAAAATTCAAGAATTCAATAAGCAGCGGTGTGAGAGAGCGCCGCATTACACGTAACTAGGAGCGTGGTTACACAATGCAGGAGGCATGGGAAGGCTTCAAGGAAGGCATCTGGACGGGAGAGGTTGACGTCCGAGACTTCATCCAGAAGAACTACACCCCCTACGAGGGCGACGAGTCGTTCCTCGCCGGTCCGACCGAGCGTACCAAGGAGCTGTGGGGCGAAGTTCTCGACCTGCTGCTCAAGGAGCGTGAGCAGGGCGGCGTCCTCGATATGGACACCAAGACTGTCACGGGCATCGTGAGCCACCCCGCTGGCTACATCGATAACGCCCACCGCGAGAAGGAGACCATCGTCGGCCTCCAGACCGACAAGCCGCTCAAGCGCGCTCTGCACGTCAACGGCGGTATCCGCATCGCTTGCCAGGCTGCCAGCCAGCATGGCTACAAGGTCGACGAGAACGTTGTCGAGCGCTACACCTTCGAGCGCAAGACCCACAACGCCGGCGTCTTCGATGTTTACACCCCCGAGATGCGTGCTTGCCGCTCGGCTCACATCATCACCGGTCTGCCCGATGGCTATGGCCGCGGCCGCATCATCGGCGACTACCGTCGTGTCGCCCTGTACGGTGTCGACTACCTGATCAAGGACAAGGAGGCCCAGAAGGCTTCCACCCCGACGGTCATGACCGCCGACAACATCCGCGATCGCGAGGAGCTGCAGGAGCAGATCCGCGCCCTCGGCGAGCTCAAGATGATGGCCGAGACCTATGGTTTCGACATTTCCAACCCTGCTACCAACACGCAGGAGGCCATCCAGTGGATGTACTTCGCCTACCTCGCTGCCGTTAAGGAGCAGAACGGCGCCGCTATGTCCATCGGCCGTACCTCTACGTTCATCGACATCTACGCTGAGCGCGACCTTGCCAACGGTACCTTCACCGAGGAGCAGATCCAGGAGTTCGTGGATCACTTCATCATGAAGCTCCGCATGGTCAAGTTTGCCCGTACCCCCGAGTACCAGGCCCTGTTCACCGGCGACCCGCAGTGGGTCACCGAGTCCATCGGCGGCATGGGTGTTGACGGCCGTACGCTCGTTACCAAGATGAGCTACCGCTACCTGCACACGCTCGAGAACATGGGCACCAGCCCCGAGCCCAACATGACCGTTCTGTGGTCGACTCGTCTGCCCGAGAACTTCAAGAAGTTCTGCGCCAAGACTTCCGTCGCCAGCTCCTCGATCCAGTACGAGAACGACGACCTCATGCGCGTTTACCACGGCGACGACTACGGCATCGCCTGCTGCGTGTCCTCCATGCGCATCGGCAAGGAGATGCAGTTCTTCGGCGCCCGCGCCAACCTGGCCAAGTGCCTGCTCTACGCGCTCAACGGCGGTGTTGACGAGGTCTCCAAGAAGCAGGTCGGCCCCAAGTACCGCGCCGTCGAGGGCGATACGCTCGATTACGACGACGTTGTGGCAAAGTACAACGACATGATGAAGTGGCTCGCTGGCGTGTACGTCAACTCGCTGAACATCATTCACTACATGCACGACAAGTATTGCTACGAGCGCATCCAGATGGCTCTGCACGACAAGCACGTGCATCGCTGGTTCGCTACGGGCATCGCTGGCCTTTCCGTCGTGGCTGACTCCCTGTCCGCCATCAAGTACGCCAAGGTCCACCCCGTCCGTGACGAGAACGGCATCATCGTCGACTTCGAGACCGAGGGCGAGTTCCCCAAGTACGGTAACGACGACGACCGCGTCGACCAGATCGCTCACGACGTTGTGCACCAGTTCATGGAGTACATCCGCATGAACGACACCTACCGCAACTCCGTGCCCACGACCTCGGTTCTGACCATCACCTCCAACGTCGTGTACGGCAAGAAGACCGGTTCTACGCCTGATGGCCGCAAGGCTGGCCAGCCCTTCGCCCCGGGTGCTAACCCCATGCACAAGCGCGATAGCCACGGCGCCATCGCTTCGCTGTCTTCGGTTTCCAAGCTCCCGTTCCGCGATGCTCAGGACGGCATCTCCAACACCTTCTCCATCATCCCGGGCGCGCTCGGCAAGGAGGACCAGGTGTTCTTTGGCGATATCGACCTTGATCAGCTGGGCGAGTAACTATTGTTAGTGCTATACTAACAATAACGATTACTGATTAGCGCGCCGGTTTCGGCCGGCGCCTATCGATCGAAGGAGACACATTATGAAGGTTTCTGAAGTTTCCGAGACTCAGGCCGATAACCTGGTCCACATGCTCGACGCTTACGCCGAGAAGGGTGGCCACCACCTGAACATCAACGTCTTCAACCGTGAGACGCTGCTTGACGCTCAGGCTCACCCCGAGAAGTACCCGCAGCTGACCATCCGCGTTTCCGGCTATGCCGTGAACTTCCACACGCTCACCAAGGAGCAGCAGGACGAGGTCATTTCGCGTACCTTCCATGACAAGTTCTAAAGGGGTTTAACTCCCGCAGGATCGCCGGGCCGCTTTGGGTTACTTTCCAAAACGTCCTCGGACATGCAAAGGGCTCCGCTGCGCGCTTCGCGCGGCGGAGCCCTTTGCGTCCTGCGGAAATGTTTTGGAAAGTAACCCAAAGCGGCCCGGCGGGGGTCCTGTGTAGTCACCCTTTAGGCGGAACTCTCCTAATTATTTGGATGAGTCGTTTACTTACTTGTGCTGTTACCGTCTTCCCGCTGTTGTTGGGGTATGCTTTGTTCGTATGTAAACGTTTGACATGTTGATGGGGGAGGGTGCTATGGCTCGCGAGGGCGCTCGTTCTAAGGATTCTGCTAAGCCTGGCATCAAGGAAGTTGCAGCGGTGGCGGGGGTTTCGCCTACTACGGTATCTCGCGTGCTTAATAATCGCGGCTATATTAGCCAAGAGACCCGCGATAAGGTCCATGCCGCGATGGAGCGCATCAACTATACGCCCAACGATATCGCCCGTGCCATGCTCAACGGTCGCCTGAATCTTATCGGTATGATCGTTCCCTTTGTGAGCAGCCCGTTCCATGCTCAGGTTGTGCAGGCGGTCGAGCGCACGTTAGCGGAAAACGGCTTTAAGATGTTGCTGTGCAACAGCGCCAATCGACCCGATCTTGAGCGTTCCTATATTGACATGCTCCGCCGCAATATGGTCGACGGCGTCATCGTCAACTCCCTCAATATCGGTGCCGAGGCATATGCCGAGATGGGCTTGAGCCTGGTTGGCATCGACTGCGATCTTGGCGAGGGCTCTGTCCAGATTGCAAGTGACAGCTATGGCATTGGCGAGCTCGCCACGCGCCGTCTGATTGATGACGGCTGCAGGCGTATCCTGTGCCTGCGCAGCAATAGCCGCATGCGCATGCCTGCCAATAAGCGTACCGATGCCTACCTCGATGTTGTTGAGCAGGCCGGTTTGTCCGCGCTTGTCCGTGAGGTTGAGTTCGTTAAGCCCGACGACGAAAAGGGCGCGGTCGTTGCGAAGATCCTCGATGAGAACCCCGATATTGACGGCATCTTTGCGGGAGACGATACGATGGCGGCCATCTGTCTCAACGTGATGAAGCAGCGCGGCTTGAGCGCTCCAGACGATATTAAGGTCGTGGGCGCGGATGGTGCCCGCCGAACTATGACGTTTATGCCTGACTTAACAACCGTACGTCAAGATATCGATCGCATCGGAGAGCTCGCGGCGCAATCCATCATCGCTCTTATTAACGGCGATAATCCCGAATCGAATATCAAGCTCCCCGTTGAACTCATTGAGGGCAAAACCGCGTAGTTCATCCCGTGCCAAAAGAATTCCTCAAACGCCTCTGATGACCGTTCGCCGGCATATGTCAACCGTTTACCGACGACTGGAACTGCGAAAAGACGTATTAGTATGAAAACGTTTGACATATGAAAACGATTGACATATCTTGCCATTGTACCGAGTTAGTATGTCGTGGAAAGGAAGTCTCGGATGCACAAGGTGTATTACCAGCCTGAGGGAATTTGGGTAGGCGACATCATGCCGTACGGCGAGGACGGCACGTTCTATCTCTATCATCAGCGTGACACGCGTAACCCCGAACCTTTCGGAGAGCCGTTTGGCTGGGCACTCGCTACGACCAAGGATTTCGTCAACTACAAGGACTTTGGCGAGAGCCTTGAGCGCGGCGGCGACGAGGAAGTCGACCAGTACATTTATGCCGGCACGGTGTTTAAGGTGGGCGACAAGTACCATGCGCTCTACACTGGTTGCAATCGCGATAAGGTCCGCGCACGTTTGATGAAGCAGGTTCTTCTTCACGCAACGAGCGACGACGCCGTCAAGTGGGAGAAGAACATCGCCGAGACGCTGCTTCCGCCCCAGGAGGGTTACGATGACCGCAACTGGCGCGATCCCTTTGTGCTTTGGGATGAGGAGAACGAAGAGTACATGCTCATCCTCGGCACGCGTGTGGGCGAGGACAAGCGTCTGATGACCGGCCGCCTGGTCAAGTTCACCTCCAAGGATCTGACCAACTGGGAGTTCCAGGGCGACTGGTGGAACCCGGGCCTGTACACCATGTTTGAGATGCCTGATCTCTTTAAGATGGGCGGCTGGTGGTACCTCGTCTTTTCCGAGTACAGCGACGGCAACAAGACCCGTTACCGCATGTCCAAGTCCATCAACGGTCCTTGGATTACCCCCGCTGACGACTCCTTCGACGGCCGCGCGTACTACGCCGCTCGCACCGCATTCGATGGCGAGCGTCGCGTTCTCTTTGGTTGGGTTCCTACGCGTGACGAGGGCGGCGACCCCAGCTCTTACCTATGGGGTGGCACCTTTATGCCCCTCGAGATCGTTCAGCGTGCCGACGGAACGCTCGGCACCAAGCTCCCCGACAGCATGCTTGGCGCCTTTGGCGAGGCTAAGGCAGTCGAGACCTTTGAGCTTTCCTGCGAGTCGGGCAAGGTCGAGCAGGTGCTCGCCGCAGATGCCGGCTCCACCTACTTGCTCGATGCCGACATTGAGCTCGGCGGTAACGCTGCCGGCTTCTCGGTCAAGTTCGCCGAGGACGCCGAGACCGGTCTTGCCTATGAGTTCCGCGCCAACCTGCGCGAGGGCAAGCTCGAGTTCACGCCGGCTCCCCAGTACCCGTGGTTCCAGGTTAACAACATGGGCCTCGAGCGTCCGTTGTTCTTTAAGGGCGAGGGCACTCACCATGTGCGTCTGGTCGTCGACGACGACATCGCGACCATCTTTGTCGATGACGTTGCGCTCAACGCTCGCTTCTGCAACAAGCAGGGCCAGGGTGTGGCGCTTACCGTCACCGACGGTGCGCTCAAGTGCGCAAGCGCAACGATCGCGTCTCTGTAGCGGCAACGAACCGTTTTATGATTTAGAAAAGGAATGGAGAGGAACATGGACTACAAGGCAGTGTCCCAGCAAGTCGTCGACAACGTCGGCGGACTGGAGAACATCGAGGGCGCCACGCATTGCGTGACCCGTCTGCGTCTGGTGCTCAAGGATACGAGCAAATACAACAAGGCCGAGCTCGAGAACATCGATGGCGTCAAGGGCGTGCTGTACAACAGCGGCCAGCTCATGATCATCTTCGGCACCGGTACCGTCAACAAGGTTTACGATGAGTTTATGGCTCTGACGGGCGTTAAGGAGATCAGCGCTTCCGAGGTCAAGGGCGCCGAGGCGGACAAGAAGGGCAAGTTCTTCTCGGTCCTCAAGGTATTCTCGGACATCTTTATCCCCATCATTCCCGCCTTCGTCGGCGCTGCAATCATCATCGGCCTTAAGTCGCTGATCGTTGCCAACGGCCTCTTTGGCATGGAGGGCAGCCTCGCCGATCACAGCGAGTTCCTCAAGAACCTCGCAAGCTTCTTTGCCATTATCGCCACCACGTTCGACTACCTGCCTGTCCTGGTTATGTACAGCGCAGTCAAGCGTTTTGGCGGTAACCCGATCCTGGGCATCCTCGTCGGTATCGTCATGGTTCACCCGAGCCTTATGAACCGCAACACGTTCGTTATGGACCCGACGGGTGCTGAGTACTGGAACTTTGGTCCGCTCTCCATTCCCATGGTTGCTTTCCAGGGCGGCGTGTTCCCTGCAATTCTGACCGCCTGGTTTATGGCCAAGGTCGAAAAGATTGCCCAGAAGTACATCCCCGAGGTCGTTTCGTTCGTCTTTGTCCCGACCGTTACCCTGATTCTTGCTAACGTCGCCCTGTTCACCGTGTTCGGCCCGCTCGGTAACCTGATCGGTGACGTCCTCGCCGGCGTAATCGATATCCTGTACAACAGGATGGGCGTCTTTGGTGCCTTTGTCTTCGCCGCGTTCCTGCAGCCGCTCGTCGTTACCGGTACGCATCAGTTCATCCAGGGTATCGAGGCAAACCTTGTTGCCACGACTGGCTTCAACTACATCCAGGCCATCTGGTCGGTTTCCATCATCGCCCAGGGCGGCGGCGCCATCGGTATGTACCTCATTCACAAGAAGCACTCCAAAGAGCGCAACATCTGCATGTCGTCCTTTATCCCGACGCTGGTCGGAATCTCCGAGCCCGCTATCTTTGCTGCAAACATGCGCTATTCGATCATTCCGTTCATCTGCGCATGCATCGGCGCAGGCTGCGGCGGTGCCTTCGTCAAGCTCTTTGAGGTGCGCGCTATCGGTCAGGGTCTGACCGGCGTGCTTGGCCTGCTCATCGTCACGCCCGAGACCCTCGTGTGGTATGTGGCTGGCAATCTCATCGCCTTTATCGTGCCAATCGTCTTGATCTTTGCCTACAACAAGGCAAAGGGCGTGCCGACCACCGATGAAGAGGGCGCTGGCGCTGGCTTCGACGTTAGCTTCTAGTTGAGCCGTTCAGTGTAATCTGAGGATAAGTCCATTTGAGGAAGGGCGTTCGACTCGTGTGAGTCGAGCGTCCTTCCCCATAGACGAGAAAGTCAACGGCGATGTTTAATCAAAAAAATAAGGTGACACGCGCGGACTATGAGCAGTGGCGTGCCGGACAGGATGAGACGGCGGGTCGCATCGCGTCCGACCCCGATAGGCTCCTGTTCCATGTGGAGCCTGAGCTTGGCTGGCTCAACGACCCCAACGGTTTGGTTCAGATTGGTGATACGTATCACATCTATCATCAATACGATCCGTTCGATGCTGCGCATGGCGGTCCAGTGCTTTGGAACCATCTGACGACAAAGGATTTTGTGACGTACGAGAATCGCGGCCCCGCGCTGTTCCCCGATTCCGATTTGGATTCGAACGGAGCGTATTCTGGTTCTGCCTTTGTACGTGATGGCAAGATTCACTACTTCTATACCGGCAACGTCAAGCATTTTGATCGCGATGATTACGACTACGTGTTGACGGGTCGTGAGCAAAACCAGATTCATATGGTTGCGGAGAACCCCGACGAATTGGGCGAGAAGCGCATAGCTGTTGGACCGGTCGATTACCCCGACGATATCGGTACGCACGTGCGCGACCCCAAGATCCTTGAGCACGATGGTATCTACTACATGGTTCTGGGCGCTCGTACGAAAGACGACCGTGGCTGCGTGCTTGTCTATACCTCGCGCAATCTTGAGGACTGGAGCTATGCGACGCGCATTGAGTTGGGCGAGAAGTTTGGCTTTATGTGGGAGTGCCCCGATCTGTTTGAGCTCGATGGCGAGCTTATTCTCGTTTGCTGTCCGCAGGGTGTGCCTGCCGATGGTTGGCGTTACCGCAATCCGCATCAGTGCGTGTGGTTTCCCATCGAGGCCGATTGGGAGGCGCCGAGCTTTAAAATCGTCGGGCAGGGCATGCCCCCGATGGTCGATGCCGGTTTTGATTTCTATGCTCCGCAGTCCTTTGAGGATGCTGCAGGCCGGCGATTGATGATCGGATGGTCGGGTTGCCCCGATGCGACGGCGGAAAACCCGACGGTGGCGCGCGGGTGGCAGTGCGCGTTGACGGTGCCGCGAGAGCTGAGCATGCGCGATGGTAAGCTCTGCCAGCAGCCGGCGCACGAGATTGAGAGGATGCGCGGCGGCTGCGTTCGTGCTGTAGGCGGAGAGACAGTCGAGGAGCCGGGCCGCCTGTTTGATCTTGTGGTTTCCTGTGAGGGCGCCAAGATGGTCGAGCTCGAAATCCGCAAGGGTGTCTTTGTGCGTTATGCGGAGGGGATGCTTACCCTCGATATGGGTAATGAAGGCTATGGGCGAGACCGGAGGTCGATTGAGCTCAGCGAGCTTCGCGACCTGCGCGTGCTTTCGGACACTACGATGGTCGAGATTTTTGCCAACGGCGGCGAGGCAGCACTTACGAGCCGTACCTATTCGCCGGCGGTTTCGGCGATGGGGTTGCATGCCGAGGGTGCGGCGTCGATGGATTTCTACCGCCTCGCGCATTAACCGTGCGTGGAGCACGATTGGACTTGCCGGGCGGAATGTGTCGCAGTTGCCGCAGCGAACTACCGTTTATCGTGTATAGCTACCGTTTGCGGAGTAAGTAACACATTGTTGCAAACCGTGTAGAATCCTAAATAAGCACGGAGTTTTCCAGGGAGACGCTGTCCTTTGTTGTGTGCAAGGGGCGGCGTCTCTTTGGCGCTCTGCCGCCGTTGTGCAACAGTGCGGCGGCGCGTGCCATGTATTGAAAAGCCAATGTCGAGATGGGTCGTGATAATAATGGGCAAGTACGTAATCGTGGTTGAGTCTGGGTCGGATGTGACGCCGGAGCTCTGCGAGCGCTACGGCATCGTGCGCGTGCCCATGCACGTCACAGTTGGTGACGAGACCGTTGAAGATGGTTCAATCGATCCGCTCGAGATTTACTCGCGCTGCAACGAGCTCGGTGTTATGCCTAAGACGAGTGGCTGCGCGCCTGCGGATTTTGCTCACGTGTATGACCGTATCCATGCCGAGCAGCCCGACGCGACTATTCTGCATCTCGCGTATTCCGAGGCCACGACCTGCTCACATCAGTCCTCCAAGATTGCGGCTAAGGGCCGCGACTACGTATTCTCCATGGATACGCGTTTTGTCTCGGTGGGCCAGTCGCTCGTTGCCGTCGAGACCGCCAAATATATCGAGGCTCACCCCGATGCCACCGTCGACGAGATCTTTGCATTTACGAACTCCGTCATGGACCGCGTGCTGCTGGGCTTTGTTCCCACCGATCTGGCCTTTCTTAAGGCGGGCGGTCGTCTGTCCAACGTGGCATTCCTTGGCGCCCACCTGCTCAAGATTAAGCCCTGCATTGAGGTAACGGGCGGTAAGTTCGTGGCAACCAAGAAGTTCCGCGGCTCTATGCTCAAGTGCGCCCGCGCCTTTATCGACCACATGGTTGCGAAGGGCGAGATTGACTACTCGCACATTGGCCTGGCGTATTCGGTAGGCCTTTCCGAGGAGCTGCGCGACGACATGGAAGTCTATGCGCACGACCTGGGCTTTAAGGACGTTACCTGGACTCAGGTCGGCGGCGTCATCTCGAGCCATTGCGGCCCGACCGCCTTTGGCGCGGTGCTCACGCTCAAGGCGTAACGCCTGGCGTCTATCGATTTCTATTGCCTCGGCGGCGGGCGGGTTGCGACAACCTTCCTGCCGCTTTTGCATGGGGCCAAATAGGACAATCCAATTGACCGCTAAACCGTTTCGCCATCAAGCATATAGGCTAGAATGACTCTGGCATTTATGTAGCTAAAACCAATGAGAGGCAAGGTAGCGGGAATGGCTGAGATGACGCTCGAGGGTGTGGACGCTCGTCCTGAGGACTCCGCGTTTGCCCTGGGCCGCGTGCATTCGATTGAGACGATGGGAACGGTCGATGGACCCGGCATCCGCTTTGTGGTGTTTGTTCAGGGCTGCCCCATGCGCTGTGCGTATTGCCACAACCCCGATACCTGGTCGGTTAACGGCGGCACCATGGTGACCGTCGAGCACCTGATGGACGAGTTCCAGAGCAACCATGAGTTTTACCGCAGCGGTGGTATTACAGTGTCCGGCGGTGAGCCGCTCCTGCAGCCCGAGTTTTTGGCCGACCTATTCCGCGCCATGCACAACAACCCCGATGGTCGCGTGCATACCTGCCTTGACAGCTGCGGATATGCGTTTGACCCCAACCACCCCGAGAAGTTCGATGCTGTGCTCAACGAGACCGATATGGTGCTGCTCGACATTAAGCACGCCGATCCCGTCGAGCATAAGAAGCTGACCGGTTGCGATCCCGCACGCATTCTGGCGTTTGGTGATGAGCTCGCGCGTCGCAAGATCAAGGTCGTTATCCGTCACGTGGTGGTGCCGGGCATTACCGACACGGTGGAGGAGTGCGAGGCGCTCGGTCGTCTGATCGCCCCGTGGCATAACGTGGTCGGCCTGGAGATGCTGCCGTATCACACGATGGGCATCGTCAAGTATGAGCAGCTGGGGATTCCCTATAAGCTTGAGGGCGTGCCTCAGATGGATACCGCGCGCATGCCCGAGCTGCGCAACGCAGTCATGACGGGCATGAAAAAGCGCCGTGCGGAACTCAAAAACGCCATCGGCTAGCAGCACTCATTGGGGACAGACTTAAATGAGTGCCCCCGGGCACCTAGTTGATTGCTAAAGAGCCCCGTCAAGTTGCGGTGGAATAGTTCCTGTTTATCGGCTAATACCGCCCAAACAGGAACTATTTCACCGCAACTGCGTTTTGGGCGGAGATGCGCAACAGAATCGGTGTTTTTGCATAGATACGCCTGTATTTTGTTTAGAGACACCTTAAACGCGACTGAATGTCTTCGGTAAGAAATGCCTGCTCGGTATTATGCTGCTCGTATATGAATGGTAGCAGTCAGGAGACCACGTGCGAAAGGGCGCATCGCGGGACGAGTATGTGCCGCAACATGGCAGCAGATATGAGACGAAGGGCACGTCTTCGCGTGGCCTTGCAGACGCTCGCATCCGCGGGGTGAAGATTGCCGCCATTGGGATGCTAACGTTGGCGGTTATTATCCTCGGAATTACCGCCAAAACCTACGCGTCGGAGCGAATGGCGCACCCAGATGCGTCAACGGTACAGATGCAAAACAAAAAGGTCTCTGAATCTAAAGCCACCGCAAGTCAAACCCTGTCGACAGCGAGCCTCAAGATGAGGCTTTCGAAGGCGGACTTTAACGATATTCCCTCAGGCGATACCGTGCAGACCTTCTCACTGGCTGAAGACCAGATCCCCGCCCTGGAGGATGAGAGCCTCGCCGCGCTCCAAGATGCCCTTGATCAGGCCCAGGAATTGGGCGATGTGGGCGTGGTGTTTTACGATCTGTCGAGCGGCAAGGGCGTGACGTATAACGCGGACGCCGAGGTGTACGGTGCGAGCAGTTATAAGGCGCTCTATGTACTCTACATCTGCGAGTCGCTGGTCGAGACGGGCCAGGTCTCACTCGATGATTCTCTTGGCACCTATGGTGGCTACAACATGGGCTGGCAGACGGTGCGCGACCTGATCGAGGCCGCGGTCGTTAATTCGGACAACGATTCGTTTATTGCGTTACGCGCGGCGTTTGACCGTGTCGGTTACGAGAATTGGATTGTCAGTCTTGGCATCGATTGCGATACCGCGCTCGATCCGATGAGTGATTTTCCCACCTATTGCCCGCGCACCTCAGCCAAGCTGTGGCACGAGATGAGCGAGTATTTGAGCTGCGATACCGAAACATCGCAATGGCTGTCGGGCCTTCTGGCCTCCACGACCCGATCGTTTATCCGTGACGGCATTGCGGACGAGCAGGTTCTGGTGCTCAACAAGGCTGGTTGGATCAGCGAGGCAGGTTGCAACGCGACGTGCGATGCGGGTCTCATCGATGTCAACGGCGACACTTACGTTATGAGCATCATGACATCGATGCCATGGAGTGACCATTCGAGTGAGGTTGTAGCCGCCATTGCCAGAGCCCTCTACGATACGCGTGCCGCGCTGGTCTAACGGCTTCGTATTGCGCGGATGAGCCAAAATGCTGGTACCATACCGTGGATAAGCAGTTTCACAGGTTTGGGGGATGGTGTGCCTACCATCGCAATCATCGGTGCGCTCGAAAAAGAGGTTGCGCAGATTAAAGAAGAACTGAACGGCGCTCACATGTCGCAAGAGGCGGGCTTGACCGTTGTAAGCGGTGAGCTTGACGGTTTGACCGTGGTCGCAACGACGGCAGGTATGGGTACCGTTAATGCCGCTGCCGCAACGCAGCATCTCATCAGCAAATATGCTCCGCAGGCCGTTGTGTTCTCGGGCATTGCGGGCGGCCTGAACCCCAAGCTCCACATCAACGACGTGGTTATAGGCGGGTGTCTGCGCTACCTGGATACCGATACGGCGCTCATCGCCGAGTCGGCGCCGGAGCTTGAGGAATTTGCCTCGACACCGGCTCTGGTTGGTATTGCAACCGCCGTGCTTGTCGAGCATGGGTTTGTGGACGCATTGTTGGATGCGGAAGTTGCGGAGAAAGACCCCAAACAGTTCCTGAACGGCACCATCGCTACGGGCGACCGCTTTGTGACGGGTGATGCCATGCGCACTGCCGCCATCGAGGCGACGCATGCCGATTGTGTCGAGATGGAAGGTGCGGCAATCGCGCATATTGCAGCCAAGAACGGTGTCGATTGTCTGGTGCTGCGTGCTATCAGCGATAATTGTGATGAAGCGTATGACGCGTTTTGCGAGCGCGAGTTCGATCTGGACGAGTATGCCCGCACGGCGAGTGACATTACGCTCGATATCGTCCGCCGCATTGCCGCTGCGTAATCGTGCATCCATATTGTAAGAACCTACGACCAAGGAGTATCCATGGCCGATTCCATTAACTATCAGCTTGCCAAGTTCGTCGCCAGCTATGGCAAGGTTTCGCAGATTCCCGAGTCCACCTGTCCCGAGGTGAGCTTTGTGGGCCGCTCCAACGTGGGCAAGTCGTCGATTATGAACAAGCTCTTTGGCCGCAAGAACCTGGTCAAGGTTTCGAGTACGCCGGGCAAGACGAGCAACATCAACTTCTTCGAAGCCGATGACGTGCACTTTGTCGACCTGCCGGGCTACGGTTTTGCCCGTCGCTCCAAGGCCGAGCGCGACCGCTGGGCCGAGCTTATCGGCGACTTTTTCGACTCCGAGCGCAGCTTTAACTTGGTCGTCTCGCTGGTGGACATTCGTCACGACCCCAGCAAGCTCGACCACGACATGATTGACTACCTACAGGGCAACGAGTTCAACTTTATCGTCTGCCTCACCAAGGCCGACAAGCTCAGCCGCACCCAGCAGGCCCGTCAGGCAGCGGCCATCAAGAAGCAGCTCAACGTCCCGGCCGAGAACGTGATCATCACAAGCTCCCAGACCGGCACCGGCATCGACGAACTCAAGCGCCGCATCGCCGAGGCCTGCCTCTAATCAGGCTTTAGCTCACCAAAAGCTCCTATCTATATCACCTCAGTGATAGTTATTGGTAAACTATCACTGAGGTGATGTCAATTGGTTCCGAGTATTATCCCAGGCGTTTTGAGCGAGAGCAGAACGCGCGGCGTAAGTACTTGGACACCATAAACGGGTTCGACCCTGAGGGTGTCTACATTAAGGATTTAATGGCGGGGAAGGTTGATTAAATGATCCCAGAGTTAATGGATTGTGGGCCGAGTAGGACATATCCCGTCTGTTATCTCGAGGACGCAATGAACAACCTTGGCGACTGCTTTGACTACGCCGTAAACGACTATGGAGCAGAAGGATCCGAAGTCGCTGAACTCTTTTGTTTGAGCGGCGTGGCTCGTGAGTTTGAACGTGGAAACGCATGGGTCGTATCGGGAAAATCGGGCGTTGAGCTATTCGCGCTTATTGCCGAAAGGTCTGGCTACCAGGCGGGGTCGATGCCAGATCGGACCTATCGATTTGAGAAGACACCGGAATACTGGACGGGCTGGATATTGGCGTATCTGCAGTGGCGTCTAGGGGTTTCTTTTGAAGACCTGTTGCATGTCGTTCCGTTTGATGTGCTGCGCAGCCTGTACTACCCCTGGCACGAAGCCTCGGAAGAACGCGTAGCGCGTCTTGTTTGCGATATGGCGAAGAAAACACCTCGTCAAACCAAACTGGCGCTAGCAAGAAAGAGGCTCAAGAAAACCCAGCAAGACTTGGCATACGAATCGGGCGTATCGCTCCGCTCGATCCAAATGTACGAACAACGCCAGAGAAGCATCAACGAAGCATCGGTAACAACCGTAAGGGATATGGCGAAAGCCCTACACTGCAACATCGAAGACCTCCTAGAGCCAGTCTTCGAATACAAAGAAACCAGCGCAGCCTAACCCAATATATTGCCAAGGTTTGTATCTAGTAAGCGCTCCTTACCAGCAAGAGTCCCTACCAATAGAAAGCGGTTTAAAGGGCCGAAATCGTATGAATGGCATTGCGACTTCCAAATGGGCTGACTGCTGCTTGAAAAGCTATAGAAATAGGGGCCGACTTAACGGCCCCAAGCATCGCATAAATGATGTATACGTTTTATCAACTATTTCTTGTTTTTAAACCATTTGCAGATACGCCAAATAACCACTCCGATGAGAATCAAAACGAGAGCGATTGTAATGTCTGAGTGTGCAGGAATAGGGGTCATCGAACTTCCTCAATTGATGTGAGTCTAGTTTGCATAGGTGTGGAGCGTGCTGCCTTCCATGGTTGCTTGCAACACGGCGATACCGGACGCCATCCCCATCGATTCATAGTTGAGTCGATATGTCGCCTGTTTCGAGTTCCATATAAAGGACTCGTTTGTTACCGTACAGCCGATAGTCGTATAGTTTTGTCCCCAAGCGCTGGTAATGAGCGAGTTCGCAATCTTGATCTTGAATTCGCGATAAATAAAAGGACTGTTGTAATAGATAGTCCAAGTTCCAGAAGCATTGTTGTAGTAACTGTCCCATATCAGGCTGGGCTCATTGGTTTTTTAATTCCTATTACTGCAACGGTCCCATCCTTAAGCTTGATTTGATGAGACTGCTCGGGACCTTTCGTTAAATCAAAATCTTGGGTTGCGCCAGAAATTGCGACAGCATCGCTTTCTGCAGCATAAGCAGTCGAAGGGCTAAACGAGAAACATATCGGTAATATCAAAAGTATCGAGAGGAAAAACGAAGCTTTGAGTGTGCGTAACACTTTGACCACCTCCATACTGCGATGCCTAGTTAAATAGTAGCATAGATAAACAGTTTATTATGTAACCTAAAAAGCCCCTATCTGCCCAGCGCCCCTTCAAAGCGTGGGTTCCTGTAGACATTCTCAGCAAGGTAAACGCAGGGATGGTCGGGGTGTTCCCCTCAAAATCATTCCGCAGCGCGAAGGCCCCTCGTCCGTAGCTCCGTAGGAGCACAAGATTAAATCAGCGAATGCGATTATCCTGACGAGGCCGCGCAGGTCCCCTTGGGGCTTCCCCTGAAAACAATCCGCAGATCGAATTGCCCCGTCGCGCACGACGGGGCAATTCATGATCGAGGACGTTTTCAGGGGAAGCCCCAAGGGGACCGGTGAGAGCAATGAAGCAGGGCGCTACAGGTATTCGATCTGGGCGCCTTCCGTGTCGCACGTCAGAATATGCGTGTCACACTTGGGGAACTGCTCACGCAGCTTGACCTGCAGGAACTTTGCCACGATGGTGTCATCAGTTACGGCCATGAGGGTCGAGCCGGAGCCACTGATCCAGATGGTCTTGGCGCCGCCGTTAAGGCAGGTGTCGCGCACGGCGTTGTAGTCGGGGATGAGGCGGCGGCGATAGGGCTCCTGGATGCGGTCGTCATTAGCGGCGGCAATCAGGTCTAGGTCACCAGTCTCCAAACCGCGCGTCATGCCGGCGATGCGGCCCATTTGCCATACGGCGGTGGAGAGCGGAATCTCCTGCGGCACGACCTTGCGCGCCTCGCTCGTATGCACCTCGTAGGGCGGAATCACGGTAATAAAACGCAAGCGATCGCTCACCTCGTAGCGCAGGCACTGGGGCAGCGAGTCGGTCGGCGTAAAGGAGCAGACGGCGCCGCCCAGGATAGCGGGGGCGACGTTATCGGGATGGCCCTCGACCTCGGTGGCGATGCGGACGAGCTCGGCGCGGTCGACGGTGTGGCCTGTCAGCGCGGCGGCCGCCATGATGCCGGCGACGACGCAGGTGGAGCTGGAACCCAGGCCGCGAGCGACGGGCACGTCGGTCTGAATGTCGATAGCGACGGGAAAGGCCGGCTCGCTCCAGGCGGCCAGAGCATCGACAAAGCTCACGTAGACCAGGTTGTTCTCGTTTTGGAACTCTTCGGGGCATCCGGTGATGGTGAGCTTGTCGGCGCGCTCGAAGGTGAAGTGCGAGTAGAGGCTGACGGCCATGCCGAGGGTATCGTAGCCGATGCCTAGGTTGGCGCTCGTTGCTGGGACGGTGATTTTGATCATGTGAGTCCTCCTGGCGTGCCTGGCTGTTTAGTTCGCTGCTCGGGCAGTCCTGCGCAAGACGGAAAGCACATTAAGTGCTTTCCTTTGCGTGCGGAACTC
>URBQ01000029.1 GCA_900546115.1 uncultured Collinsella sp.
ACAGGAGGCCACTTAATGTGGCCTCCGTCGTGAGCAGGACTGTAGAGCAGGAAACCTAAGCCGGTGTCCCCGCTCTCCCGGGGCCGGCGGATTTTAGTTGTTAAGCATGCGGTCGAAGCTTCCCGAGTCGCCATCCCGATAGTCGGCGGTCATCAGAATCTCCTGCGGAATGCGCCCGCCCTCGCGCAGCACATTGCGGAACTGCACGCGCGTGACCATGGGCAGATCCTTGATCGTCGCCGCCAAGTTCTGCGGCACGCCCTGGTTGGCAGCCGCGGGCTCGCACTCGCCGCCGGCCTTCACGCGACGCTTATGCTCGGCGAGCATGGCGCGGTACATGCCGGCATGCAGGCGAATCTCAACCACATTGGCATTGCGAGCCTGCTCGACGATGCGCGCGCCCTCGCGGTCGATATCGCCCACGTAGTAGACGTAGTTAAAGCGATAGCCGATCTCAGCCAGATAATCGTCCAGGGCATGCGAGACGCTCGCCTTGCATCCGCCGCCAAAAATCACGCCGCCCACCTTGATGCCAAAGAGCTTGGCGTGCTTGCGGCCACGCAGCAGCCTGACGATCTCGTCGTAGGTGTCCAGGTTCTCGACCATAATGAACGGCTTATCGGCGCCCAGCGTAAAGAAACCCGTAAAGTGAACGGGGCGGTTGGGGGCGACCTTAATCGCCTGCATGCTGATGCCCTTTTCGGTCATACGCCGAATTAGGCGCTCGCCGTGCTTGCCGTCAAAGGCCTTCTCATCGTTAAAAATCTGGTAGGCACGCTGGCGGCGCGAGGCAACCGGCGTATCGGCACCTCGGTTTTGCTCGATCCAAGCCTGGATGATTGCGATTTCCTCGGCAATCTTGCGGTTGGACATCTCGTTGTGCTGAGTGCGCTGCGGCGCCTTTTTGCCGTCCTTGCCCTCGACCTTAACAATTTGAGTCTGCTGCTCCTTGATCTTAGAGAGCGCCGTAGGCGTAGGGACAACTTTGAGCAGCTGCCTGCCCAAAACGCGGGCAAGGGCAAACGCCGATACCTCGCCGTGGACGGCCGACTCGGGCTGCTGGGTAGCACTATCAGCCGCGGCAGGCTCAGCCTGTGCATGAGGCTTACGCTTGGAATCTGCCCGGGTATTACGTTCCTGCTTGGGCGCAGACGAGCGCTTTTGCGGACGATCGGACTTGGCCTCCTTCGCCGGCTGGCGCTTGACCTGATCCACCGGAGTCTCGGCCTTCTCATCTCCGTTTTGTGTCGCTGTCTTCTCGGCCGCGGCCTCGGCATTTGAGCCACGACCGCCGCGGTGACGACGACGGCGGGGCTTGCCTGAGGCGCTCTCCCCAGCCTGCTTATCAGCGGTCTGTTGAGCTTTGACCTCAGTGTCAGCCGCAGGCTGCGACTCGGAAGGTTGCTGCTCGCGAGCCGCCGGCTCAACGGTTTTCTCGGTTTGTTCGGCCTTCTCGGCCTGAGCGGTCGAAGCCGGCTCGCCCTTCTCCTGACGCCTTACGGGATACGCGCGCCTCGCAAAACCACGCCCGGGACGGCATGAACCCGGAGCCTTCTTGGCAGACTCCTCAACATCGTCTGCAGCCTCGGAAGGCTCTTCAACCTCATGCGCGACATCCTGCTGCGCAGCCTTAAAGTGGGCACCACGGCGACGCTGGGGCTCCTGGGCCTCCACGGGCTTTTGCTCCTTCGCGGGCCTCTGCGAATCGGCAGCAACCTCGTTCTCAACAGCCTCGGCATCCGTCTCACCCTTTCGAGCAACGGCGCGACGGAAGCGCTCCTGCTGGGCGCGACGCTGCGCATCGCGCTTGCCACCCCCGCCAAAACCGCCGCGCCCTGCCTTGGCCGTAAAGGCACGCACGACGTTCTCATCGAGCAACTCATCGGTATCAACATGCTCACGCGGAGCAACTTCTTCCACAGCAGGCACGTCAGCGGAATCCTCGACGACAAAATCTTCGACGGACTCGGCAGGCTGCTCCTGGGCATCGCGGATCTCGACATTGATGGTATAGAACGCCGGGCGCCCGTTAATGCCGCTGCCCTCGATCTTGGTCACGATATTTGCCGCGATAAGCTCATCGCGCATCGCCTTGGTATCGCATTCCTTATCGACGGAGCGGAAAATCTGCGCCAGCGCGCTCGACTTAATCTTGAGCGCCTTGCGGCAGAGCAGGTCGTAGGCAACCAGCTTGGCGCGCTCGGCAGAAAGCGACGTCTGGCTGCTCAGACGCTCAGCCAGAGCATCGACATTGTTTTGATTATCGGAATATACCGTCTTGGCCACGGGGCCCCTTTCATATGCACACATATACGTCCATATGGTACAACGCACGAGCCTATCCACGCAAAACATCTGCGAGAACGCCCTTGCACCACCTGTTATCACAAGAAAAAAGACCGGGTCCGCTTGATTGCGGACCCGGTCTTTCCGAGTCAAATAGATGGGAGATTCAACCCGTCCGACCGACTAGGCCTTAGCGGCCTCGGCGTCGGCAGGAGCCTCAGCGGCAGCGGTGCGACCGTACTCGGCCTTGCCCATCTCGGACCACTCGGGCTCCTCGTCGGGCATGGAGCCGGCCTCCTTGCCGAAGAACTCCTTGAGACAGTTGACGGCAACGATGAGGCCCAGGACCATCAGCAGGACGGCGAAAACGAGCTGCAGGCCCTTGGTGGCGGCGACGGAGACGGCGGCCGTGGTGGCGGTAGCCGGGATGGTGCCGAAGAAGCCGTAAGCCTGGACAGCGGTCATGCAGCCCATGGCGCTCTGGACCAGCGAGGTGAAGGTGCAGCAGAGCAGGAAGGCGACGGGCACGTAGAGCATCCAGCCCTTGCGGCCGGTGCACTTGCAGAACACGGCGAGGGTGATCATGGTCATGCCGCCGAGCAGCTGGTTGGAAGCACCAAAGAGCGGCCAGATGTTGGCATAGCCGCCAAAGGCGAGGGCGAGACCGGGAAGCAGGGTGACGACCGTGGCGAACCAGGGGTTGCCGAGAACCTTCATGTAGCCGGCCTTGGACTCGATGGCCAGGGCGTCGTTGGTCTGGGCAAAGAACTCGGAGAACGAGGTGCGGGCGATGCGGGCGACGGCATCGAGCGAGGTCAGGGCCAGAGCGGAGACGTTCATGGTCATGAAGACGGTAGCGAGCGTGCCGTCAACACCGAAGGCCTGCATACCGCGGGAGATACCAGCGGCGAAGATCTGGAACGGGGTGGAAGCGACGCCGGCGTTGAGGGCGCCGGTACCGGCGGTGTTCATGTCGGAGAACATGATGCCGGCGACGATGATGGCAAGGATGCCGACGAAGGACTCGACGATCATGGCGCCATAACCGACCTTGACGGCGTCCTGCTCCTTCTCGACCTGCTTGGAGGAGGTACCAGAAGAAACGAGGCTGTGAAAGCCGGAGAGGGCACCGCAGGCAACGGAAACAAACAGGACCGGGAACATCATGCCAGAAGCGCTGGAGAAGCCGGTAAAGGCCGGAGCGGTGATGGTGGCCTGGCCGTTAACACCCAGGACGACGATACCGAGGACAGCGCAGGCGATCATGACGATCATCATGATGGAAGTGAGGTAGTCGCGAGGGGTCTTGAGCATCTGGATGGGCATGGCGCCAGCAAAGACCAGGTAGACCATGACGACGGCGAACCACTGGAACTTATCCAGGTAGACCGGGAACTGCATACCGACGGCGAACATGAGAACCATGAGGACCACGCCGGTGACGAACTCGGTAGCACCGGTGAGGTTGAACTTCTTCTGGGCCCAACCAAAGGCGATAGCGACGAAGGTGAACAGGATGGAGATGGTACCAGCGCAGCCGGCGGCATAGGACTTGGTGAAGTCGATGGCACCGGTAGCAGCACCAGAAGCGTCAACGGCCGGGGTGAACATGAACGTCTTGCAGACCATGTCGGTGAAGGCGGCGATGACGATGATGCAGAACAGCCAGCAGAACAGCAGGAACAGGCGACGGCCGGTCTTGCCGATGTACTTCTCGATGAGCTGAGCGAGCGACTTGCCGTTGTTCTTCATCGAAGCGTACAGAGCACCAAAGTCGTGGACGGCGCCAAAGAAGATGCCGCCGACGAGGACCCAGAGCACGACGGGCAGCCAGCCAAAGGCCATGGCGACGATCGTACCCGTGACAGGGCCAGCACCGCAGATCGAGCTGAACTGGTGCGAGAACGCGGTAAAGGCGGAGACGGGCGAGAAGCTCTTGCCGTCCTTCATGCGCTTGGCCGGCGTGAGGGCCTCTTTGTCAACGCCCCACTTGTTGGCCAGCCAGCGGCCGTAGCCCAGATAGCCGCAGGCGAGCACCGCCGCGGCCACAACCATGAGCAAAACTCCGTTCATTACATTTCCTCCTCTAAAAAGAACTTCCTAGACATAAAAAATGAGGGCCGTCGGTTGCGCTCGACGGCCCTCATCTTCATCAGCCGCCCGTTATCGTACGGGCTAGCTGTATGTGCTAACCCGCATCAGATAATTACTACGCTGATAATGTTTAGCTGATGCGTGAACATGTCTAAAAAATCCTCTTCAATCATGATGCGAACGATCCGTGCGTGTTCACATCCCCCAGTGGTTGAAAAAGGAGTATGAAACTTTAGTTACCTAAAGTCAACGCAAATTTGTAATGGATTTTCAACTTTTTTGAATTTCTCGTTATAAAACGCCACTGACCTCGGACTTTACCCAACAAAAGTTTTTGCATGGGAGATACCCCTCGGGAGCCGCGGGAGCCGGGCGGCGCATATGAACTTTCCTGCTCTACAGTCCTGCGCAAGACGGAAAGCACATTAAGTGCTTTCCTTTGCGTGCGGAACTCGCGATAAACTTCATATGCGGCCCTCCCGGGCGCAAGCAAAAGGACTGGTTAGTGCCGCTCGCAATTTAGTTAGACAGTCTATTCAGTAGTCAGATTTCGGATTTGTAGATAGACGCTGCAGCATTTCCCCAGATAAAATCGACCAAAATAAACCTGTCCCTTATTGGCCGGTTTGGATGGGGCTTTGATGCATGGGTGGTCTGTTGTTGTGCAAATGGGTATCATACTGTGGTTATTGCATCGACTCTGTGATGCATGTTTGTACGTTCCCGGCGGTCGGTTTGCCAGAAGCGCCCCGTCGGTTGTTCCAGACCCGTTTCGAAGAAAGGAAACCACACTAACCTATGGCAGCTAAAAAATCATCTCCCTTGAAGATCATCCCGCTTGGCGGCCTTGACGGTATCGGCAAGAACATGACGGTCTTCGAGTGCGGCGACGACATGGTGCTCGTCGACGCTGGCCTCATGTTCCCGGATGACTCCCAGCCCGGTATCGACCTGGTGCTTCCCGACTACACCTATGTTCTTGAGAACGAGGAGAAGCTCCGCGGCATCATCGTCACCCACGGCCACGAGGACCACACCGGTTCGCTTCCGTATCTGCTGCAGGACCTCAACAATAAGGTGCCCATCTTCTCGAGCAAGCTGACGCTCGGCTTTATCGAGGGCAAGCTCTCCGAGTTCCGCATCCGCGCACCCAAGTTCCGTGAGGTCAAGGGCGGCAGCCATGTCAACCTCGGCGGCATCTCGCTCGACTTCTTCTCGATGACGCACTCCATCCCCGGCGCTCTGGGCGTGTTCATTCGCACCAACCAGGGCACCGTTATGCACACCGGCGACTTTAAGCTCGACCAGACGCCCATCGACGGCGTCACGCCCGACTATGCCGCTATCAGCCGTTTTGCCAAGCAGGGCATCGACCTGCTGCTTTCCGACTCCACCAATGCCACGGTTCCCGGCTTTACCAAGTCCGAGGCCGAGGTTGGTCCCAACCTGTTGCACGCCATCAAGAACGCCCCGGGTCGCGTGTTCGTCGCGTCGTTCTCGAGCCACATCCATCGTCTGCAGCAGATCTGCGATGCCGCCCGCAAGTGCGGCCGTAAGGTCGTTGTGACCGGTCGCTCCATGCTCACGAACACCCGCGTGGCGCGTGAGCTGGGCTACCTCAACATCGATGACGCCGATATCATCGATGCCTTCGATATCGATAACCTGCCCGACGATAAGATTGTCGTCATGTGCACCGGTTCGCAGGGCGAGCCGCTGTCGGCCCTGTCCCGCATGGCCAATGGCGAGCACAAGACGCTCTCCATCCACGAGGGCGATACCGTTATCCTTTCGGCAACTCCCGTTCCTGGCAACGAGAAGGCCGTCCAGCAGGTCGTCAACAGCCTGGCCAAGCTCGGCTGCGACGTGTGGGATAAGAACCGCGCTCTCGTCCACGTCTCGGGTCACGGTAGCCAAGAGGAGCTCAAGCTCCTGATGGCCATGGCCAAGCCCACGTACTTTATGCCGGTTCACGGTGAGGCCGTGCATCTGCGCGCCCATGCGCAGCTGGCCCGCAAGATGGGCATCAAGGACGATCATATCTTTATCCTCGATAACGGCGACACGCTCGAGATGCGCGGTGGTATCGTCAAGCGCGGTACGCCCGTCGAGTCCGGTGTCGTTTACGTCGACGGCCTGCGTATCGGCGATACCGACCCCATCGTCCTGCGCGATCGCCAGAAGCTCGCCAACGACGGTATGGTCACGGCCGTTGCCATCGTCTCCCTCAAACACAAGGAGATCGAGGCCATCGAGTTCTCGGGCCGCGGCGTCTCGTTTGCCATCGACGACCAGTTCTCCGAGGATGCCTCCGCGTCCATTATGAAGACGATCGAGAAGGGTAAGTTTAGCTTTACCAGCAGCGGTTCCGATGCCATTCGCAAGGCCGTGCGCGATTCGCTCTCTAACTTTATCTGGAGCCGTACGCGCACCCGTCCGATGATCATCCCGGTCGTCATGGAGGTTTAGTTTGGCGCGCGGATCTGCAAAAAACGCCAAAGGCAATAAGGCCAATAACCAACCGGCATCTGCTAAGGGTGCCGGTTCCCATCTGCGTGCCAATAAGGGCCACGAGTCCGAGTTTGATGAGTTTGAGCCCCTGGTCGAGCCTTCGGCCAATCGCGATATCGCCGGTGTGGTCATCGCCGTTTTGGCGATCGCGTCCTTCATTGCCGTGATCTCTCCGGCAACAGCGCCCGTGACGGCTGCGGTTGCCGGTTTCTACCACCTGGGCTTTGGTCTGGGCGCCTACGTGCTGCCGATCGTCATCTTGCTGTTTGCCGCCACGCTCTTTTTGGGTGAGGACTCGCCGCTCAACGTGCGCTCTGTTGCGGGCGGCGCCTTGGTCTTTATCGCCGTCGTCTCCATTCTTTCGCTGATGGTGCCGGGTACGAGCGACTCGTGCGACCTTATGTTCACGCCGCAAAATCTGTCCGCTTCGGGTGGCTACATCGGTGCGTTTATTGCGAGTGCGCTGCAGAATGCCCTGGGTAAGCCTATCGCGATGGTAGTCCTGCTGGGCCTTGTCGTCGTGGGCTTGGTCATTATCGGCTTTTCGGTGGGCGGTGTTTTGCGTTCCGCGCGCGATCGCGCTGCCGATTTTGCCGAGCGTCGCCGCGCCGATGTTAATGCGAGCCCGTGGGGCGATGAAGAGGCCCTGTCGGTTCCCGGCGTCGCTCGTCCGCACCTGAGCATTTTGCGCCAGAAGGGGACTGACGCCGCGGTGACCACGGTCATGGGTGGCGATGTCGACCCGGTTTTGGATGACGACGAGGACGATGACCCGTTTGTCGACGTATCCGAGTCGGTTGAAGCCGAGCGGGCCAAGACCACGCTGCTGCCGCGCCGTCATGCCAAGAAGGGCAAGACGGTTCCCAAGCTCAATACGAGTGAGCCCGACCCGTCTTGGTCCGATAGCGAGATTGAGCTCACCGAGGGCGATGACGAGGACGACGAGGCTCCGATTGAGACCGCAAAGACAACTTTGCTGCCGCGTCGCCATGCAAAGCGCGGCCAGGTCACCGGACAGCTTTCGATGGAGGACGATCCGGACAAGGTTGACGAGTCCGAGCCGCCGTTTTCCGTGAATCCCGTCTCGGCCGCCCCCCAGATCCCCGACTTCCTGAAGCACCCCAAGGTCGCTGACGCCTCAACCTCTACGGCCTCTGCCGCTCCTGCTGCGGCTGACAATGGGGGAGCGAGCGACACCGCAACTGACGCCGAGGGCGAAGAAGAGGACGGCCTCAAGCTTCCGCCGCTCGAAATCCTGCATGCCAACCCGCAGTCGGCTTCCGCTGCGTCTTCGGACAAGGAGCTGGAGCAGACCGCTGAGTCACTGCAATCCACCTTGCTTGAGTTTGGCCGCAGTGCCCGCGTGGTCGGCTGGATCGCCGGCCCCACGGTGACGACCTTTAAACTGCAGCCCGGTGAGGGCGAGCGTGTGAGCAAAATTTCGAGCCTCGAGGACGATATCGCGCTTTCGCTCGCTGCCCAGTCGGTGCGTATCTTTGCCCCGATCCCCGGCACCTCGCTCGTGGGCATCGAGATTCCCAACCGCAAGCGCCAGAACGTCAATCTGGGCGACGTGCTGCCCTATGTGAAGGGCGGTCCGCTCGAGCTCGCCATCGGCCGCGACGCCGAGGGCACGCCGGTTGTCGCCGACCTCGCCAAGATGCCTCACCTGTTGATTGCCGGTACGACCGGTTCTGGTAAGTCGGTGATGATCAACTCCATCATCACGACCTTGCTCATGCGCGCCCTTCCCGAGGACGTTCGCCTGATCATGGTCGACCCCAAGCGCGTCGAGCTTGCGGGCTATAACGGTCTGCCGCATCTCTATGTGCCCGTGGTGACCGAGCCTAAGCAGGCCGCGAGCGCTCTGCAATGGGCTGTGTCCGAGATGGAGCGTCGCCTGAAGGTCTTCGAGCGTCTCAACGTGCGTAAGATCTCGACCTACAACGAAAAGCAGGCTGCTGGCGAGTTTGAGCATTACGACAACCCGCCGCAAAAGATGCCCTACCTGGTCATTATCATTGACGAGCTCTCTGACCTGATGATGGTCGCCGGTAAGGATGTCGAGGCCTCGATCGTTCGTATTGCACAGCTGGGCCGTGCCGCCGGTATTCACCTTATCGTTGCCACGCAGCGCCCCAGCTCCAACGTGGTGACGGGCCTTATCAAGGCCAACATCACCAACCGCATCGCCTTTAACGTCGCCACGGGCATCGACTCGCGCGTCATCATCGACCAGATGGGTGCCGAGAAGCTCACCGGTTTGGGCGACATGCTGTTCTCCAAGGTCGACTGGGGCAAGCCCCGCCGTATCCAGGGCTGCTTTGTCTCGGACGACGAAATCAACGAGATTGTTGAGTTCGTCAAGTCGCAGAGCGAGCCCGACTACCACGAGGAGATTCTGTCCGCCGTGGCGCCCGCTTCCATGTCCATGGCTGGTGGCGGCGGCATTGTCCGCACCGGAGTCGCCGAGCCGCAAGACGATGATCCGCTCATTTGGGAAGCCGCCCATATTGTGGTGGAATCGCAGCTTGGCTCCACATCTGGCCTGCAACGTCGTCTGAAGGTTGGCTATGCGCGTGCCGGGCGTATTATGGACATGCTGGAAGAAAAGGGTGTCGTCGGCCCGCCCGACGGTTCTAAGCCGCGCGAGGTCCTGTTGGACGAGGAGGGGCTTGCCGCGCTGGAATCTGTCGACGCCGAGATGGCACGTGAAGATCGTGAGTTTGGAGGATTCTGATGGCTGCACGCTTTGGTGACATGCTGCTCGAGCAGCGTCGCCGAATGGGCCTTTCCATTCAGCAGGTCGCCAACACCATCAAAATCAGGCCGCAGATCATCGAGTTTTTCGAGACCGGTAACTTTGCTTCGATGCCGCCGCGCGGCTATGCGCAGGGCATGATTTCGAGCTATGCTCGCTTTTTGGGCCTCAATCCGCGCGAGGTCGTCAATGCCTACTTTGACGAGCTGATGGCATACGAGCGCGAGACGTCGCAGCAGGGCGGTCGTTTTCAGGACGCCGCCGGCTACGTCAATTCGCGTTCCTCAGTCGATAACGGGCGCTTCCTGATGGTTCAGGGCGGTCGTTCGACCCGCTATGGACAGCGTCCTCAGCAGGCCGGTTATATTACCGAGACGGGTTCGGGCGAGGATATTCGCTCGCAGCGTGACCGGTTCCGCAGTACGCCGATGCCCGAGGACCGTGCACTTCCCGCTGCCCGCGGCGTGGCGCGTGACCCTCGTGCCGGCTACGGCGACGGCGGCTATTCCGATCGCGGTCACCGTGGTATCTCCACCGGACGCTCTCGCAGTGGCCATGCGGACGCCGATACCACGCAGGTGACGCCGCGTCTTCGCTCTCAACCACAGCCGTATGGCCAGCGCTCTTCGGCTCCGCGTGCGGGCCAGCGTGGCTATCAAGGCCGCGGTGAACTTGCGCCCCGCTCGGGTCAGCGCAGCCTTCAGGGCCAGGGTGGCTATCGCGGCCGTTCCGATAGCAATCGTGGTCGTATGCCTCAGGGAGGCGGCCGCAGCAGTTCCAGTCGTGGACGCGGCGGTTCCCGTGCTCCTCAAAACAACGGGCTCGATCCGCGTATCGTCTACGCAGGTATCGGTGCCGTGGCGTTGCTGCTGATCGTGCTCATCGTGGTACTTCTGCGTGGCTGCGCATCTTCGACGCCCGAGACCACGCCCGAGACGCCCACTGTTACCAAGACGACGACCAAGAAGTCTTCTAAGAAGACCGAAACGGTCGACGAGGACGAAGACACCGATGAGCCGACTGACGAGTCGACTGATTCGGACGCCGCCAAGACGACGGCCAAGAAGGAAGAGAACGAGGTCACAAAGGTTAAGGTCTCCGTTGCCAAGGGAAAGACCGCGTGGATTGAGGTCAAGGTCGACGGAAAGTCGGTCTATGGCGCCCAGGCGACTGGCCCCTTTGAGCAGGAGTACACGCCCGAGTCCTCGATCGAGATCACCACGTCCAAGCCTTCCGATGTCACCGTTACCAAGAACGGCGAAAAGGTCCGTTACGATACCAAGACCTCGGGCGTGGCGCGTGTGACGATCACCGTTCCCAAGAAGGAGACGACTGGTTCCGAGAATGGTGAAAGTTCTGATGGTACCGACACCACCGACGGCACCGATGCCCAGTCCACGGATGGCGCCGATACCGCAACTGACGGTCAGGCGCCCACCGATTCTACCGACTATTCGTACGATAGCTATTAAGCCGCTCGTACGCGAAAGGAAACATCATGGCTAAAGATTCCAGCTTCGACGTCGTGTCCGAGGTCAATATGCAAGAGGTCGACAACGCCTTCCAGCAGACCACGCGCGAGATTTCCCAGCGCTATGACCTGAAGGATTCCGGCGCCACGATTGAGCTTTCGAAGGGCGACAAGCTCTTTACGATCAACGCCCCGGCCGACTTTGTCTCCAAGCAGATCATCGATGTCCTGAGCTCCAAGCTCATCAAGCGCGGCATCGACCTCAAGGCTGTTTCGTGGGATGCTCCGCAGGCGGCATCGGGCGGCACCGTGCGCGTGCTCGGCCATATCGTCGAGGGTATCGACCAGGCGACCGCCAAGAAGATCAACAAGGACATCAAGGACCGAAAGCTCAAGGTCAAGGTGACCATCGAAGCTGACAAGCTGCGTGTTTCCTCTGCTTCGAAGGACGCGTTGCAGACCGTGATTCAGTTCCTGCGCGACCAGGACTACGGCCAGCCGCTGCAGTTCACCAACTACCGCTAATATCATTCGAAAGGACCGCTCTCCAACATGGATACACCGTTGGGCTCCGTGCTCTACATCACCCTCGGGTGCGCCAAGAACGAGGTCGATACCGACCGCATGCGTTCTCTTTTGACCGCCGCAGGCTACGAGGAGGCATTTGACCCGCAGGAGGCCGATATCGCCATCGTCAATACGTGCTCGTTCCTCGCCTCCGCAACGTCCGAGAGCATCGAGACCACGCTCGAGCTCGCCAACGAGGTTCAGGACGGCGTTCGTTCTTGCCCCATCGTCATGTGCGGCTGTGTGCCGTCGCGCTATGGCGACGACCTGCCCGATGAGCTGCCTGAGGTCGCTGCCTTTGTGAAGGCCGACGAGGAGGATGGCATCGTGGCGGTCATCGATGGCGTGCTGGGCGTCGAGCGCGAGATTGCCGCCTATATTCCGCAGGTCAAGCGCACCGTCGAGGGCGCTGTCGCCTACGTCAAGATTTCCGATGGCTGCAACCGCTTCTGCAGCTTCTGCATGATTCCCTATATTCGCGGTCGCTACCATTCGCGCAATGCCGAGAGCATTATCTCCGAGGTGCGCGACCTGGTTGCCGGCGGTGTGCGCGAGATCGTGCTGATCGGCCAGGACACGGGTATTTGGGGCACCGACTTTGCTGACGAGGATGTCACCGAGGGCTCGCCGCGCAATCTGGCGCAGCTGCTGCGTGCCGTCGCCGAGGCCGTGCGCCCGCACAACGTCTGGGTCCGCGTGCTCTACCTGCAGCCCGAGGGCATGACCGACGAGCTTATCGATACGATTCGCGATACGCCCGAGGTGCTGCCCTATATCGATATCCCCGTGCAGCACTGCGACGCGCGCATCCTCAAGGCTATGCGCCGTTCTGGTTCGCGCCAGGAGCTCGAGGACCTGTTCCGCGATCTGCGTGAGCGCATCCCCGGCATCGTGATCCGTTCCACGGCCATGGTCGGCTTCCCGACCGAGACCGACGACGAGTTCCGCGACCTTATCGACTTTATGGACACCGTCGGCTTTGACTACACAAGCGTCTTTGCCTACTCGCAGGAGGAGGGCAGCCTGGCCGCCAAGATGGAGGGCCAGGTCGACGAAGAGGTCAAGCTCGAGCGCGCCCAGGAGGCCATAGACCTGGCCGAGTCGCTCGGTTTTGCTGCAACTGCCGCCCATGTGGGCGAGCGCGCCCAGGTGATCGTCGACGGTATCGAAGAGACCGAGGACGGCGCCGAACTGATCGGACATGCCTGGTTCCAGGCGCCTGATTCCGATGGCGCGGTGCATCTGGATGCCAGCGAGGCATCTGTGGGCGATATTCTGACGGTCGAGTTTACCGATAGCTTCTGCTATGAGCTTATCGGTCATGTTGTGGAGTAGGAGCGCGTTGTGGCTAACGAGAGCAATAAGGAACTGACGAGTGTCTGGACGCCCGCCAATATCGTGACGTGTGTGCGCATCGTCTTTATCCCGGTGTTCATGATCGTGTCGGCGCTGTCTCACATGAGCGTTGCCGGTACGGATTGGAGCACCTTCGACGGCCCGCTCGCCGCCGCAGCCTTCATCCTGTATGTCATCCTGTCGTGCACCGATAAAGTTGACGGCTATCTGGCGCGCTCGCGCAACGAGATTACCGACTTCGGTAAATTCTTGGACCCCATCGCCGACAAGCTACTCGTGTTCTCGGCCTTGCTGCTGTTCTTGGACTTTGGCGCTGTGTCGGTTTGGTCCGTGTTCATCATCTTGTTCCGCGAGCTGTTGGTAAGCGCCCTGCGCATGGTTGCGAGTGCCGCCGGCGTGGTCGTTGCCGCCGATAAGCTTGGCAAGTACAAGACGGCGACCACGATGGTCTCCATCTGCGGTTACCTGTGCGTCTTTGCGATGGCCGGCTTGCACCTTGGCCCGCTGGCGCTGACGCTCGGCATCTACTCGGTGTCGCGCTTCCTGTACGCCGTTGCCGTTGTCCTGACCGTTATCTCGGGCGCCCAGTACTTCTGGAACTGCCGCAAGATCGTCTTTTCGGTCTAGGTCCTGGTGGGTATGACGGACTCTTTTGAGCAGATTTCCGCACATAACGAGGAGCTGGCGCGCGATATTGTCGAGCGCGCGAGCGCTCGGGGCGTGACGGTTTCGACGGCTGAGTCGCTGACAGCAGGTATGATCGCCTCGACGATTGCCGATATCCCGGGCGCCTCGGCGGTGCTGCGTGGCGGTGCGGTGACCTACTGCGATGAGATCAAGCATCGCGTTCTGGGTGTTGAGCAGGAGACGCTCGACCGCTATACCGCGGTGTCGCAACAGACCGCACGCGAGATGGCGGCTGGTTCGCTGGAGCTGCACCAGAGCGATATTGCAGTGAGCGCAACGGGTTATGCCGGCCCCGGCGGCGGCACTGAGGACGATCCGGCTGGCACTTTCTATATTGGCTGGGCGTATCGCGCGACTGATGGGGAAGTGCCGGTCGTGGACTCTGTGCGCTGCCACTATGAGGGCGACCGTTCGTGTGTTCGTGCCCATGCGGTCGCGGAGGCATTGGGACGCATTGCCCTTGTGCTCAACTCTATGGAATAGACGTGTTTTCAGGGGCCTTAGGGCCCCTTAATTGTGGAGATAGGGACCCCTGACGAATTTAGCGTTTGCGCTGGTTATAGGTGTATTCTTGCCTTCTTTGTTCTTATTCGGCCCTTTGTGGTCAAGCATTTGGTCAGTGTTTGGTCGGCGTTTGGTTGGGTTTTGGAAAGACTGCCTGTATATGATTGGCCTGAACGGTTGACCACGAACAGCCGTTCGTTTATTATCGATACAGGTTGTTAAGAGGAGGGCTATTCATGGCCAAGAATTCAGGTCCCGTACGTACCGTTCATGCTCGCACGACGGGTAAAGAGCGCGATGAGATGATCGCCACCACCAAGGCAGAGATCGAGAAGAAATTCGGCCAGGGTTCCATCATGAGGTACGGCGACGGTGGTCCCGAGCTCGAGGTCGAGGCCATTCCCACGGGCGCTCTGGCCCTCGATGCCGCTCTGGGTATCGGCGGTGTGCCGCGCGGCCGCATCGTCGAGATTTACGGTCCTGAGTCCTCCGGTAAGACGACGCTTTCGCTCGAGATCCTGGCCGAGGCCCAGGCTATGGGCGGCGTTGTGGCATTTATCGATGCCGAGCACGCGCTCGATCCCACGTATGCCGCGCGCATTGGCGTGGATATCGACGAGGTACTGATTTCCCAGCCCGATACGGGTGAGCAGGCGCTCGAGATCGTTGACATGCTCGTGCGTTCCGGCGCCATCGATGCCATCGTCGTCGACTCCGTCGCCGCGCTGACCCCGCGTGCCGAGATCGAGGGAGAGATCGGCGACACTACGGTCGGTCTTCAGGCTCGCCTGATGAGCCAGGCGCTCCGCAAGCTCGCCGGTTCGCTGTCCAAGTCCAACACGACGTGCATCTTCATTAACCAGCTGCGAGAGAAGATCGGCGTCATGTTCGGCAACCCCGAGACCACGACGGGCGGCCGCGCCCTTAAGTTCTTCTCTTCGGTGCGTATCGACATTCGCCGCATCGACAGCATTAAGCTTAAGGATGAGGTTATCGGTAACCGCGTGCGCGCCAAGGTCGTTAAGAACAAGGTGGCAGCTCCGTTCCGTTCTGCTGAGTTCGACATCATGTACGGTACGGGCATCTCTAAGGAGGGCTCGATTCTGGACATGGCTGTCGAGTGCGGCATCTGCAAGAAGATGGGCTCCTGGTTCGCCTATGGCGAGGACAAGCTCGGCAACGGTCGCGAGGCCGCCAAGGCGTTCCTGCGCGAACACCCCGATTGCGCCGACGAGATTGAGCATAAGGTTCGCCTTGCCTGCGGGCTTGAGTTTGATGACGATGCTCCGTCCGAGGTCGAGCTGACCGATCAGCCTGCGCCTGAGGAGTTTGACGAGCTTTACGCCATCGATGGTTCCGCCATGCTCGATGATGACGACGAGTAGCGGTTACGCTCATGTCGTATACGGTGACCGAGGCCACGGTCGTCTTTCCCGATAAGAAGGCGGCCTCGTCGTTCTCGAGCGGCTATGCGTCCAAAAAGCCTTGCGCACATATCGATTGTGAGCTTGAGGGCGGTTTTGAGCGGTCCATTTGGATCCCCGTGCGGGTCGCGCGGCTGTATGTCAAAAACCGCCCCGATCTTCCCTGTGATTGGGATAACTTTCGTGATGCTGTGCAGCTCATCGAGCGTAAATGTGCGCTTACCATGGTGACCGAGATGTTATCGCGCCGCGACCATGCGACGGGTGAGGTCCGTGACAAGCTGGCTCGCTACGGCTTTCACCAGCCCGCTATCGATTTCGCGGTCGAGCGCGCCACCGAGTATCGCTTTTTAGACGAGAACCGCTTTTGCTCGTACTTTATCGAGGAACGAAAGCGGCGTGGTTGGGGACAGCGTAAAATCGAGACCGAGCTTAAGCGCCGTCATGTCGTGCTCGATGACATTCCCGGTTATCCCGAGGATTATTTTGCCGTCGAAGACGATTTGGCGCGTGCGTCAGCCCTGCTCGCCAAGCGGCGTGTTCCAGAGACGCGCGGATTCGAAAAACTGGTTCGGTTTTTGATGGGCAAGGGCTTCACGTATCACATTGCCGCCGATGCCGTTAAGGCACGTCTCGATGCCGAACGTGAGGAATGTGCGGTTTAGGCGTATGCGTTTTGTGGCCCTGCCGTTCACCGCGTTTTAGCCGCCGTGCTGGGGCCATTTATTTGACAGTTGTTGTGGTTCAACGTACGATAAACACTGTCATTTGCTTTGTGATATGTGCTCATCTGTGATGAGTTTGTTTATATGTTTATCTGTATCCGACCCGCATAAGCTGCGCCCATATTACTCAAATGTCGCGAGCCGTTCGTAAGGACGGTTCGCTTTGTTGTGTAACGAATCCATAAAAAGGAGTGAGCATGCCTATCATCGCAGCGCTCGTTGGCATCGTTTTGGGTGCCATCGCCGCCATTGCCTACATGCGCACCGCCAAGCAGGGTAGTCTTCACGAGGCCGACGAAAAAATCCAGTCGGCACACGCACAGGCTGAGTCCCTGATCGGTGATGCCAAGCGTCAGGCCGAGACCCTCAAAAAAGAGGCTCTGCTCGAGGCTAAAGAGGAGATCATCAAGAACAAGCAGGCCGCCGAGGCCGAGGACAAGCAGCGTAAGAACGAGATTCGTACGCTCGAGAACCGCGTGATGCAGCGCGAGGAATCCCTCGATCGCCGCAACGACGCTCTCGACAAGCGCGAGCATCAGCTGTCCAGCCAGGCCGGTCAGGTCGAGAAGCGCTCTCGTGAGCTCGAGGAGCTCTGCGCAAAGCAGACCTCCGAGCTTGAGCGTATCGCCGACCTTACCCGCGAGGATGCCCACAAGGAGCTCCTCGATAAGGTTCGCGGTGAGGTCACCCACGAGGCCGCCACGATCATTCGCGAGTCCGAGCAGCAGGTTCGCGCCGAGTGCCACAAGACCGCCCAGGAGATTCTGTCCCTGGCGATTCAGCGCTGCGCAGCCGACCACACTGCCGAGGTCACCGTTACCTCCGTGCACATTCCCTCTGATGACCTCAAGGGCCGTATCATTGGTCGCGAGGGTCGCAACATCCGGACCTTCGAGCAGGTTTCCGGCGTCAACCTGGTGATCGATGACACGCCCGAGACCGTCGTTCTTTCGAGCTTCGACCCGGTCCGTCGTGAGACCGCCCGTGTCGCCCTCGAGAACCTCATCGCGGACGGCCGCATTCACCCCGCCCGCATCGAGGAGATGTATCACAAGGCTGCCGACCTGGTTCAGCAGCGCGTGCGCGAGGCTGGCGAGCAGGCTGCCTTCGATACCGGCATCCACGACCTGCACCCCGAGATCGTCAAGACCCTTGGTGCCCTGCGCTACCGCACCTCGTTTGGTCAGAACGTGCTTCAGCACTCCCTTGAGGTCTCTGATCTGTGCGGCGTGATGGCTTCCGAGCTTGGCCTGGACGTTGTGACCGCCAAGCGCGCCGGCCTGCTGCACGACCTGGGCAAGGCAATCGACCACGACGTCGAGGGCCCGCATGCCGTCATCGGCGCCGAGCTGGCCCGCCGTTATGGCGAGAAGCCCGTTATCGTCCACGCTATCGAGGCTCATCATGCCGATGTCGACCCCAACACGGTGCTCGATGTCCTGGTACAGGCCGCCGATGCTGTCTCTGCCTCTCGCCCCGGTGCCCGTCGCGAGTCTGCCGAGAACTACATCAAGCGTCTTGAGAAGCTCGAGGAGATAGCCAACTCCCATGACGGCGTCGAGCGTACCTATGCCATGCAGGCCGGTCGCGAGGTCCACGTCATGGTCCAGCCGGACAAGATTTCCGATGCCCAGTCCACGGTTCTGGCTCACGATATCGCCCATCAGATCGAGGAAGAGATGGAGTATCCCGGTCAGGTGCGCGTTGTCGTGATTCGCGAGAGCCGCGCTGTCGATATCGCTAAATAACATGAGCGACGCGAACGAGCTCATCTCATTTATCGCGTCGATGTCGGGGGAGGGCAACCTTCGCGTCGAGGAGAACCTTGGCGAGGGGTATGTCCGCCTCCGCGTTTCGGAGGCCGAGCGGCGCCAGGCTAAGCACGACATTCAGCATGTCGAGGACATCGTCATCGAAATGCTCCGTAATGCTCGCGATGCCGGCGCCGACAAGGTCTATCTCGCCACGACCAAGGAAGATGGCGTCCGCACGCTTGTCTTTCTGGATAACGGTTCTGGCGTTCCGCAGGATATGCAAGAGCGAATCTTTGATGCCCGCGTTACCTCCAAGCTCGAGAGCATGAAGATGGACCGTTGGGGCGTTCACGGTCGTGGCATGGCATTGTTTTCGATCAAGCAGAACACCGACGAGGCCCGTGTGGTCACGTCCGGCGTCGATCTTGGTTCAGCCTTCAAGGTGAGCGTTGCGGCTAACCGCCTCAGTGAGCGTGCCGATCAGTCCAGCTGGCCCCAGGCCGTCAAGGATGAGGACGGACGTTATGTCTGTGCTCGCGGTCCGCATAATATTATTCGCGCTGCTTGTGAGTTTGCGCTCGAAGAGTTGCGTGGTTGCGATGTCTACCTTGGTTCTCCGTCTGAGATTGCCGCGACCCTTTATGCTCAGGCGTCAAGCCGGCTCGATACGTCTCGTCTCCTGTTCATTGATGACGAGAGCGAGCTTCCGGTTGTCGATCGTTTAGGCCTTGCTTCTGATGCCGAGGACTTTATCCGTATCTGTTCGGGTTTGGGTCTTGAGATGTCCGAGCGCACGGCCCATCGCATTTTGGTAGGGCAGATTAAGCCCGTTCGCGGTGTGACCGCGCGTCTGCTGCGCGAGCGTGATTCGTCCTCGCGTGCGCCGGCTCCTGTCGATCTCGCGAAGGATCGTCGCGGGCTACGTATTGCCAAGGATGACATTGCACAGTTTTCGCGTGCTGTGGAGCGCGACTTTAATGACCTCGCTGCCCGGTACTATCTCAACCTTTGCGGCGACCCAAAGATTCGTGTTTCGCGTGATCGAATCACCGTGACCTTTGATCTTGCCAAAGAGGAATAGTGCCTTTACCGAGTCCACTCGGTACGATACAGTTATTGCAGTTAAAACGTACTTTTAAATGCAGGAGTTTCTTCATGGATTGCCTGAAGGTATCAAGCAAATCATCGCCCGCGTCCGTTGCCGGCGCCATCGCCGGCATGGTCAAGGATGGTGTACCCGTCAACATCCAGTGTGTCGGCGCCGGTGCCGTCAACCAAGCCATTAAGGCCGTTGCTATCGCGCGCGGTTTTTTGATTCCAACCGGTTTTGATATTTCCTGCGCGCCCGTGTTCTCCGACATCCTCATTAACGGGGAGTCGCGCACGGCCATCCGCCTTTCTATCTACGTTCACCAGATCAATCGAGCTGCTATGGATAACGTCGTCATGGATGATGTTAAGCCTGTGGCATAGCTTCTGCTTGCCTCGTTCCGCTCCCCATCGTTAGGACTTATGCACATGGACCAGCGTTCCGTACGCGATATTCTTGCCGGTAAAACCTACTTTATCCGCACCTTTGGCTGCCAGATGAATCAGCACGACTCCGAGCGTGTGAGCGGTCTGCTTGATTCGTATGGCTGCCTCATGGCGCTCGATCCCGCGCATGCCGATATCGTTGTCTTCATGACGTGCTGCGTGCGCGAGGCCGCCGATACTCGCCTGTACGGTCAGTGCAATTCCTGCAAAAGCCTGCCGCCTTCGCCTTCGGGCAAGCGCGTGGTTGCCGTTGGCGGTTGCATCGCGCAGCGCGATGGCGAGGGCCTGCTTACCAACGTCGATAACGTCAACGTCATTTTCGGCACGCATTCCATTGCACATGTGGCTGAGCTCATTGCCGAGGCATTCCAGGATGGCAACCGTCATATCCGCACTAATGAGCATGAGGACACGGATGCCATGAGCATGCCGTGGCATCGTGAGACCCAGTATCACGCCTGGGTGCCCATTATGACGGGCTGTAATAACTTCTGTACCTATTGCATCGTGCCGTATGTGCGCGGTCGCGAAAAGAGCCGCCCTTTCGAGGAGATTGTCGACGAGGTGACCGGCTTGGTACGCCAAGGCGTGCGTGAGGTCACGCTTCTGGGGCAAAACGTCAACTCCTATGGTCGCGATCTGTTTGGTAAGCCGCGCTTTGCCGACCTGTTGCGTGCCGTGGGCGATACGGGTGTGGAGCGCATCTTCTTTACTTCCTCGCACCCCAAAGACCTGCTGCCCGAGACCATCGACGCTATGGCCGAGACGCCTGCCGTCATGCCGCAACTGCACCTGGCAGTTCAGTCGGGTTCGACGCGCATCCTTAAAGAGATGAACCGTCGCTATACGCGTGAGGATTATCTGGGGCTCGTCGATCGCATCCGCCATCGCATGCCCGATATCGCGCTTTCGACTGATATCATTGTGGGTTTCCCCGGCGAGACCGAGGAAGACTTTGAGCAGACACTCTCGCTTGCCGAGACGGTCCGTTATGCTCAGGCCTATACGTTTATCTATTCCAAGCGCGCCGGTACTCCGGCCGCCGAGATTGACGATCCCACGCCGCATGAGGTGATTCTTGAGCGTTTTAACCGTCTGGTGAAGGTTATCGAGACCACAGCGCACGAGTATAACCAAGGTGAGCTCCACACCGTTGTGCCGGCGCTTATTGAGGGTACGAGCAAAAAGAATGATGCGGTGCTGCTGGGCAAGAGTCCTAAGAATCAGACCGTTCATGCACCGATTCCCGAGGGTTACAGCATCGATCAGTTGGTTGGCAAGATTGTCGATGTTGACGTCGACGTTGCCAAGACGTGGTATCTGTCCGGATCCGTTGTGGGTGAGCCGCGCTAATGATTGCTCCCGGGGCAGGCCTTTCCGCTGTTGCGATTGTCGGTCCGACCGCGGTTGGCAAAAGTGATGTCGCAGATCGTTTGGCGGCTCGCCTTTCGTCCGAAGTGCTGTCGTGTGACGCGATGCAAATCTATCGAGGCATGGATATCGGTACTGCCAAGATGGCACCCGCGGAATGCACGGCGCCGCTACGCCTGGTCGACATTGTTGAACCAGGCATTGCATATTCTGCGGCGCTGTATCAGGCAGACGCTCGTGTACATGTTGAGCGCTTGCTGGGCGAAGGTCACCTACCGGTGTTTTGCGGGGGCACGGGCTTGTATCTCAAGGCCGCCTTAGATGAGATGGATTTTCCCTCGGGTGAGCTTGAGGACGATCGCCGCGCGGGGTATCAGGAGCTTGCCGAGCGCATGGGCGATGAAGCGCTGCACGCGCTGCTTGCCGAGCGTGACCCCGAGTCCGCTGCGGTCATCCACCCCCATAATGTTCGCCGCGTGATTCGCGCGCTCGAAATGCACGATGATGGTGTTTCCTACGCGCAGCAAAAGTCGCAGTTTAGTGTTCCGCGCGAGCATTATCACGCTCTGTGGTTTGGATTGACGCGTAATCGCGAGGCGCTTTACGAGCGTATTAACCTACGCGTCGATCTGATGTTTGAGCAGGGTCTTGTTGATGAGGTTCGCGGTCTTATGGACCAGGGGCTGGGAGATGCCCTGACTTCGATGCAGGCGATTGGCTATAAAGAGATTATCGATGCCCTTGACGGCGTCATTTCTATGGATGAGGCTCGCGAACTCATCAAGATGCGTTCGCGTCGCTATGCCAAACGTCAGCTTTCGTGGTTTAAACGCGATGACCGCATCGTGTGGTTCGATATGGACGAGTTTACGATCGATGAGGTTGTTGAGGATATCCTTCACCGTATCGAGGCGGCCTAATGGCTCGGTTTCCCCTCGTTCCTACGGCCCCTGAGCCCGAACGTGCCGTTCTTGTCGGAGTTGAGTGGCGCGATAACGCCTGGCCGCTCGATCGTTCGCTTGACGAGCTTGAGCGCCTGGCCCATACGGCTGGCGCCCAGTGCGTGGCGCGTCTGTCACAGCGTCTGGTTAAGCCGTATCCAAAATCGTTTATTGGCTCCGGTAAGGTTGAGGAGCTTTGCGGGCTCGTTCATCGTATGGATGCCGATGTCGTTATCTTCGACGACGATTTAACGCCCTCGCAGCAGTCTTATCTGGAGAAAGCCGTGGGCGAACCGGTTAAGATTATCGACCGTACGGCGTTGATTCTCGATATCTTTGGTCTGCACGCTCAGACCCGTGAGGGCCGCCTGCAGGTGCAGCTGGCGCAGCTGCAGTATCTGTTGCCCCGCTTGCGCGGTATGTGGACCCATCTTGCTAAAGAGCAGACACGTGGTGGCATTGGTTCGCGCTTTGGCCAGGGCGAAAGTCAGCTCGAGGTTGACCGACGTTTGATTCGTAACAAGATTGCCGCGCTTCGTCGCGAGCTTAAGCAGGTTGAACTGCGCCGCGATGTCCAGTCAAAGAGTCGTATCGAGTCGCCGGCGTTTCGCGTTGCCTTAGCCGGTTATACCAATGCCGGTAAGTCGACGTTGCTCAATCGTCTGACCGGGTCTACGGTGCTTTCACAAGACAAATTGTTTGCCACGCTCGATCCGACGACGCGCTCGTATCGCTTGCCCGGCGGTCGTGGTATGACCATTACCGATACCGTTGGCTTTATTCAAAAGCTACCGCATGGTCTCGTTGATGCCTTTAAGTCCACCCTGTCTGAGGTCCTTGGTGCCGACCTGATCCTTAAAGTTGTGGATGCCTCTGACGAGGACTACGAGCGTCAGCTCGAGGCGGTCGATCGCGTTCTTGACGAAATCGGTGCCGGCGAGCGTTTGACGCTTACGGTGTTCAATAAAATCGACCTACTCGATAGCGTCGATCGATTGAGTTTCCATCGTCGCTATCCCGAGGCCGTGCTGTTCTCGGCCCAGACGGGCGAGGGGCTTGACGATCTCGTCGACCGTATTGCCCGTGAGGCAGCTGCCACCGATGTGTTGCTCTCCGCCGATATCCCGTATCGCGAGGGCGCCCTTATCACGTTGGTGCATGAGCAGGGAACCCTTCTGCATGAGGAATATCTTGAGGACGGCGTTCGCATTGTGGCGAAGTTGCCGGCCCGAATCGCCCCGCGTCTTGAGCGCTATCGTACGGAATAAACGAGTTCTAGTATGCCTAGAATGACAGGCTGATGGAGCAGGTAGAACGGTAAGGCGTGCCGACCGAGGACTGCGAGCGCCGGGATGGGATTGGCGTATGCCCATGCTGGCGCTTCGAGGCTTGGTGCTTGTGCTGCCTGGGCAGAAAAAAAGCCGGTAAGGTACATAAAGACAAACGGAATGAGCGGATAGTAGTCTCCCGAAACAAAACCCGGGCTCGGGAATCCAAGCCATGCCAGGTAGGGGAGTGGGTAGACCGCTTTTGGAATGCCCCAGGTCAGGGCAAAAAGAACAAGGCACGCTGCTATGCCCCACGAGCCCGGTATTTTTTGGAGTGCCGGACGGGTGAGTGCAACCACCGCAGTGCACGCTGCCATGCAATAAATGATGCCAAAGTTTACCGAATCGTCGACTGATACCAGTGTAGTTGCAATCCATACAATCGAGGCTGCGGCGGCGTATTTGAGGGCGCGCTTAACGTTATTGCGCGAGAGCGTGCACATCCAACCGGCGATAAATAAAAATACCCAGCTGATGCTAGCGCGCCAAATATCCTGGAAAACCGTTTCGGTAAACCATGGCATATCCCATCCATATAGGTAGGCCAAATCGTAGCAGGCGTGAAAACCTGCCATCGATAGCATCGTAAACCCGCGGACGGTATCAAATATGGTGATGCGTTTTTGCATTACGAGAACCGGCGCATTAAACCGACAACCTTACCCAAAATAACGGGGTTCGTCGCATAGATGGGCTCCATAGTGTCGTTCTCGGGCTGCAAGCGCACGCGCCCCTGTTCCTTGTAGAACGTCTTGACGGTCGCCGAGCCATCGATCATGGCCACGACGATTTCGCCGTTCATGGCGCTCTTTTGCTCGCGAACGATAATGTAGTCACCGTTGTAGATGCCGACATTGATCATGGAGCTGCCGTGCACTTCAAGGATAAAGGAGCCCTGGTCTGTGGCGATTTCGGTCGGGATGGTAAAGGTATCCTCGATGTTTTGCTCGGCCAGAATGGGAATCCCAGCCGCGACGCGACCGACGAGCGGCAGCGAGACCGTTCCGCGGGGTGCTGTGGGTTCATCGGATTTGGAAATCGAGACGGAGGATCCGTCCTCATCAAAGAGTTCTAGGGCGCGAGGCTTGGTGGAATCGCGCTTGAGCAGCCCTCGAGCCTCTAGGGCAGAGAGATGAGCATGCACCGTGCTGGGGGAGGAGAGTCCTACGGCCGATGCCATCTCGCGCACACTGGGCGGATAGCCCTTCTCTTGCTGATATTCCTTGATGAAGTCGTAAATCTGCTGCTGACGCTTGGTAATTTTGCGAGCCATCAGGGGATCCTCTCTACCAATGTCAAACAAATGTTCGATTATTGCTTGACAGGAACAACTGTTCGCAGATAATAATAACCGAACATTCGTTCTCGCGCTAGACAATTTTGTCCGCGCGGCTTGATAAAACTGTTCTCAGCAAAACACGCGAGAGGAGAACATGATGAACGCAACGGATATGGTCCAGGGAAACCTCGCCCTTAAGCTCGAGACGCCTGTGGCGCCGGCTTTCACGGTTGTCAAAGGCGGCCGATCTGGTTTCCAAACATTGCCTAGTAAGCCCGTCCGCAGCCGGTGCGTCGCCACGACTTCGGCCCCCGTTGCCTTGAAGGTCTCGACGATTGTCGCTCTCGCCGTTGCGCTCACGCTCTTCTTTGTACTTGCTACCTCGATCTTCAGCGCTCGTCACGCCGCATATGCCGAGTCGGTATCCAACGTTACCTATGAGACCGTTCGTGTTCAGTCTGGCGATTCCTTGTGGTCGCTTGCCCAGGAACATCCTATTGAGGGTCTTTCCACACAGGAGACCTCTGATATGATCCGCGACGTCAATCATCTGGAGCATGGCTCGCTCGATGCCGGTGCGCATCTTAAAGTTCCCGCACGTTCCTAAGATTTAAGTACCGTCGCATGGTACCCTTGTAATCGTTTTAGAGGAGGTACCATGCGCTGTCCCAAATGCGGCAAGGCACATACCCGCGTCGTTGATTCCCGCATGCAGGAATCTAATAACACCATCAAGCGCCGTCGCGAATGCTGCTCGTGCAATTATCGCTTTACGACATTTGAGCGTTGTGAAGACCCTATCGAGGTCATTAAGTCAGACGGAACCAAGCAACGGTTCGATCGCAATAAGCTGCTGGTCGGTTTGATGCGCGCCACGATCAAGCGTGATATCGACACTAAAAAGCTCAACGAGATCATTGACGATATAGAGGTCGAGCTTCGCTCTCGTACACTCACGGCCGTTACGTCTCATGAGCTGGGCGATATGGTTCTTAAGCGGTTGGCCAAGATCGATAAAGTGGCCTACATCCGCTTTGCCTCGGTCTATCGCGATTTCAAAGACGTCGATGAGTTTCTGCAAGAGCTCGACAAGTTAAGGTGATTTCATGTCCAACATTACCGTTAACATTAAGCGTCTCGACCCAGCCGTCGAGCTTCCCAAATACGCCCATCCTTCGGATGCCGGTCTTGACCTCCGCGCCAACGAAGACTGCACCCTCAAACCCTTTGAGCGACGTCTGGTCTCCACGGGCCTAGCTATCGCCCTGCCCGACGGCTACGCCGGCTTCGTCCAGCCCCGCAGCGGCCTGGCCATTAAGCAGGGCCTGTCTATAGTCAACACGCCCGGTCTCATCGATGCTCACTACCGAGGAGAGCTCAAAGTCATCCTCATTAACCTAGACCCCACGAACGACATCCAAATCAACAAAGGCGACCGCATCGCCCAGCTTGTCATCCAAGAAGTCCCCACGGTTAACCTCGTAGAAGTAGAAGAACTAGACGAAACCGACCGAGGCAACGGAGGCTTTGGCTCCAGCGGCGTAGCTTAGGGGCGCTCGTATCCCTCCCGGCCGTCTCTCACACATATCGTTCCACGCGCAGTTTCGCAGCGAGCGAAGCGAAGCGAGAATGTTTGAGCATGGAATGATATATGGGCTGCTCCCGCCGAGCAGCGGACTATCGCCTAGCGGATATGCGCGGGTTTTCCGCCCCAGTAGAAGCGGCAGAAGGCTCGTTTGCGCTTTTGTGGTTTTCCTACGAGTTCCATGGTGGCGATGGCGATGTCTTCGGCTGCGTGGGGGCGGCGTAGTACTTCGCCGTTGATGAGCAGGGCTTTGAGCGATTCGGGATGGTCGTGCAGGTGGCGCAGGGTTACGATGAGTTCTCGTGCCGTGGTGACGTGCATGCTGGCGCCCATGCCGGTGAGCATCGTGGTGTTGGCCTTTTCCTGGCCATAGGACTTGCCCAGTAGGATCATCGGCAGATGTGCGCATAGGCACTCGGTGACCGTGAGTCCGCCCGATTTGAGGATTGCCAAGTCGCAGCCATGCATGAGGGCCGCCATGTCGTCGACATAGTCCAACACCGTGACGTTCTCGAGCTTCATGGCATCGAAGAGCGTCTTCAGCCGGGCCGCATACTCCACGTCTTTGCCAGGTAAAAAGACAAAGTGCATGTCTGCGAAGCTGCGCAGGAAGGGGAGTGTGTGGTCCATCGCCGCGCGAAAGCGGACGTAAGGCTGAGGCAAGCTGGCACCGGCCATTACCAGAACGACGGTCTTGTCGGTGGGGAGGTTGAACTTGGCTAGCTCTTCCTCGCGATCGTAATCCGTGTCGAATCCGGCGCGAATAGGAATGCCGGTAATGCGAATCTTTGCCTCGGGCACCTTGCGCGGACGCAGCGTTTCGGCCATAAATTCGTTGGCAACACAGAATAGATCGGTGTCCTTGTGGGGCCACCAGCCCTCGACTTCGTAGTCGGTCGGCACGCAGGTGACCGGATAATCGATACCCGTAATGACGCGGGCGCCCACGGCAACATTGGCTGCTGTGATGTGCGTTGCGACCACGGCTATGGGCCTGCGGCTACGAATATATTCGTTGAAGGCGGGGAACATAATTCGCGACCATGCCGTGCCGCCACCCCAGAGAAGATGTCCCGTAAGCGTATATCGCCAGGTCAGGTCATAAATGGGGCGCGTGGCTCCCGTGAAAGAAGCCGCGGTCTTATTGCCGTCGAATTTAATACGTCCAAAATCAAGAATATCGAGCACTTCAATCTCAACATCCTTGGGGATGCCATTGGTGCCGCGGATGAGGTCGAATGCCTGCGCAATCGCATTTGCGGCGGCCTTGTGGCCCGAGCCGACCGAGGCGTGCACGATGGTCACGAGAGGTTTTTGTTGAGCCAGGAGCGTGGTTTGCTCCAATTGGGGAGTGCTGAGCTTGTGCAGGGGAGCGTCATCGCTCGTCTGCGTCTGATCCATCGATAACTCCCCTTCGACGTTGTAACACGGTTTATCATTGTAGTGCATGAGTGTCACGTTCACGTAAATTTGGGTATGAGCGCAAGGAATGACAACGTTTCGACGAGAGGACTCTTCATGGCTACCGATCAGACGATCGACGTTGCGATTATCGGCGGCGGTCCCGCGGGCTATGCTGCCGCCATTTATGCGGCGCGCGCCAACCTGACGACGACTGTCCTTGAGCAGGGCATGTCGGGCGGACAGATCACCACGACCATCGAGATCGAGAATTATCCTGGCATTCCGCTGCTGAGCGGTGCTGAACTTGGTGAGCGGTTCCAACAGCATGCTGAAGGCCTGGGGGCTCAGGTTGAATGGAGTATGGTGACAGGCGTCGATTACGATGCCGATGCGGCTCAATTTACCATCCATCACGATATGGGCGACACAGCGGCCAAGAGCGTCATTGCGTGCATGGGCGCCACGCCGCGTCCTGCAGGTTTTGTTGGCGAGGACACGTATCGCGGTCGAGGCGTTTCGTATTGCGCGACGTGTGACGGCATGTTCTTCCGTGGCAAGCAGGTCTTTGTTATCGGAGGCGGCAATTCGGCATGCGAAGAGGCGCTGTTCCTTTCCGACATTGCCAGCAGCGTGACCATCGTGCTGCGTCGCGATCAGTTCCGTGCACCCGAAGGCGTTGTGAATAAGGTGCTTACTAAGGACAATATTTCAGTTAGATACCAAACTAGTATTGTTGAGCTTTCCGGTGAGGCGATGCCCACGACAATTACCTTCAAGGACAATGCAAGCGGCAAGACGCATACTGAGACCTTTGAACCTGGCTCGTTTGGCATTTTTGTCTTTGCCGGCACGCAACCTCATACCGAACTTGTCGAGCATCTGGTCGATCTGGGGCCCGATGGCGGCATCCTTACCGATGGGTCCATGGCCACCCGTACACCCGGCTTATTCGCAGCCGGCGATATCCGTTCCAAGCGTTTACGGCAGGTTGTGACCGCGGTTTCGGACGGGGCTATAGCGGCATCCAGCGCATACACTTTCCTACGCGCATAAGTACGATAATATATCTTATGTAAGGTTGTTATATTTAAACAAAGTGGTTGGACGGTGCATCAATTTGCTGTCCAACCACTTTTACTTAGCGGCTATGTGGTATGCAAAACTAGATAACCTTGAATACAATATATAAAACGAACGGAGGCCTCTTATGAACCACGTCAAACATATTATCCCGATGTCCGATACATCGGTCAGCATTAAGCCGGAGGATATTCAGCCGACGGTGCTGCCGGATGCATTTATTCAGTCCGATATGGTGGGTAAACTCAACGCATTGAGCCTGCCACGCTATGACCAGCTGCCCAATGTAACGCTCTATCGCGATCAGGTTATTGAATATGTTGCGCTGTGGATGGAGCCGCTTTCGATTTGCGTAGAGCAGCCCGTTATCACGCCATCGATGATCAATAACTACGTGAAGGTCGGCCTCGTTCCTGCTCCGGTTAAAAAGCAGTATGGCCGTGAGCAGATTGCGTGTCTCATCGCTATTTTTATCTTTAAGCAGGTGCTACCCATCGCTGCGATTCAGGCGCTCTTTAATATTCAGCGTTTGAGCTACGACGCTCCGACGGCTTTCGATTATGTGGTCGATCAACTTGAATCATCGATTCGTGCGGCGTTTTCTGTTGAGCAGACTCCCGTGCCCGATACCGCACATCAGGTTACGCGCGAGTCGTTGCTTGTACGCAGTGCGGTATCGTCCTTCGTTTCGAAGGCATATCTGATGAGCTATCTTAAGTTCAATGGGTTTCATAGCTAACCGAGGTATAAGACGGGCGGGATAAAGAGCGCTGGCCCCTTATCCCGCCCGTGTGTTTGTCTAGTTGTACATTATCGGCCCGAAGCCACGCCCATGCCGTAGCCGATAATGAGGCCGTGCATCTCGGCATAGTATGAATCTAGCCCGTTACAGGGCATGATGATGGTCTTGGAGCCGGGCCAGTGTTCCGCAATGCGGCTGGCAAGTGCCTGGGCGCCCGCCTCATTCTCTACATGGTCGATAACGACCTCGCCACCAGTAAAGCCTTCGGCCTCCATGGTATCGATAATCTTGCCAAGCATCTTCTTTTCGCCACGGGTGTGACCAACGAGTTCAATTTTGCCCGCTTCGCTCGCCGTGCCCAAAATGCGGATATTGAGCTTGTTGGCAATAACACCGGCCGCCTTAGGGATACGTCCGGCCTTTGCGAGGTTTGCGTAATTGCACAGGCTAAAGAGGATCTTGCTGTTCTGCTCCAAGCTATCAAAGTAGGCACAGGCGTCCTCAAAGGAGGAATCCGGGTTGCTCGCAAGATAGCGGTCGAACAGCAGGAAGATCAGGTCCATTTTGCCGCCGGCTCCGCGTGAATTGACCAGATGAATCTGTCGGTCCGGATCCTCGGCAAGCACCATGTCACGTGCGGTGGCCGCGGCATTGTAGCTTCCCGAGACTCCCTCGGAGATGGGCATGCAGATTGTCTTGTCGGCAAGCCTAAAGAGTTCGGCCCACTCCCCTACGCTTGGGCAGGCGCTTGAAGAAGCACTCGACTCCGCCTGCACGGCGCTATTGAGCTCGTGCACGTCGAGCGTGAGGTCATCGATAAACTCTCGCTCCCCCACTCGGATCTTAAGGGGTACAAATGCGAAGGTGGTATGAGGTGCGGTTGGTTGCCAATCGCGAAGATTGCAGCTCGAATCGGAGATAAGTGCCCAGCTCATTGAGGGTCCTTTCTAATTGTTCCCCAACAATTATAGCCATCTTTTTGATTGAATGGACGGCTATCTAGTTTTGAATACTAGATAGCCGTGCTGATCTCAAGGCAAAAGGTGGGGGCAAAAAGAATGGGCCTCGTGACTCAAGATCGCGGGGCCCACGTTCGTTCGCTATAGTAATAAATTAGTAGCGTACGAAGATGTAGTTGTTGTTCATACCGGCTGCGACGGAGCTGATGATTACGCCCGTGCTGTAGTCGGAAGCATGGATCATCTGACCATTGCCGATATAGATGCCGGTATGGTAGGAGTTAACCACAACATCGCCGGGTTGCGGATCGGACACACGGGTCCAACCCATGAAGGTGCCGGTGGTGCCCAGACGGCAGTAGCGTCCCGTGAGGCAATAGCTTACAAAGCCGGAGCAGTCAAAGCTGTTCGGCCCAATGCCGCCCCAAGAGTAAGCGTATCCGAGCTTGCTATAGGCGCGCGAAACAACGGAACCGCCATCAACGGACTGGCTCGGTGCGGAAGGCGTCGGAGCCGGAGCCGGCGCCGGAGCGGGCGTCGGGGGCTGCGGAGTGGGAGCGGGCGCGGGTGCGGGTGCGGGCGTGTTTCCGCCGCCGTCGTTGGTCGTACCGCCGCCCTTGTCGGTGTTCTCGGTCGTACCGGCGGTGTCGTTGCTCACCGTGGCCTTTTCGGCGGTGCTAGCATTTATGCCAGCCTGCAGCGCGGCGTTGGCCTGGGCCTCGGCAGCAAGCTCGGCCTGCAACTGTGAATCCAGGGAGTTCACGACACTCTGGGCATCAGCCTGCTGAGCATTGAGCTCGTCGACCTTCTTCTGCGTCGCGGCGACGTTCTTCTCCTGCTCGGTTTGCTTATCGGTAAGCTGCTGCTTAAGGTCCTTGACCTCCTGAATGGTTTGGGCCTGCTTGTCGGACACCTTACCGTAGTAGAACAGGCGGTTGAGCATGTCGCCCAGATCGTCGACGCCCGTCAGAACCTGAAGGAGACTCAGGCCGCCGGTCTTGTACTCACCGGCAACGTAGGTCGAAAGCTTTGCCTGACCTTCGGCAATCTCTTGCTGCTTTTGCGTGATCTCGCCTGCAGTCTGATCAAGCTCCTGCGTCTGCGCGGAGAGTTCATCATGAATTTGCTGGGTTTGCGTGCCAATCTGCTCGAGTTTAGTACGAGCAGCGGCAAGGTCGGATGCGGTATCGGCGTAGGCCGGAGCCACGAGGCCCAAGCCCAAAACACAAGCGAGGGTTGCCGTAGCAGCGCAGCGTGCCATATTTCTGTGCGTATTTGCTGTGCGCATGGAGCTTCCTTTCCAGTATTAGGGTAACGGCTAGTCCACCGTTACCAGGCTAAAGAGCTCAACGTCCTCATGGGAAGGCGTGAGCTTCTCGCGCGGGTTAAGAAACGCAAGCTCAAGGATACAGCCATAGCCTACAAGCTTTGCGCCCATATCTAGCACCAGTTTACCTGTTGCCTCGACGGTTCCGCCCGTCGCGACCAAGTCGTCCAGAATCAACACGGTATCTTTAGAGCTGATGGCATCGGCGTGGATCTCGATAGAATCCGTTCCATACTCGAGCTCGTAGCTCTCGCTGACCGTCTTGCGCGGCAGTTTGCCCGGCTTACGTGCGGGAACAAAGCCGGCACCCAGGGCGACGGCCACGGGAACTCCGACCATAAAGCCGCGGGCCTCGGGTCCCACGACCTTGGTAATGCCCATGTCGGCAAAATGCTCGGCCAGGGCATCCACCATGGCCTTCAGGGCCTCGGGATTGCCAAAGAGCGGTGTGATGTCCTTAAAGACGACTCCGGGCTCGGGATAGTTGGGGATATCGACGATGTGAGATTCGAAGTCGTACATGGCGTGACCTTTCATGGATTGCCGGGTGGACGGCGATTATTTACCCGTGTTAGCAGACGGGTTATGCGAGGGGACGACGACCTTGGACGGTTGCACGAGCGACTCCTCGTGCGCGGCAACCGCGGGGACGCTTGCCCCATCGCTTTTAGCCTTGGTGGATTCGGAACGTGCAATCTCCTCATCGAGAGCATCGATGTCAGCGTCCTCGACCACGGCGTTGAGCGACTCAAAGACACGGTTCTTAAGTAGCGCGGTGTGCACACCCTCGGTGAGGTCGTGCAGCTTCTTAAAAGCGCGCTCGAGCTTGGCGTCGCGCTCGTCATCGGAGGTATCCATGCCGAGCATGCTCACAAGCACCTGCTCAAACATCGAAGACTCGCGGTTTGCCGACGATACGTACTGGCGCAGGTTACGCGGCTCAATGTGGAAGCGCGACAGCTCCGAGCAGTAACGGATGATCGGGAAATCTCGGCCATCGACGAGCTCACGGTTCTGCGGGCTCTTGATGATGCGGATAAGATCGTTCTCGGCAAGGGAGCGGATAAACGAAATCTCAACACCGAGCATATCGGGGATCGTCTCGATGGGGTGCAGCTTTTGCTTGGTCTCCTTGGGCTCCGTCTTAAGCGGGACATCGGACAGAAGACCCACCTCGTAAGCCAAAGTGGACAGGTCCGTTGCGTTTTCCAAGCGCTGCTTAATCACGTTGAGCGGCATATAGCGGGTCTTCTGCAGGTGCAGGATGACCTCGAGACGGTCAACGTCTTCCTTGGAGTACTGGCGATACCCCTTAGGCGTTCGATGAGGGGCGATGAGCCCCTCATCTTCTAGAAATCTAATTTTTGAGTTCGATAGATCGGGGTATGCGCCTCGAAGTAGGTTGACGACTTGGCCGATACTCAGATAGTTGCGTTCGGCCATTACCTACTCACCGGTTTCGATGCGCTCCGGCGTGCTCTCGTGGTAGATGAGCGTGAACGTACCGATCTGAACGGAAGAGCCGTCATGCAGCGGAGCACCGTTGACGATGGCCCCGTCGACCCAGGTGCCGTTGAGCGAGCCCAGATCCTCAATACGGGCGCCCAGGCCCTCACGAATAATGCGTGCGTGGCTGCGCGAGACAGTCATGTCGTTGAGGAAGATGCCGTTCGCGGGATCGCGGCCGATAGTGGTCACGTCGTCCTCGAGTTCAAAGGCAGCTCCGGTCTGCGGACCCTTGACGATGGACAGAACCGGAGCGGTGATGCGCACGTTGGCCATAAGGTCGGGAACGGTGACATCGCTCGAAGGAACACGGAAAACGCAGGTAGCGTCCGCAGTCTTATCGTTCTGAGGCATATTGTTATCCTTGTTGTCCATGACAACCCCTATCTAACGCGGACGTGCCGCAAAAAATGTACCGTACGTAATCATACCCCAACGACCTAGTCTTCGATTTCGGGGTTAAGAAAGTCGATGTCCTCATCCTCGGGATGCGCGATGGCCTGTTTAATGGCCACCCCTCCCTTAATGGTATAGATGACAGCGGTGAGCATGGAGAAGATGACGCCGCCGTAGACAAAAAAGATGCCGAGGGGCACCGAGCTGCCGTTGAGGCCCGGGAACGCCGTGAACGTGGCGGGTAGCAGATGCCAGCCGTCCACGACGGGGAACCCAAGCAACATGAGCGAGAAGCCGGTCATGAGCAGTGCCGTGGCAATCTTGCCGGGAAAGACAACGTCGATGGGGCGCCGGTGGTAGTGCCGCACGGTGAGCGTGCCGATGCCCAGGTAGATATCGCGACCGATAATGAGCACGCAGACCCAGATGGGCAGCTCGCCGCGGACGACCAGGCCCAGCACGCCGGTAAACAACAGCGCACGGTCGCAGATGGGATCCATGACCTTGCCGAGCCATGAGACCGTTTTGGTCATGCGGGCAATCTGACCGTCCATCCAGTCGGTGGAGGCCGCGATGGCATAGATGACAATGGCGACGACACGGTTGTTGTCCGTCACAAACAGGTACAGAAAGACCAGCGTGAGCACGAGGCGCGTAAAGGTGATGAAATTGGAGATCGTGAAGATCTTATTCGACGGGTAATCGGAAGTGCCGATAAGCTTCTTTTTGATCTTCTTCTTGATGCCCACAGGACTCCCCCGCTGGTAAACGACAAAACTTTCGATACTATACCCGTTCTGGCGATGTCTATCCAGCGTAAGCATAGAGAGTCCAGACATATGGAGGATGCTACTGGGTTGTGCGGGATTCTGCATTTGTGTACATCAGCCTCCAAATATGACATTTTTCGGCATCTTTGATGGCTTATGTACACGTTTTGATTCGGTGATTACATCGGTCGGGAAAGTTGTTGCCTTAAGCAAATTAATCATGATGTGCGGGTCGAGAAGGGCTAGTGCCAAAAGAACCCAACGGCCGTTACGGCTTCGTTAGAAACGCGCCCCACCATGGATGGTGAACCCGAAAGGTAAGGCGCGCGGGCACGGTGGCTCGGCCCCCGCGCCCGGAAGAGAAAGGATAAACCCATGGGTTACATGCTCGAGACGCACGGGCTCACCAAGCGCTTCGGCCGCGGCGACCAGGCGCAGGACGCCGTGGCCGACGTGAGCCTTCATATCCGCGAGGGCGAGGTGTACGGGCTGCTCGGTCCCAACGGCGCCGGCAAGTCGACAACGCTCAAGATGATCTGCGGGATGCTGCGGCCGACGGCCGGGGAGATCCTCTTTGCCGGGCACGCCTGGCGTCGCGAGGACCTCTACGCAATCGGCAGCCTCATCGAGGAGGCGCCGCTCTACCCCAACCTCACCGCGCGCGAGAACCTGCGCGTGCGCACCACGCTGCTGGGCCTTCCCGAGAGCCGCATAGATGAGGTGCTCGCCGCCGTGGACCTCGCGGACACCGGGAAGAAGCGCGCCGGGCGCTTCTCGATGGGCATGCGGCAGCGCCTGGGGCTCGCGCTGGCGCTGATCGCCCAGCCACGCCTGCTCGTGCTCGATGAGCCCACCAACGGCCTCGACCCCATCGGCATCGAGGAGCTGCGCGACCAGATCCGCGGCTTCGCGGCGGCGGGTACGACGGTGATCGTCTCGAGCCACATCCTCTCAGAGGTGCAGCAGATGGCGGACACCATCGGCATCATCTGCGGGGGGCGCCTCGCCTACGAGGATGTGCTTCGGCCAGGGCAGGACCTCGAGGAACTCTTCATGAGCTTCTGCCGGGAAGGGCGACGAGCGCGCGGGGAGGTGGCGGCATGACCGGCGAGAAAGGCGGCCTGCTCGCGAGCCTGCGCGCCGAGGCCCTGAAGTCGCGCCACGCGGCGCCGGTTCGCCTGGCCGTGCTCATGGCGCTGCCGATGCCGCTGCTCGGCGCGATGCCCTACCGGGGCGTGCAGATATTCAGCGCATGGAACTACTGGTACGTGCTCTTCCTGCCCGTAGCTCTCACGCTCGTGGTGGCGTGCGTCGCGCGGGCGGACGCGCGCACGCGGATGCGGGGGCTTTTGGGCCTGGGCTTCCCGCTCGGGCGCGCCTGGTGGGCCAAGGCGCTCTGGTGCCTCGCGCTCTGCACGCTCTCGAACCTTGTGGTCTTCGGCATCTACCTCGCGGGATCGGCGTTCTCCTCGCAGGGCCTCACGGCCGCGGGTACGCTCACGATGCTCTTCTGCGCGCTCGTCAACACGGTGACCGCGGCGTGGATGATCCCCGCAGGGCTCTTTCTCACGGTGCGGCTCGGCATGCTCGCGGGCATCTTCTGCCCGCTCGTCGCGCAGCTCGTGGGTGGGTTCGCCTGGTCGTTGGTGCCGTTGCCGCAGCTCTTTCCGCCGTCGGCGAGCATGGTCATCCCCACGAGCTTCATCCCCGTGCTGCCGAGCGGCGAGCCACTCGCGGCGGACATGGCGCTCGGCGGGGCGCTCGCGGCGGATGGCATGCTCACGCTGGCGGGCCTTGCGGTCAGCGCGCTCGCGTTCGCCGCGCTCACGGCGGCGGGCGCGGCCTGGTTCGCGCACTCCGAGGAGAGGTGATGGCCATGTCGCGAATCTCCGACCCGACGCCGCGCATGACCCTCTCGCGGGCCCTGCTCTCCGAGGCCCTGCGCCTGGCGCGCTCCCCGCTCACGGCGGTGCACCTCGTCTGCGGCCTGGCGGCCGGTCTTGCCTGCGGCGAGTACTTCTCCGTAGCCCGATGGGACCCGGCGCTGGGCGCAGACGCCTACGTCCAGTTCCTTGGCGCCCTCATGCCGCTCATGTCCGCCATCGTCTGCGGACTTGCCGTGGACGAGGAGCGCGCTGCCGGGCGCCTCGCCAACCTCATGGCGGTCCCCTCGCGCGGGCGCGCCGTCGCGGCGAAACTGCTCGCCCTTGCGGCGCTCGGCGCCGCCGCGCTGGCCGTGGCGCTCGGCGTGTTCGGGGCCGTGCTCGCCGTTGCCGGGCGCCTGCCGCTCGGGCCCGCTCCGTTTGCGGCCGCGTGGGCGGGCATCGTGCTGGGCAGCCTGCCCCTCTACGCGCTGTGGCTCGGCGTGGCCCTGCGCCTCGGCCGCAACGCCGCCATCGGCGCCGGCGCTGCGGGGGTGCTCCTCGCGTTCTTCTCGGTGGGCGGACTTGCGCACGGCCTCATGACCGGCGAGCTCACCGGTGCCCTGGCGACGCCCCTGTGCTGGGTGCCGCTCGCCTGGCCCGCTCGCCTGGGGTCGCTCGGGGTGGAGGCCTTTATCGACGCCGCACACGCGGCGGGCCCTCTCCTCACGACTGCGCTCGCTAGCCTCGTGCTCACCCTGGCAGCCGACGCCGTCCTTCTCGCCTGGTTCTGCCGCTTCGAGGACGGGAGGGCAGATGCATAGGAGGCCGCTCGCCGCCATGCTCGTCCTCCTCTCCGCAGCGCTCGTCCTGGGCGGGAATGCCCTGCTCGACGCCGGCTGGGGGTCGGCGCTGCGCTCGATCGCCGACTGCGTGCCGTCCAACCCTGAGATCGCCATGTGGGCGCCCGCGCCCGAGCCCGGCAGCCACGCGAGCTCCTACGCCGACGCCACCGGGGCGGGGGCGAACTATGTCTACCTGGTGGACGCGGCGGACGACAGGGGCAATGTCCGATAGCTCCAGCTCATCTTCTTCGGGCGAGAGTCGGACGGCGAGGGCTGGCTCGAGATCGAGGCGCGCGGCGGCTCGGGCGTGCACTACCGCGCGTGCGACGCGGCCGAGGCGCCCGCGGCTGCGCGCAGGGTTCTGGACCGCTGAGCGCGGCGCTAGTACAATTCCGACGGGAGTTTCAGGAGGTCTAACATGGCGAGGATACTGGCAGTGGATGATGAACGGGCGATCCTCGACGCACTCGCGCGCGTCCTCGGCCGCGACGGCCATGAGGTCGTCAAGGCAGCGGCCCCGACGGCGGTCCCGGGGATGGACCTCTCGCGCTTCGACCTCGTGCTCTGCGACGTCATGATGCCGGGGCTCGACGGCTTCGAGCTCGTGCGACAGATCCGCCCAGACTTCGACGGGCCCATCGTCTTCCTGACCGCGCGCGTGGCCGAGGAGGACGCCGTGGCCGGCTACGGCCTGGGCGCCGACGACTACGTCCGCAAGCCCTTCGGGGCCGCGGAGCTGCGCGCCAAGGTCGCGGCCCATCTACGCCGTGAGCGCCGGCCGCGCTCGCACGCCCTCTCCTTCGGGGAGGTGCGGATCGACCTCGGGGCGCGCGGCCTCGCCGTGGGCGACAAGGCCGTGCCGCTCACGCCCACCGAGTACGCCATCTGCGAGTACCTCGCCCGCCACCCCGGGCAGGTCATGAGCCGCGCGCAGATACGCGAGGCGGTACTCGGCTGGGAGAGCGACGCCGACGACGCGGCCATATCCATGCAGGTCAGCCGCGCCCGGAGGAAACTCTCCGAGGCCGGCGCCGATCCGATCGCGACCGTCTGGGGGATGGGGTACAAGTGGCAGCTCTGAGAATCGGGGCGCGAGGTCGCGGCGGCATGCCGCTTTCCTTCGTCATCGCGCGCTACTTCGCCTACGCGTTCGCGGCGGTTGCCACGGCGTGGCTCGCCTCGTTCATGGTGCTCTCCGTGGCGATCAACGCGGGCTTCGTCTACGAGGCAAGCTGGGGGCCGGCCAATGCGCGCGAGGTCGCGGAGGGCCTGGCACGCGACGGCGTCTGCGGGCAGCAGGACGTGCCGACGGCGTACCGCTACCTCATTCTGAACAAGGACGGATACGTGCTGATGACAGACCTCGAGAGCACGCGGCTCGAGGACGCGACGGAAATGGCCCGTACGGCACTCGCCGCGGATCCGGGCACAGTGGAGATCGAGGGCGGGGGTTCGGGCCTCACCTACACCGCGTTCCCGCTCAAGGGCGGCGGGGCCTGCGCACTCGTCAGCGAGTACCTGCCGCAGTGGGTCTCGCGCGACCTCGTCGGCCTGCTTCCCAACCCGCAGAACCTCATGCTCGTCGG
>URBQ01000030.1 GCA_900546115.1 uncultured Collinsella sp.
TATTCCAGTTCTACCCCTGCGCTACTCCGGCTTGGTTTCTACTGTGGGAGTCTTGTCCGCTGCGACTGGGGTGCGGGCGGTGTCCATAGTCAGGCAGTGCTTGGGGCAGCTCTCGATGCACTCACCGCACACCACGCAGGCATACGGGTCGATCGACCACGTTCCACCCTTGCGATCGACTGCGAGCGCGCCCGCCGGACAGCGACGCGCACACATGCCGCAGCAGATGCACGCGTCCATGTCGTTGACGATATGCCCGCGCAAGCGCTCGGGTGCCGCGAGCTTCTCCTGCGGATAGCACACCGTTACCGGCTGCTTGACCATAGAGCCCAAGGCCGTCTTGGCAAATGTCAGCAAACTCATGCCGCGCCTACCTTTCCGTGCAGCTAATGCAGGGGTCGATGGTCAGGATAATCATGGGCACGTTGGCAAGGAGCACGCCCTGCAGCGCATGTGTCAGACCCGCCAGGTTCTGCGACGTCGGCGTGCGCACGCGGAAGCGGTCCAGGTTCTTGGTGCCGTTACCGCGCACATAGTAATACGCCTCGCCGCGCGGCTGCTCAATCACAACCTCGCCGCGTGCGCCGTCGGCCGGCGTAAGCTTGGTGCGCCCGCCGATCCCGTCGTGCGGAATCTTGCCCACAAGCTCCTTAATGATGTCCATGGCCTGCGTGACCTCGGCACAGCGCACCTGGCAGCGGGCATAGCAATCGCCATCGGTGGCGACAACCGGCTCAAACGCAGCCAGGTCCGCATAGGCACCGTCGCTAAACATGCGCACGTCGTAGTCCACGCCCGAGGCGCGCCCAAACGGGCCGACCATCGACAGATCCAGCGCGTCCTTCTTGCTGATCACGCCCACGCCATGCAGGCGCTCGCCACAGCTGACGTCGTCCAAAAACGTATGCACCAGGGCCTCGTAGTCGGGACGCATGGCATCGAGCGTCTGGACAATGCCAGCCAGCTCGGAGTCCTCAATGTCGTGCTTTAGGCCGCCGATCTCGTTAATCGAAAGGATCACGCGGCCACCGCACGTGCTCTCGAAGATCTTGAGAATCTGCTCGCGCAGGGTCCACGACCGATAGAACAGCGCCTCGAAGCCAAAGGCATCGGCGAGCAGGCCCAGCCACAGCAGGTGCGAGTGGATGCGCGAAAGCTCGTGCAAAATAGTGCGGATATACTGCACGCGGCCGGGCACCTCGATGTCGAGCATGCGCTCGCAGGCGCTGGCATAGCCGTAGCTGTGGCCCACGGCGCAAATGCCGCAGATGCGCTCGGCGATGTAGCCAAACTGGTGCATGTCGCGCTTTTCGGTGAGCTTCTCGAGTCCGCGGTGCACAAAGCCGATCTGCGGAATTGCCTCGATGACGCGGTCGTCCTCGATCACCAGGTCCAGATGAAGCGGCTCGGGCAGCACCGGGTGCTGCGGGCCAAACGGAATTACGGAGCGATGAGCCATGGACCTTACGCCTCCTTTTTCTGCTTGTCGCGGGCGGCCTTGGCGGCAAGCGCCGCACGGACCTTGGCCGCTTTCTCGGGATCCATGGCGGCGAGCTTTGCCTCCATCTCGGCGGCCTTGAGCGCGGCCTTCGCAGCGGCATCGTCATGCTGGGCATCGGAGCCGGCAGCAGCAGCGGGCTGAGCAGCGGCAGTGCCCGCAGCATCGCCGGCACCCGCGGCACCCTCCCCCGCAGCAGCCGCAGCCGCGGCGGCCTTCTCGGCCGCGGCCTTGCGCGCCTTGGCCTCGGCGGCCGCGCGGACTTTCATGGCCTTCTCGCGCGCAGCCTTCACCTCGGGCGTGATGACGCTCATGGGTTCGGCAGTCGAGACCTGGTAGAAAAAGCCCTTAAAGTCGATCTGCATGTCGGTGATGGCAAGACCAAACAGGTCGTGGGCCTCATTTTCAAACGGGAACACCGCGGGGTAATACGAGCTGATGGACGGAATCTCCTGGTACTGGTCGATGCCCTCGACCACCAGGTTCTCGATCGCATAGCTGCCGTCCTGCGCAATATGCTCCTGAGCAGCACGGACGTTGATAAACGTATAGACCAAGCGATACGAGCCGTCGTCGACGTTGCGCTCGGCATGCATTTGCACAAAGCGCGCGCCGACGCCCTTGAGCGCCTGGACATGCGACAGGAGCTTGTCGATCCCGACGGTGGTATAGATAGCCTTTTGCATTACTCGGCCTCCTTTGCAGCGGCGGGCATCTCAGCAGGTGCGTCGCCAGCGGCGGGCGCAGCAGGCTTCCCGGCAGGCGCGTCACCGGCACCGTCAGTCCCGGCCCCCGCAGCCACAAACCCGTCCTCGCCCAGCTCAACGCCACCGTCCCAGGTAGCGGCACCGCCCACGGTGAGCGGATCGCCACCGGCGCGCAACACGGTCTCCTTCTGGTCCAGGATGCCGCACGCCTCCACGATGGCATCGATCACCGTCTCGGGGCGAATGGCGCACCCGGGCGCGTACACGTCCACGGGAATCGCGCGGTCCACGCCGCCGATCACGTTGTAGGCATCGCGGAATACGCCGCCCGAGCATGCGCAGATACCGCAGGCCACCACGCACTTGGGCTCGAGCATCTGGTTGTAAATCTGACGCACGACGGGCAGGTTCTGGGCATTGACCGACCCCGTCACCAAAAAGATATCCGCATGCTTGGGGTTGCCGGTGTTGACCACGCCAAAGCGCTCCGCATCGAACAGCGGCGTGAGCGAGGCCAGCACCTCGATATCGCATCCGTTGCAGCTCGAGCCGTCGTAATGAATAACCCACGGCGAGCGCGACATTTTATGATCCATGGATGCCGCCTCCTAAATAAACACGTCGACGAGGATGGGCATAAGGTTGAGCAGGCCAAACACCAGCGCCACGCCCCAGCCGAGCTTAAAGCAGCTGCGCCAGGTGCTGCGTGCGAAGGTGTTGTCGATCAGCACCTCGACAAAATACGTCGCGGCCATCACGACCAGGGCTACGATCCAGCTCACCGGGTTGTCCCAAACAAAGAACATGCCCACCCACATCAAAAACAGCACGGTCTCACACCAGTGCATAAGGGTCATCTTGGCCAGCGTGCCGCCGCTCATCTCGGTGGCGACGCCCTGGACAATCTCCTGATGCGCGTGATGCGAGTACGAAAGGTCGAACGGCGACTTGCGTAGCTTGATGGTGAGCACCGCAAGCAGCGCCAAGAAAATGGGCGCGCTGTACACGATGATGGGCGCCGTCTGTCCGGTCACGGCGATGGAATCAAAACTATCGGTGGCAAGGTACAGGCCCACGCTCATCAGCAGAACGGCGGGCTCGTAGCTCATGACCTGCAGCAACTCGCGGTCGGCACCGACCTGGGCAAACGGGCTTTGCGTCGAGGCGGACGCCAGCACCACAAAGATCGCGGCGAGCGTAACCATAAAAGCGCACAGCAGCGTGTTGGAGCCCGACACAAAGATGCCGCCGCCCACGACGGTAAAGATGAGCGCGCACGCCATATAGGTATCGTCCATGGTGTTTACGCTGGCAGGGGCCTTGCGCAGCAGCTTGGCAACGTCGTAGAAGGGCTGCAGCAGGCGCGGGCCCACGCGGCCCTGCATGCGAGCCGAAAGTTTGCGGTCGATGCCGTCGATCAAGCCGCCCGCAAGCGGCGCCAGCAAGGCAAACGCCACGGTGCCAATAAAGATGCCCACGACGCCCGAACCTTCGAAATACTTGCCGCGCAGCACCGAGGGCGCGCTCATGGCAAGCCGCTCGGGCCCAATCCATGCGCAACACAGCAGCGCAAACAAGATAATGCTGCAGCATACGACGCTACCCGCGGGGCCAATACGCTTCTCGCCAAGGGCGTCCTCCGAGTACCAATTGCGCTTTTCGGCCTTCACCTCGTGTCCCATCGAGCCGCGGAAATGGCGATATTTGTCGGTTCCCACGCCCGAAAGGTACACGTTGACGTGCGGTTTGTTGCTCACGCGGAATGACGTCAGCAGCACCACGGCGATAAAAGCCACGATAACCACCATCAGATACATGGCGTCCTTGCCAATAACGTACGGCACGCGGCCAAACACCATGGCCAAGTAAGGCGACACCAGACCGCTCGAGATAACCGGAAACGCCACGCAGCACAGAATCAGCAGCGCGGCGATGGTGTTGAGGGCCATCCATTCGGTCTTATGGACATTGACCTCAACGTTTTGAGCCGTGGGGTCGACGCCCGAAAGCTTGGCAAGCCACTTGCCCCAGAAGTAAAACGTCGCGGCTGAGCCAAAGGCAAGCACCATGATCATGAGCACGTTGCCGGTCTGCGCAAACGCCACCAGGGCGCCCCACTTGGACACGAGCATGCCAAACGGCGCCACAAACATGCCCATAATGCCCAGCATCATCAGACGCGTCAGGTGCGGCATGCGGCTGAACATGCCGTCCATGTCCTCGATATTCCGGCTGCCGATATGATGCTCGGCCGTGCCCACGCACAGGAACAGCAGCGACTTGGCCACCGTGTGGAACAGGATCAGGAAGATGGCCGCCCATACGGCCTCGGGCGCGCCGACACCCAGGCAGGCACTGATGAGTCCCAAGTTGGAAATGGTGGAGTACGCGAGCACGCGTTTGGCGTTGCTCTGCGAGATGGCCATGATGGCGGCGAGCAAAAACGTGATGGCGCCCACGCTCGTGACCATAAAGCCGGTCACGGGATAGATGGCATAGAGCGGGCTCAGCTTGACCATGAGGAACACGCCGGCTTTGACCATGGTGGACGAGTGCAGCAGGGCGCTCGTGGGCGTGGGGGCAACCATGGCACCCAACAGCCAAGTGTGGAACGGCATCTGCGCGGCCTTGGTGAGCGCGGCGAGCGACAGCAGAACGACCGGCATCACCAGCAGCGCGGATTGCGCGGTGCCGGCGCCGGAAAGCTCAATCATGCCCGAGATGGTCAGCGGCATGCCGTTAACGTGCAGAAACATAAGGCCCGCCAAAAACGCGATGCCGCCCAGCATGTTGAGGATGATCTGGGTGAAGGCGTTCTTGATGGCCTCGGGCGTGCGCGTGTAGCCAATCATAAGGAACGAGCACACGGTGGTGATTTCCCAGCCGCAGAACAGCCACTCAAGGTTGTCGCTCGTCACGATGACGAACATGGCCGAGAGAAACAGGAACATGAGCGCCAGGAACTGCGGGCGACGGTCGGGCGCGGTCTGCCCGCGCAGCGCAGCCTCGTGCTCATCGTGCGCCTGGAAGTCCTTCATATAACCCAAGGCATACACGCAAATCAAGCTGCCGACGATGCCGACGGCGAGGACCATGATCACGCTCATGTAGTCCAGGTAGAGCGGCGTTGCAGTGACGGCTTCGGCCGCGGGCAGCGTCATGGCTGCAAAGGCGAGCGAGCCCACCAGCTGGACTATGCCGAGCACCGTGGTGAGCCCGTTCCTATATTTATACGCGTTGTACAGGATGACGGCGCACAGGATGACATCGATGGCGGAGCTGATGATCGAGAGCACATGCGAGGTGCTGGGGGCGACCTCAAAGCTCTGCGGACCCGTGCCAAAAAACATGACGGCGACTACAACTGTCACCGCCATAATAATGCCGGAACCTATGAGCCCCACCGCATCGCGGGCGCGGTCACCGCGCGCGAGCAGCATGCCCAGCGCCGGTACCAGCGGAAACAAGGTAAGGAAATACAGTAGCGTCATACCATCACTCCCCCATGCAAAAACGCTGCAATTGTTTAACGTTATAGCTCAATTGAGGAGTAGCGGCGGCGGGTTTTCGGTCAACTGGGGAGTTTTAGGCGTACGGGGCAAGGGCGCGTCCGCTTTGGAGCAGAGGGGTGACGTTCCCTTACCGCAGCGACGGGCGCGCGGGCACTGCGCGCGGTTTATTGACCACGTTGGAGGATAACCCGATAGGCTCGCGGCGGTCCGAAAAGTTGGCACGGCAAGAAAAATGCGCCCCTGTGGGCGCACCATCCCGTTTGCTATTCCGCCTTTTTAGCGCGCGGCTTGCGTCCGCGCGGCTTATCGACCAGCGCGGACTCACCGCTCTCGCGATACTGGCGGCACCAGGCCTTAACCGAAGACTCGCTGGGAATCCCGTGCTTGATCATGGCCTCGCGAACCGTCAGACCGTTTTCCAGACGGTCCTTAACCACGGCGAGCTTTACGTCGTACGAATAGGTGTGATGACGAGCGCCTGCATTGAGCACGGCGTCGGCACCGCCCACGGCATATGCGCGGGCCCACTGACGAGCCGTGGCCTGGGGAATGCCAAGCTTTGCGGCGAGGGCGCGGTGGCCGACCCCCTCTTGGAGGATCTCGACGGCGCGCTGCCTAACCTCGGGCGCATGCGTGCGAGTCCTAGTTGCTTCCGACATACCTGCCACTTCTTAGCCTTAACCGTTAATCTGCCTTCTTACGTGCAAGTTAGATAGTAGCATTTTGCTGTTCGCGCGTAGCAGTTAATTGAAAATTGCAACGGTGGCATCTGGGCATTTGCCATTCATTTGCAACAGTTCTTTAGGTTTTATTTACGCAGCTAGTTGGCTCGCGGTCCATTGACGGTGCTTTACCAACCAGATTGGTATCTTTTTGTTTGGCTTGGTCTGGTTTGTGTAATTATTAACCCCTCGTCAGTCCGCACCTACATGTAACTTTCCACTTACTTTCCAGCTTTCCACTTAACTTACCACCTAAGGTGGAAAGCTGGAAAGCTAGGTGGGAAGCTAGGCAGCAGTAGGCCAAGCGAACAAGAAAAGGGGCGGCAACCGGGTGGTTGCCGCCCCTCGCGTGGCTAGTTGGTTTTCGCCTTATGGCGAATGCCGTCGGTGTTGATGCGCGCCAGCGTGTACGTCACGTAGTCGGAGTGCGGATAGCCAGCGAGGTTGCTGACGTTGACCGGAGTGTCGTTTACACCGCCACCGGACATATTGGCCGTTAGCACCAGGCGGTAGTTGGCATAGGTCTGCCCGGCCGTCTCAACATCGGTGTTCACCTTAACGCGGAAGGCGTGCTTAAAGGCAAGGCTGTTGCCGTCACGCGTGGCGAACAAGCCGTGAGGCTTGGTGTCGGTAAAGACGTAACTGCCGCCATCGGTGCTCAAAGCGCCCGTACCCAGCTTGTCGCTACCGAGCACCGTAATGTACTTTGAGATATCGTCGATCTCAACATATTTGCCATCATCTTTGCGCTGCAAGCTCAACGTATAGGTCACCTTATCAGCCGCTTTGATCTTACTGTCCCCGCCCGACAGCTTGGAAAGATCATACGTCCCCACCAGAGCGATAGCGCCATCGGCGGACTTGAGGTCATCAATGTTGATGCCCAGCTGAGATTTCTTAGACGCCTCGAGCGCGATAGTCGACGAACCCACATCCATACGATAATATCCGGCGCCGCCATCGTTGTATGCCGAGTTGCTACTGGTGCTGAGCGTGTCGGCATGCGTGGAAAGATACACGCGGTAGTTGGGCTTGGTGTAGCGGTCGGTGCCGCTGTTCTGCGAGGCCACGATGCCCGCCTGGCAGGCAGGCTCGCTCATGGTGAGCGCGGCCTCCATGGTAACGGTGAAGGCATTGCTATGGTTCTTGGCGATCTCGCGCAGGCCCGATATATCGATGGGATTGCCGCTAGCGTCGGCAAGCACAAGCGACATATCGCCGCCGCCCGCAGTCCAGCTAAGGCCCGATACCGCCGGGATCGGGGTTGTACCAGCCAAAGTCCAGCCCGACCCGTTCCAGGTGTAGTAGTTCTCGCCCACCTTAACGTAGAACGCGTAGCCACCCTGCGTGCCCGTGGGGTATCCCACCGAGCCCGCGATGACGCCATCGTGATAGGTGACAAGCGATGAATCGAGCTGATAATACAGCGCGTCAGAGCTCGTGTATTGCTGGCTCGAGTCAAACGTCACGGTGTCACTCACGTTCATGGAAAGCGAATAGGTGGCTTCCTTGAGCTCCATCCGGTTGATGCTGTCCCTGTTGTCGACGAGGTTACGCTTGTTGTCAACGAGGTTGTGCGTGTAGTTTGATGCCACGCTGTAGGTCGAGGGCGTATTCTGGTGCCCATCCTCGGCAGCCTTGCCGTCGGCTGCTTTCTTGCCTCGCAGCAGGTAGTTGATGTGCTCGTTGAGGCTCGTGTCCACCGTAGTTGCGGTGTAGCCGTTGACACCCGCAGAGCCCGCCGGCGTGCGCACCACCAAGTAGAAGTTCTCACTCTTGGGCTCTTCCTCGGCAACGGAGAGGGTATAGAACGTGCCCGTCATGTCGGAAGAAGTGCGCGCGCGGTAGTACGCGCCATCGACCTTGGCGCCAGCCATCTTCGAGAGTTCGGCCTGGCTCTTGTCCTTGACCTCGTCATCGGCGAGCTTGACCCAAGCGCCGTCCTTGTCCTCCTTGGCCTCATCGGCCTTCACGCCCACGGTTTCACTCAGCCACGGCTCGACGTAGGCCTTCTTGCTAGCGTCCACAAACTCGGTGAGTTTGACCGACGCCGCTCCGCCCGCGCCCACCGTGCAGTGGTATTCACGGTTGTTATGAGCAGTGTCCACGAGTGTGAGCTGCGTGCCCTCGGGCAGCGTGGCGCCGAAGGTGATGCTTTTGTTGAGCGGGCCCATGGAGCCGCCGGCTTCGAGCAGCGTGTTCCAGCCGTAAGCGACTGGCTCGCCCCGGGCGCTACCATAGGTCCAGGTAAGGTAGCCGGTCATGGTGTCGCCGCTGCTCACAAGCACGTGCTTGTCGTATTTTGTCGCATAGTCGGCAGCCTTGAAGTTCGCACCTTCGGAGTAGGTGGCGGTAAAGTCGATCTCGAGCATGCGCTTAACGATGATGGGCACCTGCACGCGGTAGCTCTGGCCGGCCTCGCTAAAAGTGACCGTGAGCAGCGTGAAGCGACCCCGCTCGTTGTCCCAGTCGGTACTCGCGCGGAAAACCATGGAGCTCGTGCCGTTGTTGAGCACCTTGAGCGTGGGCGCTTGCGAGGCGGCTGCGTCCTTGACGAAGGTGCCGTTATCGGCGAGCGAGAAGACCTCGGCGGTGGCGGTCACATGCGCGGTGCTGCCGTTGAGGCGGCGGGCATCGGAGAAGCCGCCATTGGTCACGATGTTCAGGAAGCTCTCCACCGTCGTGGTATCGTTGCCCGGAATCACGAGCACGGGGAAGTCAGTTTTGGCCTTCTTGCCCGAAGTAATGTTGTTAGCGTTATAGGTGCTACGCGAGCTGTCCGCGCTATAGGTGCTCGTGTTTTGGTATGCGCCGGCATCGTTGATGCCGCCGATATTGGTATAGGTGTAGCGGCCGGGAAAACTGGTACCCGCCTTGCTTTGGTTGACCTGGCTTTGGATGGTCGCCGCGGTGTTAATGGCGGCACCGTCGCCAAACAGATATCGATCAGTGGTGTCGCCGTTGGAGGCACGCACCGCCAGCGTGCTCACGGGGCTCGTGGTCACGTACGGGCTTGCCGCCGTGGTAGCGGTATCGCCTGCGCCGTAAAGCGTTTTGTTCTCGTTGGGCGCGGCAGCCGTGCCGTTGTAGTCGCCGAAGGCAATATAAGTTTTCTCGTTAACAGCAGCCGTATTCGTATTGGTCGTGTAAACCATCGGCGGCAGGTCGCTCGTGGTCTTGCCACTACCGGGCTTTACTTCCACGCCCGCTGCGGAAAGGCTGTACTTACCATCCCCCGTGTCAACCTCGCCCAAGAGTACGCCCTGGGTTTTGCCCGCATTGTAGCTATTGCTGTCCATGAGCACGTTTACCAGATGGAACTGGCCACGCCCATCGCCCATAATGCCGCCGTTGGACTTTTCGCTAAACGTGGTGTTGGATACCTTTGTGTTGGTGACATTGACGATGACGGAGCCACTGTTAGACGCGTTATTCGCGCCAAGCAGACCGCCGCTCCAGCCGCCCTTAATCGTAGCGTTCTCGATCGCAATGTTGTTGCAAGCAATATTCACATTGCTGTAGAAGAAGCCGATAAGCCCGCCCGAGCATTTGCCGGTGCCGGCGATGCTGACATTCTTGACATTGCAGTCCTCGAACCAGTACTTGTTGGGGCTACCGCTACTCGTAACCTCACCAATCAGGCCGCCCGCATTGTAGATCTTCGTGTTCGTTCCGGTCTTATCGCCGATGACAGCGTTCTCGGTGCCGCCCCTGCCATCAATGCGCACGTTGCTCATAGAAATAACGCCGCCACGGGCGCGTCCGACCACGCCGCCGGCGCCCATATGGTCATCGGAGTTCGATCCGGTGGCTAGCACGTTTACCCCAGAGATGACTGCTGTGCTCGACGGGACTACCTCGGTGGTGCCGATTTTGGTGTTGACCGAGATATCGCTTCTTTCGACAAAGCCGAGCACGCCGCCCACGTAGCGCACTGTCCCTGTGGCAGTTATGGTCGAGTTTTTGCCAACGGTCCTTTCACTCACCCCTGTGCCCGCGGTTGTCCACACACCGCACGCCGACGCGGCCGCACCCACATAGCCACCGACATTCTTCTCGCCCGTGACATTAAGGCCGGTGTACGAGCAATCATAGAGCTGCACCGGAGAGGACGTTCCACTGTAATTCACAATCGAACCGTTGGCGCCATCGGTGCTGCGCGACATAAGGCCAGCACTTCCAATGAGGCCGCCAGCCGTGCAGCCTCCGACTACGGTGCTGTTAGAAATGCCGACGTTTTTGAACACGCCATAGGTGACCTTGTCATCAACTCCCTGGTTTGCAGTTGAGCCCGCAAGGCAGCCGACTCCCACCGAGCCGCTGTTTGTATTGCTCGTCGACGTAGACTGCTCCGCCCCAGTCGGAGTTACATAGGTAAGCGAAATGTTGCAGCTCTCGAAGTTGAGATTGCATACGTTTGCATTGCCGCTCTCTTCAATGCTTCCTTTATTGAATTGATTCGAGTAGAACTTGATGGTGCTGAACAAGCCGCCTACGCCTGCAATGTTGTAGTCATCATCGACATACTCGCGCGTGTTGTTCTTAACCTTAATCGTCGCGCCGTTGCCATTGATGGTGGCGATACCCGGGGTGATGAAATCTTTGTCGTTGACCTTCTTGTCGGTCGCGCATGCGTTTGAGTAATAGCGGCCCGAAAGACCCAAGAACCCAGATCCGTAATTCGTCATATCATAGGGGTCGCCTTGCTTAAACTGCAGGTCCATGCCGCAAACGCCCATCGCACACACATAGCCAGTGCGCCAATCGGTCGCATATTTCTTAACCAAGTAAGGCGAGTTAATAACTTGTCCGTCTTCGCCGTTCAGCGGACCTTGGTACTCCTGATTGCCCGGCGCCTTGAGATCATCGTTAATCGAAGTCGCGAAATCACTCGCTGCAGTGGCATCGGTGGGTTTTCCGACCGAAGCGTAATTCGCATTGCGAACCTTGCCATACCGTTCATTTCCGAACTTGTATCCCGTCGAGGAGATGGGGCCGTGGACGCTACTGCCCTCATACGCATGTGATCCGCGATACGTGCCCCTGCCATCAGTCACGTCGGTATGAGCAGCTCCGGCACCCGCGCCACTGTTGATAATGGCAGACAGCACGAGCAGGCCCTGTTGATCTTTAACTGTAGTTTTAGGAGCCTTGTTGTTTTGCTGGCCGGCACCCCAGCTGAATTTCATGTACGTATCGGTCGTGGTTACGCAGCCGGTGTCTTCTACATTGAGCTCGTTAATCTTGTAGTTAGCGTCACCGTTATCAATGGCACGGCCCTCGCTAAAGGCATAGCCGTCAATCACACGACCAACGTAGGGGTTGTCGTACAGCTGGAAGTTGTCACCGCCTTCCGCAACGGGCAGGAACTTTTCCTTTGTGCCGCCACGCCATGAATCGCCCGTATTGCGGAAAATCACGCCACCGCCCGCAATGGCACCGACGTAACCGCCGATAGGGACAAGATGACGCTTACCCCCGTCACCGGCAACCGTAAAGCGGTACGTCGACGAGCCGTTATTTGGGTTGTTTACGACCACGCCATCAATAATGTTATCGCCGCCAAGAATGCAGCCGATAACGCCGCCGAAAAACGCCGTCGGTACGCCGTCCGCATCCTTCTCAGAATAAGTAATGGTCGCCTGCGCATTCACATAGTTGATGTTGAGATTGCGCACCACGCTGCCGTAACTATAGGGAATAAGGCCGCGAAGCTCGCCCTTGTTGTTTTTAATCTCAATTGTTACAGGCCCAGAGGACTTAGGGTCGCCAACAATAACGCCGCGGAACGGGTTGGCCTTATTACCAAAGCCGCCAAACGAGGCCGCATCGACGGTAATCTTATTGCCCTCAGCAGGCTTAATGCTGTAATACGCACTTTGAATGTAACGCCGCATCGTTTCGTCTTTTAGCGTCTGGTTTGAATCGGTCGTTTCACCGATCCTTTTCTCCCATTTGCTCTCACTTGGATTGCTCTGCTTGTAGACGTACACAACCTCGTTGTTGGTCTTCGTTTTGTCGCTACGCCTCTCGCACAGTATGGTCTGATCAGCAGCAATGGTAACTTCCCAGCCGTCGAGGGCAGTGCCATTGTTTATGTAATTGGCAATGGTGTTCATCTCCGTCGCGTCCTTAACGGTGTACGGATCGCCATACGTCCCGCACCCCGTCATCAGGTTAGGGATGCGCTGGTTAACCTTGATTTCGTGATACTGGACGCCATCCTCGGTGGCTTTTCCCTTGTAAACATAAGGACGATAGTCACCAAACCGAGGATTCTTGGCATCTGCCGGCTTTTTATCAACCGTCACCAAGCCATTAGGGGTGGCATAGGTTTCTTTGTCGTAATACCAAAGCTGCTTGCCCGGGTACTCCGTACTCCCATCAATCTCAGATCCGTATGTCACCTTGCCTGCATCGGCATCGGCCTTAGTAAAGGTGTAGTCCGCAGAACCCGTGCTCGTGCTTCCGTAGCCAAAACTCTCCAGCAGGCTCGCATGGGTGAAGATCGTATTGTCCTTTTGGCTGGGCAAGCTGATTTGCTCAAACTTCGCCGTCACCTGATCGGAATTTTTTCCCACGCCGAGTCTGCCGAAGAGCGAGGTTGCCGCCGTGGCCCCATTCGCGTAGTTACGGGTTGAAATATTCTTAGCGCTCAGGTTCACGCATGTCTGCATCTCGCTGATAAGCAGAGGAGCGTAACTGGTATTGTCATTCACACCGTCGACCGTCAAGCCGTCGAGTGTCAGACCATCTATCTCGAGCTGCGCCACATTAGTCTCATTGATGGGCCCATAGATACAGCGGCACACAAGTGCACCGGACGAACTTCCCGCATCGTTCACAATAGAGCCCACGGTGCCTGCAAGCGTGACATTTTTAACCTTGAGGCTACCCGTATGGGTTCCGATGAGAGCGCAGTGCATATTTTCGTGCTGCGTGGCTTCGCTATTCTTTTTGTTACCTTTTTGCTCAGCTTTAATGTCGGAATAATGGAACGTAATCGTTGCATTATTCACAGTAACCGTTGAGCCCTTCGCGGGGTCAGTAGGATAGAAACTGTATCCATCTAAATTGATTTCCACGCCCGCGCTGTCGCTCGTGCCAATATTGTTTCCTTGGAAAATAGCCTGATTTCCCGGAATGATATAGCCCTGAATCGCGCTAGGAGCATACAGGTACGCACACCAAAGTAATAAGTACTCTGCGGAGTTCATCCAATTGTCTTTGCTAGCGTTTTCCGGTTTGTTGCCTACCTCCGCATATGCTTTGTCAAGATTGTAGTAGTAGCGAACAGAACCGTTTGTTTGTGGCAGCTTGTCAGGAGCAATTCGATTTTGATAACTATTATCTTTAGCGGGATCTCCGCTCATGTCCAGCTTTTCGTCCTTGGTATGAAGTGAGACAACCGCATTGCAGCCGTTATCGATCAGATTGCTTTTGGGCTTTACGCCATTTGCAAGCCATTCGTCGTATATCTTTACTTTCGGGGCGGTGATAGACAGGCCGCCTACGGCATAGGCCGTGCCCCACCAGGCCTTGCCCTCCAAATAAAGACCGCTATAGGAGGTCTCGGCACCAAAGCCATTGGTTGAATCAGATGTACTGCCTCGAGCAATAAGAACACCAAGCGTGGTGGCATTATTAGCGGTAAAGGAAGCTCCGCCCAAATTGATAGCATAATTATTGATGATCCAGTGTCCACTAGCGGCGTATACGAGGCCGCCGACCTCGGTAGAGCTATTTGCGGTCACGGTCGTGTTGTTGGTAGTTTTGAGGGCATAGGTGCTGCCGCTGGTATTCGCAGCAGTATCGCCAATGGTGACGATGGCGTTGCCCCAGCTGTAGCCCAGAAGACCACCGGCGCCGTTGAACTTGTCGCCGTTCTTGCCCACGGTCATAGCGAATTCACTAAAGCTAAGACCGGTAATGATAACGTTCTTCTCGTTCGATCCCTGCACAATGCAGCCGATAAAGCCACCGACTTGGGCGATCTTGCCGCCGGCGCAATCGCCGGTTTTGATTTCGCCGCCGACTTCGAGGCCCGTAACATTGAATGTCGAGGTATAGTCGCTCACATAGCCGATGGCGCCGCCAATGCGCATATTGCCGTTAAGCGTTTGAGCTTTAGTGATGGTAGCCTGGGCCTTGCTGTTGCCCTCAAACGCAACCGTAGACGCCGCCGACACGCTGCCCGCAATACCACCAATGTTCACGTCATTGGCAAACGTATCATCGCACGCGATATTCGTTTTGCACGTTACGCCAGACAATGCCAGGTTACCGACGATGACACCCGCAAGCGACCCGGCATCGATAGCCGAACCATTGTCGAACTTCATGGAGCCAGCGATTGTGACGTTGGAGATGGTTGCGCCGTTGACGGCGGCGAACAAGCCTAGGCGTCCGTGGCGGTAGGTTTTGCCGTTGCCGTTGCTCGTGTCGCCTTCGCCAAGCACGGCCCCACCGCGCATGCCGTACGGCTCGCCGACGGCAAGGTTAATTGTGCCGTTGCCATTTGTGCCGCCACCGTTCAACGTTCCCGAGAAAACTTGCGAGCCGTCTGCACGATCCTGCGTGAAACCCGTCAGGCCCGTGCCTTTGAGATCAATAGTGCCGTTCACCGTAATGGTCGAGGACTGCAAGCCGTTAAGGTTGTTTTCGGTAACGCCGTCAACCATCGAGTAGTAGCCGTTGGTTTGCCAGGTAATCGCAAGTTTGGCGAAATCCTCAACAGAGGTTAGGGTGTAGGCACCGCCGCCTGATGTCAGCGACGTCGGCAAGGTCAACTTGTGCGAGTTCGGATCGAGCGCAATAAAGCTATTGCCCAGGCCCTTACCCAAGCGAATGACCTCGCCGTAGGTCGCGATGTCGTCTGTCTTTGAGGCCGTGCTGCTACGCCTGAATATCCAGCCCGTAGTAACCTGGTCGGTCAATTTGTCGCCAGAGCCATCACCGACAGCAAAAATCAACGCGTTGTGGTTCTCGTATACGAGCTGGCCCGTCGTGCTGTTTTCGGCAAAACTTGCGCCCGACAGATCCGTGATGCCGCTGAATTTGATTACAGCATTCCATGCGGAGCCCGCAATTCCCGCGGCACGGTTGCTTTGCGCCTTACCGATAGGATTGTCGCTTGTAAGTTTGAAATCTCGCACGTCAAGGACATTGCGCGTGTCGACAACGCCCACGGCGCCACCGAACTTTCCGGCGTCCGTTCGCGCCGAAGCATCTCCCTTGCACGCAACCGTCACGCCGTCGAGCACAACGGCGACAGGCTGCGGATTGGGAGCTGCGCTATCACCAACATAGCCGACAACGCCGCCCGTATCGGACAGCTTGCCCGCAAGTTCAAACTCAATTGAGCACGTTTTCTTATCCGCATCCTTTTGGACCACAAGGGCGCGCAGCGGCTCATCGTCGCCTTTTGCCGTCGCGAACACCTTGCCGACAAGGCCACCGTAGCTGCCGTTGACGCTAACTTCTTCCGGTAAGGTGAACTTGCTCTTATACGTTCCGCCTTGCACCACGATGTCGCCATTAGAAATATCGGCCACGCCAAAGAGGGCACCGGCACGCTGTGTTGCGCCAAGCGTCACAAGCTCGCCCAGATCGAACATGTTGGGCTTAACGATAAATCCTTGCGCAAAGCTCACGTCGCCGATGACGCCACCGGAGCAAGCGCTGTCTTTATCGCCGACGTTGCACGCCGGCTTAACCGTTACGCCATCAGCGATGTTGAGCGTGAGCTTAGTCGCCTTACCGATAAGACCGCCCGCCGCGTTTTTACCTGCGACGCTCAGCGCCGAGACATCGATGCCAGTTGGTAGGGCGACGGTGGCACCCTCCCGCGCCTCGCCGATAAGGCCTCCCGCGTTGGCGCCATCGGCTGTCGCGTTGATAGTGGGGGTACCGTCGAGTTTGTCCGGCAGGGCGAGGCCCGCAAGCGTAAGCGATGCTCCCTCGGCAAGGGTGTTCACAAGCAAGCCCATGTTGCCTGCGCTCGATTGCATATCGACTGCCAGGGGGCTGTTCGCGCTTGTCGTGTAGGTGGCGTTAAGCGTGAGCGCGCCCGTGACCTCGCCCACAAGCGGCGAGGTGAGCTTGCAGATGTCCTTTTCGGTATCGCTCTTGGGCGTGCCCACGGTAACGGTGGCAGCAAGCGTCTTGTCCGCGCCCGTGACCTTTGCGGCCACGATGGGCTGGGCATCGGTACCCTTCCAGGTGAGCTTTACGGTGCTGTTGGCGTCGCCGAGCTCGATGTTGTTGAAGAGCGTCTTGTTGACGGTCAGGGTCCTGTCGCCGAGGTTGAGCGCGCCTTTGAAAGGGTAGGCATCGCTGCCGAAGCCCTGGAACGTGAGGCTACCCAGGCCGTCCACGATCTCCGCGCCGCACACGTCGAAGTCAATGCCGGTCGAGCCACCTTTGGAGATGCTCGCGTTCTGGTAGATGGCGGGATCGGTGTTGGAGATGGCGATAAGGTCGGCATTTGACTCAAAGATAATGGCCGTGACGGCGCCCGAGCCGTCGGTGATGACATCGCCGTCACCCAACTTGCGCCTGAGAACCTCGACAGTAGTGATGGGGTAGGTGGTGTTTGCCTGGGCAGCGGCATCCGCGTCCGCGTCATCCGCTTGTTCTTCGTCAGCAGCACCCTCATCGGCAGCCGCATCGTCTTGGGACGCGTCGCCCTCCGTTGGGGTATCGCCGTTAGTGGTTCCATCGGTCGTGGAGTCCTGCGATTCGCCAGCGTTGGTAGAACCGTCGCCGCCCTCGGTGGCGCCCGCGTCGGCGCCCGGAGTCGTCGCGGCGTCATCAGATGCAGCCTGGTCAGCATCTTGCAGCGCGGTTGCCACAGCATCCTGTACGGAGCGCGCCGTGTTGCCCGCGGCGCGTGCGGCAGAGACAGACGCCTCCATAACGGCGTCGAGCTCTTGCGCGAACACCTCTGTGGAAGGCGCGAGCGCCTGGAAAATCATGATCGCAGTCAGGCATGCGGTTGTTATGCGCTTTGCCGTTCTCATCTGGTCCTACCTCGTTCTATCTCATGCCCCGTGCAGGGTCTCAAAATCTATGCTTGCGGATCGCTTCGACTAGTTCTTCGCGGCCGAACACGTAACTTTGATGTCGTCGGCATCCCAGCCGGTCGGCTTACCGGTGCCCGCTCGGTAAAAGGTAATAATTTCCGAGCCGGGAGATGCATCATATTCGACCGAGCCGCCGTTGACGGTTTTCTGCACGTCAACGTTCTCGTGGTTCTGCTTAAAGAACGGGTCGAGCTCGATCCCGCTTCTCCACGTGAGCCTTACCCTTGTCGTGACGCCCGTAACGGTCACGCGATAGTTGTAGGCGTCAAAAGCGTCGATACCTGAATTCTCGTCGACCCACTCGCCCGAAACGCCCGAAGCCGTCACCTCTGCACGCTCGGAAGGCGCAATCTTGGCCGCAAGCCATTTGAGGTTGGTGCCAGGGCTATTGGAGCCGACCTGGGCCTTAACGGTGAAGGATGCTTTGTTGAGGTCCGCCTTGGAAAACGTAACCTTATAGGTATACATGGTCGCCTTGTTGGCAGGAAAGGAAAGGTTGACCGTGCCGCCCGCCGTCAGCGTGGGCGAACCGCTTATGCTCCAATCTGTCGTTCCCGTCGCCTTCACGCTCAGCGTCGCGTTAACGTCCTTGTCGTTGACCTTGTTCTTGTCGCCCAGCAGATGGTTGTAAATGCGAAAGGTAAAAGAGCAGTTTTCCCCACTCGTGTCGGCAATGACGCTTCGGACGGCAATCCCCTCGTCATTCAGCGTCTCATTCGTGTAGCCCGTAAGCATGTCCGAGGCAAACAGCGCCTGCGACGTGCCCGAAACAGCAACCGACTTAAGAAAGTCACCCGCCAAAAAGGCCGTGTAGGTAAGGTAGGTACCCGCCACAATCGCGACGGCGCATAGCAGCAGCGCAACAGCCCACAGGCGCTTGCGCACTTTAGAAGCAGGGGCCGCCGACTCTGCGCAGCAAGGCTCTGTCTTAGACTCATCAACCTGTGCAAAGTGTTTGCCAGCAGGCCTCGCGATTTCATTTTGTTCATTCTCGTCTTTTCGCATCTGGCACCCCTCCCTTCCTACTTATTAGTTGCCGCTCGTGACGCGAGCGATTAGATAAACCATGTCGGTCTCTTTGACGTTGGAGACCGTCTTTCCGTTTACGGTCACAACGCCCGGATTCCACGTGCACTCGATGATGAAGTTCGTGGCGTCGTTGGCCGTGTTGTTCTTATCGCTGTAACCGTCGAGCTGACTCTTTGTGAACTCGTGATACCGGTAGAGCGGGCGCGCGTTTTTCTGGACATTCACGTACGAGCCGTACGTCGGGTCGTTTGCCTCAAGCTCTTTAGCCAACGCACTTGTCCCGTCCGCGGAGTTGATAAAATCGAACTCAATCGGGGTGCCGCTCTTCTTGCTCCATGAGTAGGTGCGGTTGAGCCCGTCGAGGCCGACCACATCTCCCTTCGTTGCCGACGATTCGTTGACCGTCACGTGGTACACATTGATTGTCAGCCCCGTGATATTCGTGGTATTTGCCACCTGCAGCTCAAACGCCTGGCCGCCGGCAGCGGGATCGCCATTGTCGCTCCGCACGCAAAACGCGCGCCGAACGGTCACGGTGCCGTTGGAGTTTTTCACATCGCCCCGTGACTCGTCATACGAAATCTCGATGGGCTCGATGCTCGTCTGGTTGGGACCCATGATCTTGAGCTGCGCGGGCGTTTGAATCTTGCCCACCGTAGACAGACTTTTGCTGCCCACAAACCACGAGAGCGACAAGCCGATGATAAGAACGATTGCCGCCAGCAGCACCAAGACCGCAAGGGCCTGTGCGCGGTGGTTTTCTATCCAATTGCGGGCATCGCCGAGGCGCGTTTGCATGGTGCTCATGAGCTCACGCCCTCCTGAGCGCTAATTCTAAGTTGGATGTATTTGACCTTATTGCCGATCTGCTCGTCGGCATTGTTGTACAGCGCCGAGCAGATGGCGGTGTCGCTGAAGGACATGCTAGACGAAACCGCGGGGGCGTTGGCAGCACTTGTGCCGTTTGCCGCGCCATAGAAGTAGTTCGCTTTATGCTCGTTCATGTCCGCCTGCAGAGCGCCGTAGTCAGACTTTGCGTCGCCCGCCGCCGCAAACAGATTCTTGTAGTAATTCGTGTTGCCGGTAAGGACGAAGTTCTGAAAGTACTCCGGCCATACCCAGTACAGATTGATGGTGACGGGTTTGTTCGTTGGCTTGGTCACATCGCCGTTTTCGCAAAATTCGCTCTTGCGAATCTCGATCTTGCTATCAACCACGCGGCCCGAGTAATACCCGTTCTGGTCGCAGCTCGTAAAGAACAGCAAGTGGCCTTTGATCAAGCCAAGGAGCGCCTCCGCCTCGGGCGCCAGCGTTCCTCCGTCCCCAACAACGCCAACAATGTTCGCGACCTTAAGCAAGCGCGACAGATTGATCGTGACCCCGTCCAGGTCACTCACCAGCGGCTTCACCGTAAATGTAATCTTGCCGCGAGCACCCGGGTACAGGGAGCCCGCGGTCTCGTTGTTCAGGTTGGAGCCGAGCGTTACCGTCATGGCGTCGGTCGTATCGAGCTTCGCAATGTTTTGCTTTTCGGCGTCCGTGCGCTCGTAATAGCCCACGTGTGCGCCGGACTCACCCTCGCCCGCGGCGGTCAGCGTGTACCGATCCGCCTTCGCCGCGATCGTGCTCCCGGTGGCGCTCACTCGGTTATTCGCGGCAAACCAGGCCAGGCACGCAAAGATGGCAACGATGGCGGCCAGCACAAACAGACCGCTCACCAGGAAATCCTTCCAGAAATCCTTGAGGGTCCGCACGTGCTCGTCGGCAGCTTGACGGTACTCGGCCGCCGTCTTGTGCTGCTGGAGCTCGCTATGTCGGTCCATGCCACTCATCGCTTACGTTTGCCCTGCTTGCGGGCTTGCCATCCTTTTCCGCTCGGTCGCGTTTATCCATTGTTCGCAGGTAGAGAATTCAGGCAGAATACAACACCGTACGATAAGGTAAAAGAATAGCATTGACCTGCGGTTTGCTCCACGGCGCAAACCTTAATGATGTCTTAAAAGTCAAACCCTTGGTGCAAGTGCTCAGGTTACTTCGCGCCAACATGGCGCAAACAAACCTGACCACTTGCACCAATCCCCTTGCATCAAATTCGGATTTTCGGGTGTCAGCGATTCGGATTTTCATGTTCTAGGAGTTCGGATTTTCGGTCGCCCAAGATTCGGATTTTCTGAACCCGCTGGTCAGGGGCACCCTCATTGGCAAAAAGGTGGGGAGCACCGATAACGACACTCCCCACCCACTCAATACGCGATAGTTTTCTTGCTTAGAGCTCGTTGGCCGCGTGATACGCCGTGCGAATGGCGCTCGCAATGTCGGCGGTGCGCTCGCCCGAGCAGTCGCCCACGCAGGTCACGGGCACCGTCACGCCGTCCAGGTCAAACGCGTTGGCCTTGGAGCCCACGGCCATCACCACGTAATCGCAGGCGATCTTCACCGGCTCCTCGGCGCCGTCCTCGGTGGTGCGAATGGCCTCCACGCCCTCATCGGTAATGGCGGTCAAGCGGGTCTTAACATGCTGCTCTACGTTGTGCTCGGCAAAGTCGCTCATAATCAGCGGCAGAATGGTCTCGGACTCGCCCGCGGCAATCTTGTCGAGCATCTCCACGATCGCCACCTCACAGCCGTGCTGCAGCAAGTACTCGGCAGTCTCGGTGCCCACCAGGCCACCGCCGATAACGGCGACGCGGCCCGTAAGCTCCACCTTGCCAGCCAGCACGTCCCAGCTCGAGACGACCTTCTCCGAATCGGCACCCGGAACGGGGATGACCACGTCGTGCGCGCCCACGGCCACAATCGCGGCATCGGCGGCGTTGAGGTCCGCGGCGGTAGCGGTATGGTTGAGCTCAACCTTCACGCCCAGACCGGGCAGAATCTTCTCGTAGTACTCGACCGAGCGCATGATCTCGTCCTTGCGCGGAGGCGCGGCCGCCAGCACAATCTGGCCGCCCAGATGATCGCTCGCCTCGTAGACGGTCACATCGTAGCCGCGCTTGGCCGCCACGCGCGCGGCCTCCAGGCCGGCAATACCGCCGCCCACCACGGCGATCTTCTTGTCGCCTTCGCCCGGCTTGATGGCGATGGTCGCCTCGTCGCCGTTCTCGGCATTGAGCACGCACGAGATGTACTTGCGGTTTTGAATCGCATCGACGCAGCCCTTGTTGCAGTTGAGGCACTCGCGGATGGGCTCACCCGTGGCAGCCTTCAGCGCAATGTCGGGGTCGCACATGAGCGAGCGGCCATAGGCGATGATGTCGGCCGCGCCGGCTTCCAGAATCTTCTCGCCGGCCTCGACCGAGACCACGCGGCCGACGGTTGCCACCGGCACGGAAACCAGGGCCTTGACGCGCTCGGCAACGGGCAGCGTCCAGTTGTAGGGCATGGCGCCCATGGGCGGAATGGTGTCGCCCATGTTGCCGGTGTGGTTGGCCTGCGCGACCTGGATCATATCGATGCCCGCGCCCTCGAGCAGCTTGGCGAACTCGCAGGCCTCGTCGGGCTGCAGGCCGCCCTTGCCGCGCGGCGTGCCGTCGGGGTTCTCCATGATCACGGGGAGCTTGTACTCCACCATCAGCTGCGGCGCGGCTTCCTTAATGGCGGCGACGACCTCGAGCGCATAGCGAACGCGGTTCTCGAACGAGCCACCGTACTCGTCGGTGCGCTTGTTGAGGATGGCCGAGCACAGCGAACCCACCAGGCGGTCGCCGTGGACCTCGATGGCGTCGATTCCGGCCTGCTGTGCGCGAGCGGCCGAGGCAGCGATAGCCTCCTTGATCTGGGTGAGCTGCTCTACGCTCGCCTCGTTCACAAAGTGCTGCATGTCGTGGTGCAGTTTGGCATATGCCTGCTTGCGGATCTCGTTGGACTCGGCCATCTTGGCGGCAAAGGTCTCCTCGTCGCCGGCGGCCTTGGCCTCCTGCGCGGCCTTAGCGGCGGCCATGGAGCCCATGACCATGCGACCGACGCCGGGCACGTCGTACTCGGGGTGGAACAGCTGCAGCGCAACCTTGGCACCATGCTTGTGGACGGCGTCGGCCAGCGCCTTAAACGTGGGGATCTGGGCGTCGGTTGCCAGCTTGGGCGTGGGGCTCGCGGTCATGACGGGAGCGACGTCGCCAATGACGATGTAGCTCACGCCGCCACGGGCCAGGCGCTCGTAAAAAGCCAGGCTGCGCTCGCCGATGGAACCGTCGCGCTCCTCGTAGCCGGTGGTCAGCGGCGGAAACATAATGCGGTTCTTGAGCTCAAGGGGGCCAACCGTAATGGGCTGGAGCAGCTTGGATGCAGGTGCGGTCATGGACATTCCTCTCTTGTAGGCGCGGCGGCGATGATGCCGCGTAGTTGTCTAAAGAATATGGCATGAGGGAACAGCGGCACAACGGAAATCGGCGGATAGCAGGTAGCGACAGGTGGATGGGGCGGGTCGACCCGTCGGTTTGTCTCAATCTGTAACAGTTACTCAGCAAAATCGGGTCTTACTGTTACAGATCGAGACAAACGGGACCCGCCTGCTAGAAAATCTCAATCTATAACAACAACTCGGCGAAATCCGTCCCTCGTGTTATAGATTTAGACAAACGGGACCCAATCCACCGGTATATCTCGATCTGTAACATCTAGCCGCCCAAATCGGGTCTAGATGTTACAGATCGAGATCTTTGATTGAGAGGTTGGGAATTGGACCGAAAACACGGTCCCGGAATAACAAAAAAGCTCGCCGGCTAGGCCGACGAGCTGCAAGTTCTTGGTCGCGGGGGCAGGATTTGAACCTACGACCTCCGGGTTATGAGCCCGGCGAGCTACCAGACTGCTCCACCCCGCAATGTCTGGGCGCCTCATGTGCGCAAGAAAGAATATTACGCGGGAGTTCGGTAAACGGCAAGGAAAATCTCGTAGAGCATAATTCCTTCATATTTAAACCCCTCAGCCCCTATCACCGTAAACGAATCGCGGCCGAGCGCCGTCGACGGCGCGTATACAATGGTGCGCGTCCTTTTATGCCAACACTGGGAGTAGACATGCTGCTTGCTATCGATATGGGAAACACGCAGACGGCCATGGGCCTGTTCGACGGAGACGAGCTGGTGCAGTCGTGGCGCATGCCCACCGACCGCTCCTATACCGCCGACGAGATCCACGTGCGCCTGATGGGTTTCTTTAAGATGTACGGCCTCTCGCTCGATGCGGTTGACGCGATCGCCTTTGCGGGCGTGGTGCCGCAGCTCTCGCGCGAGTGGCACGCCGTGGCCGACCGCATTGCCGCAGACGCCATCGTCATCGGGCCGCAGACGGCCGCCGTGACCAAGCTGCGCGCGGCGCGTCCCCAAGCCGTAGGCGCCGATCGCGTCGCTAACGCCGTTGCGGCCGAAACTTTCTACGGCGCGCCGGCAATCGTGGTGGACTTTGGCACCGCGACCAATATCGACGTCATCGATGAGGGCGGCTATTACATTGGCGGAGCGATCGCGCCGGGCATCCGCATCTCCATGGACGCGCTTGCCGCCCGTGCCGCCAAGCTCGCCAGCGTTCCGCTCGAGGCGCCCGAGCACGCCATCGGCCGCGATACCGAGGAGTGCATCAAGGTCGGCGCCGTGGTGGGCGCCGCTGCCATGGCCGAAGGCCTGGTCGCGCGCATGAAGCGCGAGCTGGGACGCGAAGACGCCACCGTTATCGCCACGGGCGGTCTCGCCGGCATCGTCGCCGATTCGACCGATGCCTTCGACGTGGTCGACGGGCAGCTCACCATCAAGGGCATCTGCGAAATCTACCGCCGCATGCAGGAGATGGGGTAAGACAGGGGCTAAAGTCGAGCACGAGCGGCGAGCTAGGGAACGCATCGGTCCTATTCCTCAAAAACGAAAAATTTTCAATTTTGAGGAATAGGACCGGAGCACGCTACGCCTCGCCGCACAGCCACCTCGCCAGGTCCACGATCTGCACCCCATCGCGGTCCGTGGCCTCATGATGCGTGCGGGCGAGAATCATCTTGGGATACGCATCGCCAATGCTCAGCAGTGGCGAAATCTCGCGTTCAAATGTCTTATCCGAGCTGATGTCGTCGCTCACCTGAATGTAGAGCTTCTCGCTTCGCTTGATTGCTACAAAGTCTATTTCCTTTTTATAGAGCACGCCGACGTATACCTCGTATCCGCGACGCAGCAGCTCGATTGCCACCATGTTCTCGTATACGCGTCCCCAATCCATATCACGTGTACCAAGAAGAGCATATTTAAACGCATGGTCCGCCAGATAGTACTTCTCGCCGCTCTTAAGATATTTTTTGCCGCGAATGTCGTACCGACGAACTTTATAGAAGGCAAACGCATCGCACAGGTACCCCATGTACGTGCCGACCGTCTTGTTCGTAATCTTTAGCCCATCCGCATTTAATGCATCAGTAATGTTGCGTGCCGACGTAATGTTGGAAACGTTGTCCATCATGTAATCGGCAATGCGCAGCAGCGCCGATTCGTTTCTCACGTTATGCCGCTGCACGATATCTCTCACGATGAGCGTCTTAAAGACGTTGGAGAGATATTGATAGCGCTGCTCCTGCAGTGGATAAGGGTAAGAGCCGGACATACCGCCGGTTCTCGCGTACTCATCGAAGTCGCGGTCGACCTCGCCCTCATCGCCATAGAGACGATACTCCTCAAACGAGAATGGGAAAACCTCGATCTCGAAGGTGCGCCCCGTAAAGAGCGTCGACAGATCGCTCGACAGCAAAAAGGCATTCGATCCGGTGATGAAAATGTCGTACTGCTCGGATGCATGGAGGCTGTTGATCGCGCGTTCAAAGCCGTCGCACATCTGAACCTCGTCGATAAGCAGGAAGTTTTGCTTGTCGGACACTCGATGCTCTTTCACATAGGCGAGCAGGGCATGATATTCGAGCAGGCCCTCGAACTCGTCGAGGTTGTAATTGATATGGATGACATTCGAATTGGACAGATTTGCCTCCACGTAATCGCGGAGGGCCTCGAGCAATTTTGACTTACCGCTACGGCGAATACCCGTTATGACCTTGATGTCCGGTACGCCAATAAGGCTCGTCAACGTGTCCATATATGACGTTCTATTGATGAGTTTCATTGGTGCCTCCCTGCGGTCTTCTATCGCTATTCCTCAAAAACGAAAATTATTCAGTTTTGAGGAATAGGCTCTGCAACGAATATACCTCGTTAAAGGCCGAGCTGGCTTAATTCTATTCCTCAAAAACGAAAGATTTTCAGTTTTGAGGAATAGAATTGCGATGCCACCCTGTAGTCGCGTAAAGACCCTCCCCGTCACAGCCGAGAAGGGTCTTGTTGCCATCGTTATCTTTGAGTGCGGGCGCCTCGCGCTACAGACCGCGAATGCGCACGGCCTCAGGCGGAAACTCCTGCTCGCCGGCGTCGGCCTTAATGGTCGCGCGGCCCCAGATGTCCAGGCCCGCAAACACGCCGACCGCGAGCGGCAGGCCGTTGGGCGACACCGCCGCGACCTGACGACCCAGCAGTGGCACCATATCGAAGTACTCACCCAGCACGGGAACCAGCGGACCGGCAGCGCCCTGTGGTGTGTTGGCAGCAACCGCCCAGGCGTCAACGCGAGCGAGCACCGCCGCGGCCAGTGCCTCGACCAGTACCTCGTCGGCCATATCCACGCCGAGCTCGCCCAGTGCCGCACGCTCGACATCCACCGTCACCGCGGCAAACATGCCCGCAGCACCGGCACCGCCGTTGACGGCGACGCGCGCGAGCGACGTCTCAAACGCAGGCGCGCCGCACACGATGTCACTCGGCCACTGGATGCCCACTTTGCCGGCAAGCCCCAGGCCCGGCGTTGCGGCCGTGCCCGCGAGCGCGTCCATCATGCCCATTGCAGCTACAAATGGCAGGCCGTGGAAGGCGTGCATGTTCACATCGGGGCGCACGACCAGCGAAAACGTCAGCGATGCATCGCCCGCGCTCCACGCGCACCAGCCCGCAGACATGCCCTCGCGGCCCGCGTCACGCGCCGCGTCGAGCTCGGTACCGGCGGCAACAGCATTCATCTCGATCATCTACATACGCCCCAATTCGCCCACGATATGGCCCACGCGGTCCTCGGGCTCCTTGACCTCGACGCCGTTGTAGCGGAAGAACCGTGCCGGATCGTGCATCAGATCCTCGAGCGGCACCAGCACAAAGTCGCGCTCGCCGATCAGCGGATGCGGCAGGCGCAGCTTCTTGCCGCCGTGGGTCTCGCCGTCCATCCACAGCAGGTCCAGGTCGATGGTGCGCGGGCCGTTTGCCTTGGCCTTTTTGGAGCGGTCGCGGCCCAGCTCGGCCTCGATCTTCATGAGCTCGTCAAGCAGCACCAGCGGAGCCAGCTCGGTCTTGATCTCGATGACGGCGTTGGCAAACGCGTCCTGGCGCGTCTCGTAGGCCGGCTCGCTCTCGTAGATGCGCGAGCAGTTGGACACACAGGTGAGCGGGATCTCGGCAATCATGTCGCGCGCAGCGCGGATGTTGTCGCAGCGATGCCCCAGGTTGGAACCCACGGCCACAAACGTGCGGCGCGGCTGCGGCTTGGCAACGGCCCAGTAACCGTTCAGGAACTGCGCAAAGCCAGTGACGTCGTGCACGCGCACGATGTTTGCACCGGCCTGGATAGCGCCCAGGCACACGCCAAACGTGGCGGCATCGCGCGCGGCGGCCTCGGTCACGCCCGAGACGGCGCCCACAAAGCGTTTGCGCGACACGGCACACATGAGCGGGTAGCCCAGCGACGCCATCTTGGCGGTCTCGCGCTGGATGACGATGTCCTCGTTGGCCGTCTTGCCAAAGCCCGGGCCGGGATCGATGCAGATGCGGTCGCGCGACACGCCGGCATGGATGAGCGTGCGGGCCTGGTCGGATAGAAAGCCCATGACGCGGCGCATGATGGGCGCAGAATCGGGCAGGGTAAAGCGGCGGAGCTGCGAGGTGGGCACATAGGCTTCCTCACGGCGGGCACTGCGGCGCATCATGGCGGCCAGGTGGTCGCTGGGCTCTGGTGCGGCTTCGGTAGCGGCGGGCACGGTCTCGGGCGCAGCGGCGGCAGGGGCAGCCTGCTCGGCAGTCGGCGTCTCTGGCTCGTCAACAGGCTCGGGCGCGGGCTCCGGTTCGCCAAACGGCAGCGAGGGCTGTACCACACCGCCCGGAAGCTTGGCCTCAACCTTGGACTCGCCCAGCAACTTGCCGCGACGGCGACGGGCCGGCTTCTCGGCCTCGCGCGCGGCCTCGGCAGCCGCTTCGCGTGCCTTCTCGGCAACAAACGCCGCAGCTGAGGTATCGAGCTGCACCGTCGCGTGCGTGCGTGCTGGTGTGGCGACCTCGCCGGCGTGCATCACGATGACGCCGCAGGTGCTCGTCTTAACGAACTCAACCATCTTGGGATCGGTGAAGCCCGTCACGTCGTTGACAATCGAAGCACCGCAGCGCACCGCCGCCTTGGCAACCGCCACATGACGCGTATCGATCGAGACGATGGCCCCCTCTTTGGCGAGCGCGCGCACAACGGGCAGCACGCGGCGCGCCTCCTCGTCGGGGTTGACCGGGGTAAAACCGGGGCGTGTGGACTCGCCGCCCACGTCGATGATGTCGGCGCCGGCGTCGAGCATCGCCAGGCCGTACTCGATGGCGGCATCCGGGTCGAAGTGCTCCCCGCCGTCGCTAAACGAATCGGGCGTCACGTTGAGGACGCCCATGATGCGCGGACGGTCAAAGCTGAGCTCGTACTTTCCGCACCGCCATGTCTTGCTATCGTTCGCCATGAACATCCTCCTCAAATGCCCGCGCCGCCGCGCTCGGGCGCAGGCGGCGGGGTCGCTTTGCAATCAGTCTTTCTATTGTATCCGCGCACACGGGCTAGAACGCAAACGCGGCCGCGATGTCGCAAGAAATCAGCAGGTCGGCATTTGCATCTTGATCGGTGGGAGCAAGATTGCAAATGGCCAGCGTATCGCCGGTAAAGTAGCGCGTAAGGCCCGCCGCCGGATACACCACGAGCGAGGTCCCGCCCACAATGAGGGCATCGGCCGCGGCGATGGCGGCAACGGCGCCGGTCAGCACATGCTCGTCGAGCGGCTCTTCGTATAGCACCACATCGGGCTTGATGCGACCACCGCACGCGGGGCACACGGGCACGCCCGCGGCGTCCTCGTGCTCGCGCGAGCAAATCCACTCGGCGCTATAGACCGCTCCGCACGACTGGCAAATGTTGCGATGGACCGATCCGTGCAACTCAAACACGCGCTGCGAGCCCGCCATCTGATGCAAGCCGTCGATGTTTTGCGTCACCACGGCATCAAGCTTGCCGACGCGCTCCAGCTCGGCCAGCTTGGTGTGGCAGCGGTTGGGCTTAGCGTTAAGCGCGATCATCTTGGTTCGGTAAAAGTCGAAGAACTCCGCCGGATGTGTCTCGTAAAAGCTGTGCGACAGCATGGTCTCGGGCGGATAGGCAAACTGCTGGTGATACAGGCCGTCCACGCTGCGGAAATCGGGGATGCCACTTGCCGTGGAAACACCAGCGCCGCCAAAGAAGACCACGCGCTTGTGGGTGTCAAACAGATCCGCCAGCGCGGCGGACGCCTGCCTGGGGTCCGATATTGCCTGCGTCATATGAGCCCTCCGTCCTTGTTGATCGGGCGGCGTCGGGCGATGTCCCAGCATGCGACCTTTAAGTCAGCATGCGCGGAGCCCACCCCGCCCCTGTTGCGCTAATCTTAAGCCTGCCAACCCCGTCGAAAGGACACCATGCCTCAGACTTACACTTTCGCCTCGTGGAACGTCAACGGCCTGCGCGCCGTGCTCAAAAAGGACCCGAGCTTTATCCAGATCGCGCAAGAACTCGACGTCGATATCCTGGCGCTGCAAGAGACCAAGTTGCAAGAAGGCCAGGTCGATATTGACCTGCCCGGCTATCACCAAACCTGGAGCTACGCCGAGCGTAAAGGCTATTCGGGCACTGCGGTCTTTAGCCGCCAGGAACCGCTGCGCGTGCTGCACGCCGACGCACTGCTACCCTACGCCGGCGAGAACGAGGCGGCCGTACTCGTCGCCCAAGCCGCAACCGAGGGCCGCGTCTGCGCGCTGGAGTTCGACAAGTTCTGGTTTGTGGATGTCTACACTCCCAACGCGCAAAACGAACTCGCCCGCATCGACGTGCGCATGGCCTGGGACGATGCTTACCGCGGCTTTTTGAACGCGCTCGAGCGCGAGACCGGCAAACCCGTCGTGACCTGCGGCGACTTTAACGTGGCGCACGAGGAGATCGACCTTAAGAACCCCAAGTCCAACCGCGGCAACGCCGGCTTTTCGGACGAGGAGCGCGGCAAGTTTACCGAGCTGCTCAACGCCGGCTTTACCGATACCTGGCGCGCGGCAAACCCCGACGTCGAGGGCGTCTACAGCTGGTGGAGCTATCGCTTTAATGCCCGCAAGAACAACGCCGGCTGGCGCATCGACTACTTCCTGGTAAGCGACGCAATCGCCGACAACGTACGCGACACCGGCATCCGCGGCGACATCTTCGGCAGCGACCACTGCCCCGTCACCCTCACGCTAGAGCTCTAGCCCCAGCTGATCCCCTGGGGACGGAGGAAAACGAATCATTTTGGGCCTCGTGGTGGTATCCACGTGACCCATCCGCCACGAAACACGCCCATCTACTACGTTTAAGCCACCACCCTCAACCACAGCGAACAACGCAAAAAGAAAACCGCAGGTAGAAAGCCTGCGGTTTTTCATAAAACGCGGTTGTGTTTGGGGGTGTCGGGTCAAACGTAGTAGATAGGCTGATTTCGTGGCGGGCGAGTTCAGCTGATTCCCCGGGGACGTCTGGAGACGGAAGAAAACGGATCAATTTGGCTCTTGAGGGTCACGACGCCCGTCATATCAGCCGGCCATTCCAAAACTATGCCAGTTTACGGGGCTAAATCGCGAACCCCCAACCATACGCAATTCCGAAATAATAAAACCGCAGGTAAACGGCTTGCTCTATTTCAAAAATAGCCGGCATGGTCTGCTTGTGCCAATCTGGCCCCGTAAACCGGCATAGTTTTAAAATGGCACTTCGGCAGTATTGATTCCCGCCCCGGCGCAACCAGCCCTACAGTCCGTACTTCACGACGACTCGGTTGATGCGGCGACACCAAGGCTTGTACAGGGCGACCAAAAACACGCAGGTCGCAAGGCCGTGCGTGATATCGAACGGTACGGCGGTGGCAAGACGCGCCATGGCACCCGCCCACGTGAGCGGTTGAACAAAACCGATAATGTCGTAGGCGTTGATCACAACGCCGTACAGCAAACCCGAAGCAAAGCCGTAGGTCAGCAGCGCCGGCATACGCACGGTGCCATCGGCGCGATCAAAAGCGCCGGCATGCGCCAGCGCACCGCCAACGTATCCCACGAGCCCCCAAGCATACATCTGCCACGGCGTCCACATGCCCTGTCCAAAAAAGAAATTGCTGGTCAGCGCCGCCAGCGCGCCAACCATAAAACCATTGCGGCAACCAAGCGTCGCCCCCGCGATAATGGCGATGGCGCTCACCGGTTTAAAGTCGGGAATGGGGCCAAACAGAATGCGCCCCGCCGCAGCCAACGCCGCCAGAACCAGCGTTGGCATAATCTGGCGTAAGCCCGGGCGCGACGCCTCGTAGCCCGCAAAGAACAGCGCGAGCACCAGCGCCACCACGACAAGCATGGCAAGCGCCGCCTGTTCAACGCCCGCCAGCAACGCCGCAGCCATCACGGCTGGCACCGCCAGCAGCAGCGGTATCTCCAGTTTTGCGAGTAGGCGCACGATGCGATAATCCGCCATCCCATCACGCCCTATAAAACACGTTGTCGGCAAAGAAGTCGACCGGCGGCTCCATGCAGGCAATCTCACCGTCAAACATCATGGCAACGTCATCGGCAACCTGCTCGGCAAAATCCAGATCGTGCGTGGCCATGATGACGGTGCCACCAACCTTCGCATGGTCACGCAGGGCGCGGGCGATGATGCGGCGGCTGAACAGGTCTAGACCCTTGGTGGGCTCATCGAGCAATAGCAGTTCGGGGCCGATTAGCAGCAGTTTTGCCAATGCAAGCAGTTGACGCTGCCCGCCCGAAAGATCGTACGGATGGCGCCCATCCAGACCCGACAGCCCCAAGCTCGCCGCACGCTCCCGCGCCAAGTTCTCGTCATATCCGCAGGTCGAGGCCCATTCCATCAGCTCGTCGCGCACCGTCTCGGCAACCAACAACGCCTTGGGATTCTGAGGCAGCAGCGCCGCCGATGCCGCCCCACGCACCATGCGACCACGCTGCAACTTGACCGTTTTGGCCAGCACCGAGAGCATCGTCGACTTGCCGCAGCCGTTTCCGCCCACAATCGCATGCACCGCGCCAGTCGAAAACGCCACATCGAGTCCGCGCAGCACCCAGCCGGACGCCCGATCGTAGCGAAACCAGCTTCCTGTCAAGGTGGTGGCCGAGCCAGCGTACATTTTTGGGAGTATTCTGCATCCACCGGCGCGCGATGACGCCCCCGAGTCGTCCTGCGGCAAGATTTGCGCCTCAAATTTAGCCGATTTGTCCGTTTTTGGTCCCTTTTTCGCACCCGCAACGTCCGCGTGCGGGTCTAAAGAGCCCTGCCGGCCACCAGCGATGCTGAAAATTCCGTTTTTTGCACGCCGCGAGCCACCCCACCCTGGCACCTCGCCAGAAAACAGCTCTTCGCGATGCCCCAAGGAGGCAATGTCGGCCACCTCGCGCACGCGGCCGCCCTCAATCCGATACGCGCACGTCGCATACTCGAGCATTGGGCGCGGTTGATGCGTAGCCACAACAACCGTGCAGCCCAGCTCGCGATTCACACGAAACAGCGCGTGCAGAAAATTCTTCTCGGCAACGGGATCGAGCTGAGACGTGGGCTCGTCGAGTAGCAGCACACGCGGACGCAGCGCCAGGACGGCGGCAAGCGACAGCAGCTGCTTGCGGCCACCCGAAAGCGTATCGGTATCGCGATGAAGCCAGTCCTCCAGACCAAAGAAATAGCTGGTTTCGGCAACACGGCGGCGCATCTCGTCGCGCGACACCCCCAGATTCTCTAGGCCAAACGCCATCTCGTGCCACACGGTCTCGCACACAATCTGGTTCTCGGGATCCTGGAACACGTAGCCCACGCACTCCGCAGACGCGCGCACGTCCATATCGGCAACGCTCTCACCCAGCACGCACAGCTCGCCGGCGCATTCGCCCATCGGCGCGATCTCGGGTTTGAGCAGCGAGAGCAGCGTCGACTTGCCCGACCCGGTACCGCCAACGAGCAGTGCAAACGCACCTTGGGGAACAGACCAGTCGAGCCCGTCGAGCACCAGCGCCTCAGCCCCGGGGTAGGTAAAGCTCAGGCCCCGTACCTCAATCGCCGGAATATCCGGGCCGCACGCCGCGCCCGACACCGGGCCCCTATCCAACCGAGCCATCAGCCAAACCTCTTCTCATCAATCGCGTGCAACGCGCAAGGCAGCACCATCCAGGCAGCGTACACGACATAGCCCGGCCACGGCGCCGGCACCGAGAGCTGCGGATAAAACGAATACTGCGTCGTCGCGGTCCACGCCACTGCCACCGTGACCACGCCAAACAGCGCAAGCCCAACCAGCGCGGCAACGTCGCTGCGCCCCAGCCGATACCGCGCATACGTCGTACGACGCGTCGCGGCACCCCACCCGCGCGAGCGCATCGCGTCCGCGCGCTCCAGCGAATCTTCCATGCCCCAGCCCATCAACACGCTCGACGCCCGCAGGCGCGAGCGTACGGGGTCGGCCGGCGCGCGGCCCGGCACATCAATCGCATCCTGCACCGCCAGCACCGTACGACCGCGGCGCAAAAACTGCGGGATAAGCCGCATGCACATCGAGATCATGAGCGCAATCACCGGTGCGGCATTACCCAGCAGCGCGAGCACCTTGTCGTATTCGAGCATCGACGCCGCGGCCTCAAACCACAGCACGCTCGCCACAAACAGCCCGCCCATGCACAGGCCGTATACCATGCTCTCCAGATACACCGCGCGCATACCAATACGGAACAGCTCCGTCGAGCCCGAGGCGCTAAACAGCGGGTTGACCAGTGCAATGATCAAAATCACCGGCAGCTGCCAGCGAAGCGCGCCCAACGTGCGGGCAGCCCCGCGCGTCGCAAATCCATACGCCAACCCGCCCGCAAGCGACAGCGCGATCAGCACCGGTTGCATCGAGAACATGGTGAGCCCCAGCGTCAGCACCATGTAGAGTGCCGGCACCGCCGGATGCGACATCGCGAATGCCGCGACGGGCTCGTTGCCCGATTCCTCTCGCATGATATCCACGGGCACCCTCATCCCCTCGCTCAAACGCCAACGGCGTAGCGCCGCCGGCGCCATACACAACCAGCGCAAACGCCGCGCCCGCGGCACCGACATCGGCCGCCATGCGTCAATCGTTACGCGCTCATCATATGCCTGCGGTATCATATTGCGCCGTGTATCGTTTCCAAACACACGTCTCTATAACGTAACAGGAGATCACATGGACGCAACCGCAATTATCCTCGCCGCCGGCGAGGGCACCCGCATGAAGTCGAACCACTGCAAGGTTTCGCACAAGATCTTGGGTAAGCCCATGGTCCAGTGGATCGTCGATGCCACCATCAAGGCTGGCTGCAGCCGCGTCGTGGTCGTCATCGGCAGCCACGCCGACGAGATGCGCGCCCTTATCGACGGCGCCTACGCCACCAGCGCCACCAAGGTCGAGTGCGTCGAGCAGACCGAGCGCCTGGGCACCGGCCACGCCGTAAAGGTCGCGCTCGAGGCCTGCGACATCGCGCAAGGCCCGGTCGTCGTGCTCAACGGCGACCTGCCGCTCATCACCGCCGACACCGTCGCCAAGTTCGCGCAGACCGTCGCCACTGGCGAGCTCGCCTGCACCGTCATGACCATGACCCCGCCCGACCCCTTCGGCTACGGCCGCATCAAGCTGGGCGCCGACGGCCAGATCGAGCGCATCATCGAGCAGAAGGACTGCACGCCCGAGCAGGCCGCCGCGCTGCTCGAGTGCAACGCCGGCTGCTACGCCTTCGACGGCGCGCAGCTCGCCGCCCACATTGACGAGATCGGCAACGACAACGCGCAGTCCGAGTACTACCTGCCCGATATGCTCGAAATTCTCAAAGGCCACGGCCAGGCGGTCTCCATCTTCCACTGCGATGATTACCGCGACGGTCTGGGCGTCAACAGCCGCATCCAGCTCGCACAGCTCACCGCCATCGCGCGCGACCGCATCAACGAGCACTGGATGGCCGAGGGCGTTACCTTCATCGACCCCACGCAGGCTTGGATCGGCCCCGACGCCGTCATCGGCCGCGACACCATCGTGTGGCCGCAGACGCACCTGATCGGCCGCGTCACCGTGGGCGAGGAGTGCCAGCTCGGCCCCAACAGCCGCCTCACCGACACCACCGTCGGCAGCGGCTGCACCATCGATGAGACCATCGCCATCGAGGCCGTCATCGAGAACGGCGTCGACTGCGGCCCGCGCGCCTACCTGCGCCCGGGCACCCACATGCTCGACGGCTCCAAAGCCGGCACGCACGTGGAGATCAAGAAGTCTACGATCGGCGAGGGCTCCAAGGTGCCGCACCTGTCCTACATCGGCGATACCACCATGGGCTCCGGCGTCAACGTGGGCGCGGGCTCCATCACCTGCAACTACGACGGCGTACACAAGCACAAGACCGTCATCGGCAAGGATGCCTTCATCGGCTCCGACACCATGATGGTCGCGCCCGCCCAGATTGGCGACGGCGCGCTCGTGGCCGCCGGCTCCGTCATCACCGAGCTCGTCCCGGCCGACGCACTCGGCCTGGGCCGCGCCCGTCAGGTAAACATTGAGGGCTGGGCCGCCGATTATCGCCGCCGTCTGCACGAGGACGACGAGGTATAACGTTTTACCAAGCATCTAAGGAGCTGTTCCCATGGGGACGGCTCCTTTTTCTATCGTGACCTGCGCGACAGGATGAGTGGTCGGTTCGTGTCCGTTGACGGTAAAGACGTTATCAAGACCCGATTAACCCCGCCGCGCGGTTACAATGCAACAAGGCATCTATATGGCATTCGATGTATAAAGGAGAAGGGTAATGCCGATTAATGATCCCGAGAAGTCGGAGAATATGCGCAAGTCCATCCGCGTGTATTCCGGTTCCTCCAACCGTCCCCTCGCTCAGAAGATTGCTGAGTACCTTGGGGTCGAGCTTTCGGGCCTTACGCTAAAGCAGTTCGCCAATGGTGAGATTTACGCCCGCTACGACGAGACCGTCCGCGGCGCCGACGTCTTCCTGATTCAGTCCGTGGCCGGCGGCAACGTCAACGACATGCTCATGGAGCTGCTCATCGCCACCGACGCTGCCAAGCGCGCATCTGCCCGCTCCATCACCGCCGTCATCACCCACTACGGCTATGCCCGCCAGGACCGCAAGGCCGGCCCGCGCGAGCCCATCACCGCCCGCCTCGTCGCCAACCTGCTCGAGCGCGCCGGCGTCGACCGCATCATCACCCTCGACCTGCACCAGGGTCAGATCCAGGGCTTCTTTGATATCCCGGTCAACCACCTGTCCGCACTGCCGCTGTTTGGCCAGTACTACAACGCCATGAACTTCGACACCGACAACCTGGTTGTCGTCTCCCCCGACGTGGGTCGTGCCAAGGCCGCCAAGAAGCTGTCCGACATGCTCGGCTGCGACCTGGCCATCGCCCACAAGGGCCGTCCGCGCCACAACGCCGCCGAGGTCATGGGCATCATCGGTGACATCAAGGGCAAGACCTGCGTCATCAATGACGACATGATCGACACCGCTGGCACCCTGTGCGCCAACGTCAAGGAGCTCAAGGCTATGGGCGCTGGCGACATCTACGTCTGCGCCACCCACGGCATCTTCTCCGGTCCGGCCATCGAGCGCCTGAACGACGCCCCCATCGTCGAGTGCGTCGTCACCGACGCCATTCCCGTCGAGGTCGGCGGCAAGATCAAGACCATCTCGGTCGCCGAGGAGTTCGCTCAGGCCATCTCCGCCGTTTACCACGAGGAGCCCGTCTCCACGCTCGTCGGCGGCGACTTCGCGCTGTAATCGCATCGTCCTTGCAACCCGGCGCATCGCCGCCGGAACAGAAGAAACC
>URBQ01000031.1 GCA_900546115.1 uncultured Collinsella sp.
TCCCCGCTCACGGCTCCGCAGGGTCGCGTTGAGGGAAGGCGATCCGGCCTCCCGCCCTGCGCTCCGGCTTCGGGTCGTCGCGTGCTCGTTACTGAAAAGCTGATTAGAAGTTTGTGTGCCGCCCCTTTTGGGGCGGCACGTTTTTGTGTGGGGGCCCTGTCCCCACAATTTTCGTCAAGCTTTTGGTTAGATTTTGGTCAGTTGGCGTAAGGGTGGAAGGCCAAAAGATTGTTGGCGAAAAAAGCTCAGAGAAAGTGCTGGTAGGGGAGTTGTTGAGGTTTTCGACAGCTTTTGTCAACAAGAAACTTTGCGGCTATTGCTACGGATTGCGTTGTCGCGGTCATGGCGGTGCGGGATGCTGGGCGTAAGCGTCGAATGCTCCGATTTTGGAGGCCAGCATGGATTTGTTTCTTGAGACTCCGCAGCAACAAGCTGAGCGCATGCTGCGTCAGCAGCAACGACTCATGGAGATGCAAATGCAAGGGGCGGCAGTCCAGCCCTTTGCGCAAAATGTCGTGCCCGCTGCTGTACCTGCAGCTGTGCCCGGGTGTGAATCGGCACCAGAGGCCTATTCCGTACAGCAAGATTCATATGCGCAGGAGCTCGCGTTCGACAAGCGTCGTGCGCGTCGTCGCCGCGTGGGCCAGCGCCTGCGCACCTTGGCGATGATCATGCTCATCCCGCTGGGGCTTGCGGCCATCTTTCTGGCGTCGTATGCCCTCACGTGCATCCTCAACGGCGCATCGCCCAACGAGGTGCTCCAGCATCTAGCGGCCCTAGGCCAGCGCTTAGGTGACGTCATAACAACCATCCGCGCCGGCTGGGAGAGTTAGCGTTTGTCACATTAGGACTTCTAGGGTGTAGGGATTCTCGCCACGAGTAGGATTCTTGCATCCTGTGGGTCCTGTCGTGCGACTGAATAGTATTATTGAAGATGAATAATAATAAGGGATACAGGTAATACAAAAAGGAGGTGCTCGGTTGAATCTGACCTTTGAGGGATTCTTAAAAGGCTATTGCCGAGAGCTATCCGGACAGCAGTCGCTGAGTTTTAGAAAATTGGTTGAGCAGGCGACGACGGATGCGCCGCGCGTGGCGGAGGCTCTGTTTTTGCTCGCTTTGGCGCAAGGAAAAGCCGAATACGTTCTGGGTTTATCCGAGGGCTCGTGGATGGAACGGGATTATCGAGACGTTTTATCCTTGTACGGTCAAGCGGGTAGCATGGCGTCTCTATGCGCCAAAAGTGAGCTCCCTAATCGTTATGCCAACGTTTGGCGTGCGTATAGAGCGGTGAAGGAAAAGCCGGCGGCCGATAGAAGGGTGAACGCCCTGATGAGAAAGAAAACGCTGGAAGCATTGGAGGAATCGGGTGTAACGCGCTATGGCCTCTGCCGTGCTCTGCGCCTGAATAAAGGAAACGTATACGCATACTTGGCCGGCGATGACTCAAAGGTGAGCAGGAAAACGGCGCGCCGCATTATGGAATATGCGGAGGAGAGGGGCGCCCAAGAAGGGGCCGGGCGCCCGGTGTGTGTGGCGGGGTAAGATTGATCGCGGTTTTGATTGATGATCGATTGGGTTTGTTGGGCGGAGTTTATGTCTGCAATTGATATTGCACTTATTGTGATTGCTTTGGTGGCGGTGGGGGTCGCTGCGGCCTGTGCCCTGCAGCTCAAGGGCCTTCGTGCCGAGTTGCGGGAGCGTGGCGACAGTAGCGCGGAAACGCTGGCAGCACTCGAGCAGGCCAACAACGCGCTCGATGCCCTGAACGTCGCGCTGGCCGAAACACGCCGCACGGCCAATGCCATCGCGCAGCAGCAGACGACCGATGCGGCCGTGGAGCAGCAGCGCTACCTGACCATCGCGCGTGAGTTCTCGCAGGCGGGCGACCGTATGGATGACCTGCGCCGCGAGACGACCCAACAGCTCGGCGCCAACCGCGAGGGCATCGAGCAGCGCCTAGACAAGGTGCGCGAGACGGTCGATGCCCAGCTGGGCGCCATCCGCAAGGACAACAACGTGCAGCTCGATCAGATGCGCGCGACGGTGGACGAGAAACTCTCCCGCACGCTCAACGACCGTCTGTCGGCATCGTTTAAGCAGGTGAGCGACCAGCTCGAGGCCGTGTATAAGGGCCTGGGCGATATGCAATCTATCGCCACCGGCGTGGGCGACCTTAAACGCGTGCTGGGCAATGTCAAGGCGCGTGGCATTTTGGGCGAGGTGCAGCTGGGCGCGATCCTGGCGGACATCCTTACGCCCGACCAGTATCTGGAAAACGTCGCCACCAAGCCCGGCGCCTCGGAGCGCGTTGAGTTTGCCGTCAAGCTGCCGGTAGACGAGGGAGACCCCGTACTGCTGCCGATTGACTCCAAATTCCCGGGCGACGCGTACGAGCATCTGCTCGATGCCCAGGAGTCGGGCGACGCGGATGCCGTCGCCGCCGCGCGCAAGACGCTTGACGCTATGGTCAAGCGTGAGGCAAAGGACATCTGCGAAAAGTATCTGAGCGTGCCCGTGACCACCAACTTTGGCATCATGTTCGTTCCGTTTGAGGGGCTGTACGCTGAGGTCGTCAGCCGCCCCGGGCTTATCGAGACCCTGGGCCGCGACTATCATGTCAACGTTGCCGGCCCTAGCACCATGGCGGCCATTCTCAACAGCCTGCAGATGAGTTACCAAACGTTTAAGCTGCAAAAACGCACCGACGATGTACTGCGCGTGCTCTCCGCTGTCAAGGCCGAGCTGCCGCGCTATCAAAAGGCGCTGCGCCGCGCCCAGCAGCAGATCGAGACCGCGGGCAAAACGGTCGAGGGTATCATCACCACGCGCACCAACGTCATGGAGCGCAAGCTCAAGGACATCGACGCGCTGGAAGACGCCGGCCAAGCCGATGGGATCTTGGGACTCACGTCCGCGAGCCTTCTCGCGGACCAAGAAGACGAGGACTAATTGCAACAAGACGGTGGGGCACCGGCGCAAACGCGGGCGCCCCACCGGTTTTCGTATCGCACTTGTCTGAAGCGTGCTCCAATGTGCAACAATGGCGTTTCGCCCTATCAGACGCGAAAGGAAGCCCATGTCTCAGAGAAGCACCAGCCCGCTCAAACGCTCCACCGTTCGCCGCACGCTTCAGCGTTTTTGGGACGTCACGCGCACACAGCCGCTGATTGTCTTTCTCTCGGTGTTCTCGTCGGCGGGCTACATCTTTTTGCTCACGTTTGCCAACACCTACGTGATGGCCCTTATCGTTGACCGCGTTCAGGCCGGCCCCGTGGCGGGTGACCAGGTGTTTGAGGTCTTTGGCCCCTATATCCTGGCGCTCGTACTCGTTAACCTGGTGGGTCAGATCCTCTCCAAGCTGCAGGACTACACCGTCTACAAGCTCGAGATTGCGGGCAACTATCACCTGGCGCGTCTATGCTTCGACACGCTCTCCAACCAATCCATGACATTCCATGCCAGCCGCTTTGGCGGATCGCTTGTGAGCCAGACAAGCCGTTTTATGAGCGGCTACACGGGTCTGGTCGACGTGACGGTGTATTCGCTCATCCCCACCATCACCTCGGTCATCTGCACCGTGGCCGCACTCGCCCCGGTGGTGCCGACGTTTACCGTGATCCTGGTGTGCATCATGGTCGTCTACATTGCGTTTGTCTGGCTTATGTACAAGCGCATCATGCCGCTTTCGGCCGCGACGTCCGCCGCGCAAAACAAGCTCTCGGGCGTGCTGTCCGACGCGGTCACGAACATCCTGGCCGTCAAGACCTGCGGGCGCGAGGACTTTGAACGCGATCTGTTCGACGCCGCCGATCGTGCCGCGCGCGACGCCGAGACGGTCTCGATGCACGCCATGATGCAGCGCAACTTTACGACCTCGGGCCTTATCGTCATCACCATGGCCGTGGTGAGTGTGTTTGTGGCGGGCGGCAACGCGTGGTTTGGCATCTCGGCCGGCTCGCTCGTCATGATCTTTACCTACACCTATAACCTCACCATGCGTCTGAACTACGTGAGTTCCATGATGCAGCGCATCAACCGCGCTTTGGGCGATGCGGCCGAGATGACGCGCGTGCTGGACGAGCCGCGTCTGGTGGCAGACGACGAGAACGCTCCCGAGCTTAAAGTGACCGAAGGTGCGATTGATTTTGAGCACCTGAGCTTTGCATATCGTGACGCCGCGGCGGGCGAGAACGTGTTCGACGACCTGACGCTTCACGTGGCGGCGGGCCAGCGCGTGGGCCTGGTGGGTAAATCGGGCTCGGGCAAGTCGACGCTTACCAAGCTGTTGCTGCGCTTGGACGATGTGCAGGGCGGCCGCGTGCTCGTGGACGGCCAGAACGTCTCGCGCTGTACGCAGCAGAGCCTTCGCCGCCAGGTTGCCTACGTGCCGCAGGAGGCGCTGCTGTTTCACCGCTCCATTCGCGAAAACATTGCCTACGGTCGTCCCAACGCCACTGATGAGCAGATTCGTGAGGCGGCGCGCCTGGCCAATGCCCTGGAGTTTATCGACCGCTTGCCCCGTGGCTTTGACACCATGGTGGGCGAGCGTGGCGTTAAGCTCTCGGGCGGCCAGCGTCAGCGTGTGGCTATCGCCCGCGCCATCCTAACCGACGCGCCGATTCTGGTGCTCGATGAGGCGACCTCTGCCCTCGACAGCGAGTCCGAGGCGCTGGTGCAGGAGGCGCTCGAAAACCTGATGCGTGGACGTACCTCCATTGTGGTGGCGCACCGCCTGTCCACCGTGGCGGCGCTCGATCGCATTGTGGTGCTGGCGGATGGCGAGATCGTCGAGGACGGCACGCATGTGCAGCTCGTCGAGGCGGGCGGCGAGTACGCGAGCCTGTGGAGTCGTCAGACCGGCGCATTCTTGGAGGCGTAAGCGTCTCGGACGTGGGACAATTGTGCCTATCAGTTTATTGTGCCGTTGAGCCGAGGAGTCGTTATGCCACGCGAGACCAATGCCGCCAAGCGCGAGCGCGCCATCGAGGTGTGTGAGCGCCTCAACCGTCGCTATGGCCCGGTCGAGTGCTTTTTGGACCACGAGAATCCCTTCCGCCTGCTGATCGCGGTGCTGCTTTCGGCGCAAACGACCGATGCGCAGGTCAACAAGGTGACGCCGCGGCTGTTTGCCCAGTGGCCCACGCCCGAGGCCATGGCCGGGGCGAGCGTGGCTGACGTGGCGGACACCATCAGGTCACTCGGCTTCTACAAGAGCAAAGCCAAGCATGCCGTCGAGGCCGCGCAGATGATCGTCGCCGACTATGGCGGCGAGGTGCCGGCCGACATGAAGGAACTCGTGAAGCTGCCGGGCGTGGGACGCAAGACGGCGAACATCGTGCTCAACGTGGGGTATGGCATCGTGGAGGGCATTGCGGTGGACACGCACGTCAACCGCATTGCGCACCGCCTGATGCTGAGCCCCAAGACGCATGCCAAGGAGCCGCTCAAGACCGAGCAGGATCTGCTCAAGATTTTGCCGCGCGAGTATTGGGAGTCGGTCAACCACCAGTGGATCACCTTCGGTCGCGAGATCTGCGACGCCCGCAAACCCAAGTGTGACGAGTGTCCGCTGGCAGATTTGTGCCCCAGCGTGCGCGTAGCGGGGTAGGGCGGAACGCATCTTCGTCTGGCGTTTTTTGCGGGGCTGGGTTTGCCCTTGAGCCGGAGTCCTCTCCATGCGCTACCATGACAGACAATGTATTTGACGTACGACCCGCCGAGCTTGCCCCGGCGGGCTTTTGGCGTTGCGATGCCGGAGGAACAGCATGCTCATTCACCGTATAGCCGCGCAGCTCTACACTGCCGAGGCGCTGCAGACCGTCGAGGCCGGACTCGATGCCGGCGAGGACGTGACGCTGGCCGTGTCGCAGTCGGGCCGCACGCTCATGGCGGCAGCTCAGTTTGCGCGCCGTCCGCGTCCCACGGTCTACATCGTGAGCGGCGAGGACGCGGCCGATCGCGCCGCGCGCAGCCTGGCCGCCTATGTGGGTCTGGCGCATGTGTGCCGCTTTCCCGAGCGCAAAGACTATCCATGGCGTGAGCAGGCGCCCGACGACGCCGAGGTGGCCCAACGCTGCGAGGCTTTAGGGCGCATCGTGCGCGGCGATAACTGCATCATGGTCGCCTCGGCCCGCGCGCTACTGCGTTGCGTGCCGCCGGTCGAGAGCCGCTATTGGGAGTCCACCACCTTTGCGGTGGGCGAGGAGATTCCCTTCGACGAGGTGCCGCAGCGCCTGGTGGGCATGGGCTACACCAATGCCGGCGCCGCCGACGCGCCCGGTCTGTTCCGCGTGCACGGCGACACCGTCGAGGTGTTTCCCGCACAGGAAAAGGCGCCCGTGCGCATTGAGTTTTTTGGCGACGAGATCGACCGCATCCGCCGCATGGTGAGCTCCACGGGCCAAACCATCGGCAACGAGGACAGCATCGAGATCTTCCCCTGCCGTGAGCTGGCGCTTACCGACGATGCCGTCCACAACATGCACGTGGCGCTCTATCGCGCCAGTCAGGACGACAGCAAACTGGCGGCGCTGCTCGAGATGGTGGATGCGCGTATCGTCACGCCCGAGCTCGACCGCTTTTTGCCGGTGATGTACGGCCAGACCGTAAGCCCGTTGGCGCACGTGAGCGGCAAGGCACTCGTGGTTCTGTCCGAGCCGCGCTCGCTGTTCGACGACTGCCTGCGTGCCTACGAGGATATCGAGGCCCGTGCCGGCGAGGCGGGGATTGACCGCCTGGACGGTCTGTACGTGCGCGCTCAACAGCTCGATTTTGGTGCCCAGCAGCGCCTGAACTACGTAAGCCTCATTCGTGCCGGCGGCGCGGTGACGGCCGAGCTCAAGATTGAGCAGCCTGCCATCGCAGGCTCGGACAACCGTTTTATGACGCGCATCCAGGAGGTCGTGGGCAAGCGCTATGCCTGCGTGTTTGCCATTCCCGACCGCGGCGCGCGTGAGTCGATGGAGCTCACCTTTGGCGACGAGGGCATTACCTTTGAGGAATCGCTGACCGCGGCGCCCGAAAATGCCGGCGCTATCGGCGACCGCGTGCGCGTGGCAGCGGCGGATTCCGCCGACCGTGCCGCACGCCAGGAGGCCCACGCTTCCATTCGCGAGCGTAAGGCCGACGCACTCAACGCCCGCTCGCTCGAGGCGGGCGCGGCCCAGGCTGCCGCCGGTGCCGCCGTGCCCACCATCTCGCGCGGGCGCGTGACCTTTGTCGATGCCGCCCTGCCGCAGGGCGTGGTGGTGCCCGATGCCAACCTGGCCGTGTTCTCGATCGCCGACCTCAACGCCCGTATGGATGCCAACCGCGCGCGCAGCCGCCGCAAGGTGGACATTACGCAGATCACCTTCCCGTTTAAGCCGGGCGACTACGTGGTGCACGCCACTCACGGCATCGCACTCTTTAGCGAGATTGCGCGTCAGGAAGTGGGCGGCAAAGAGCGCGACTACTTTTTGCTGGAATATGCCGACGGCGACAAGCTCTACGTGCCGCTCGAGCAGGTCGACCGCATCACGCGCTATGTTGGCCCCGACGGCGACAAACCGCGCCTGACCAGGCTCAACACAGCCGACTGGACGCGCGCCACCAACAAGGCGCGCAAGAACGCCAAAAAGCTGGCGTTTGACCTGGTCGACCTGTATACGCGCCGCTCATCAATCGCGGGTATCGCCTGCCCGCCTGACACGCCCGAGCAGATCGAGATGGAGGAGAGCTTTCCTTACGACGAGACGCGCGACCAGCTGGAGGCCATCGCCGACATTAAGGCCGATATGGAGGCACCCAAGCCCATGGACCGCCTGCTGTGCGGCGACGTGGGTTTTGGCAAGACCGAGGTTGCCCTGCGCGCGGCGTTTAAGTGCGTGGACTCCGGCCGCCAAGTCATGGTGCTCTGCCCCACGACCATTCTGGCCCAGCAGCACTACGAGACGTTCTTTGAGCGCTTTGCCCCGTTTGGCCTCGAGGTCGAAGTGCTCAGCCGCTTCCGCACCCCGGCGCAGCAAAAGCGCGCGCTCAAGGCGTTTGCCGAGGGCACGATCGACGTGCTCATCGGCACGCATCGTCTGCTTTCGGCCGACGTGAACCCCAAGAACCTGGGCCTGGTGATCATCGACGAGGAGCAGCGCTTTGGCGTGCAGCACAAGGAGCAGCTCAAGAACCTGCGCGAGCAGATTGACGTGCTCACGCTTTCGGCAACGCCTATTCCGCGAACCATGCAGATGGCCACGAGCGGCGTGCGCGACATGAGCCTGATCACGACGCCGCCGACTGGGCGTCGTCCCGTGATCGTGCACGTGGGGGAGTACGACCCCGATGTGGTGAGCGCGGCGATTCGCCTGGAGGTGGGCCGCGGCGGTCAGGTGTATTACGTGTCCAACCGCGTCAAGACCATCGACGACGCCGTGGCGCGCGTGCACGAGGCCGCGCCCGAGGCGCGCGTGGGCGTGGCGCACGGCAAGATGAGCCCGCGCGAGGTCGAGGACGTGATGATCGAGTTTGCGACCAAAAAGATCGACGTGCTCATCGCCACGACCATCGTGGAGAGCGGCATCGACAACGCGACCGCCAACACGCTGATCATCGAGGATTCGCAGCGTCTGGGCCTGGCGCAGCTCTACCAGCTCAAGGGCCGTGTGGGCCGTTCTTCCACGCAGGCCTACGCGTACTTTATGTTCCCGGGCGAGCTACCACTCACCGAGGAGGCGACAGCGCGCCTGACCGCACTTTCCGAGTTCCAGGACCTGGGCAGCGGCATGCGCATCGCCATGCGCGACCTGGAGATCCGTGGTGCCGGCTCGCTTATGGGCGCCGAGCAGCACGGCAACCTGTCGAGCGTGGGCTTTGACCTGTTTACGCAGATGCTGGGCCAGGCGGTAGCCGAGGCGCGCGGCGATGACGATGCCGGCGTGGAGGCGGCAAGCGTGGGCATTAACCTGCCGGCCGACTACTTCTTGTCCGAGGAGTACCTGCCGGCGGTGGATCAGCGCGTGCTCGTGTACCGCAGGCTCGCAGCGGCCGAGGACCTGGAGAGCATCGATGAGGTGCAGGAAGAGACCGAGGCCGCGCATGGCGAGCTGCCGTTGGCAGGACTCAACCTGTTCAATCGCGCACGAATCCGCATTCGCGGCGAGCGCCTGGGGCTCGAGAGCGTCACGCTCAGCGGCGGTCGCATCACGTTTTTGGGCGTCGACGTGCCCAAGAAGGTGGCCTTTGAGCTAAAGACCCGCTATGGCGCGGTGAGCTTCCCCAAGAGCCGCAAACTGTCGGTGCCCTACAAGGCGGGCGCCGGCGCGGGCAGCGGCCTGGGTCGCGGTCTCGACGCCAACGACGGTACCGGCCCCGTGGCCGCGGCACTCATGCTGTTGCAGCAGTTGGGTGCGAGCGACGACGACTAACGGGTCGACGCTGCAAACGCCCCATTTGGGCACTCTGGTTCCATCGAAAGGAAAGCATGTTCGGATACATCTATAAGAAAGACGTCGCCATTATCGCGGTTGTCCTGTGTCTTTGTCTGGGCGTGGGCAGTTTCTTCGACTATCAGATTTCGAGCGCGCTGTTCAACATCGGCAGCATGTACGGTCGCTTTGTCGAGGCGGCCGGCGAGCTGCCGTTCGAGCTGACGGCGAGCATCGCAGGCGTTATGCTCGTGCGCTCGGCACGCCCCGATTCCAGGGGGAGCAAATGGCTCGCTGCGCTGGGCGTTTTGATCAACGTGGGTCTGGTCGGCTACGAGATTATCGGATCGCTGCGCGTCGGCGGCAAGCTCATCGCGTTTCAGCTGGTGCTGACGTTTGTGCTGGTCATTGCGGTTAACGTTATTGCCTATCGCCTTACGCGCGACACCGCGCCCGACGAGCTCACGCGCTGGGCGTTGATGGTACTTGCCGTGTGGGTCGCTCAGGCCATTATCCTCAACGTGATCGTCAAGCCGCTGTGGTCGCGCCCGCGCATGCGCGTGATCGAGGTCACGCCGGGGCTCAATTTTCAGCCGTGGTGGGTAATCGGCAATCCCGACAAGTGGACCTATATCGCCGCCGGCGTGATCAAGGACGGGTTCAAGTCGTTCGCGAGCGGGCACACCGCGCATGCGGCGATCGGCCTTATGCTCGCCGGGCTTCCCGCGGCAGCCTTTAAGGAAAAACCTTCGCGTCGCCGCGTGATCTTTTGGGCGGCGGCTGTGGTCGCGGCGCTCGTCGCCTTTGGTCGCATCGTGATCGGCGCGCACTTTTTGAGTGACGTGAGCTGCGGCTTTGCCCTGGTGCTGGCGCTTGAGTGCCTTGCCGCGCGCATTGCCTATCCGGGCGGCGTACAATAGCCCCATCTGAATCATCGGGCTCGTGCCCGGCTAGAGAGGATTATCATGCTCGCGTTCAACAATGACTATTCCCACGGCGCACATCCGGCAGTGCTGCAGGCGCTCGTCGACACCAATATGGAGCCGCAGCCCGGCTACGGTACCGATGCACACACCGAGCGTGCCAAGCAGCTTATCCGTGAGGCCTGCCAGGCTCCTGATGCCGATGTATTTTTCCTGGTGGGCGGCACACAGGCCAACGCGACGGTGATTGACATGCTGCTTGCGCCCTACGAGGGCGTTGTTGCCGCCGAGACCGGCCATGTCGCCTGCCACGAGGCGGGTGCCATCGAGTTTGGCGGCCACAAGGTGCTCACCATCCCCGGCTACGAGGGCAAGATGCATGCCGAGGATCTCGAGAACTATATCCAGGTGTTCTACGAAAACGAGAGCTACGAACACACGGTGTTTCCGGGCGCCGTGTATGTGAGCATGTCGACCGAGTACGGCACGCTGTACTCCAAGGCCGAGCTCGCGGCGATTCATGCGGTGTGCCAGAAGCGCCAGATTCCGCTGTTTGTGGATGGTGCGCGCTTGGCCTATGCGCTGGCGGCCGATGGGTGCGACATTACCCTGCCCGAGCTGGCGCAGCTGTGCGACGTGTTCTACATCGGTGGCACCAAGTGCGGCGCTCTGTGCGGCGAGGCCGTGGTGTTTTGCGGCATGCACGCTCCGGCGCATCCCATTCCGCGTATTAAGCAGCATGGCGCACTGCTCGCCAAAGGCCGCCTGACGGGTGTGCAGTTTGAGGCGCTCTTTACCGACGGCCTGTATTTTGAGATCGGTCGCCAGGCGATCGAGACCGCGCAGGCGCTGCGTCGTGTGTTGCACGGGCGCGGTTACCAGTTCTTCTTGGAGACGCCCACCAACCAGCAGTTTGTGATTTTGCCCAACGAGGACATGGCCCGCATTCGCGAGCATGCCTCGATCGAGTATTGGGAAAAGTACGACGAGACCCACACGGTGGTGCGCTTTTGCACCAGCTGGGCCACGACGCAGGAGGACATCGACGCGTTGGCGGCTGTCCTGTAGCCTGATGTAATGACGAGGGGCCGCCTTGCGCTGGGTTTGGCGCAAGGCGGCCTTTGTTTTTGAGGGAGAAGGGTTGTATGACCGAGATGTCCAAGCCGACGATTCGCCTGGCGACGCCCGATGATGCGCCGGCGTTGCTTGCCATTTACGAGCCGTATGTGCGCGAGACGGCGATAACCTGCGAATACGAGGTGCCGAGCGTTGAGGAGTTCGCCGGGCGCATCGAGCGCACGCTCAAGCGCTATCCGTACCTGGTGATGGAGCTGGACGGGCGTCCGGTAGGCTATGCCTATGTGAGTCCGCTTAACAGCCGCGAGGCCTACGACTGGTCGGTCGAGACGTCGATCTACCTGGCGCGCGACGTGCGCCACGGCGGGCTGGGCCGCAAGCTGCACGATGCGCTCAAGCAATGCCTGGTCGCGATGGGCATCACCAACATGTGCGCGCTCATTGCCGTGCCGCACGATAAGGACGACGAGTACCTGACGCACAACAGCCAGGATTTCCATGCCCATATGGGGTATCGCCTGGTGGGTGCCTTCGACCGTTGCGCTCAAAAGTTCGGTCGCTGGTACGACATGTGTTGGATGGAGCTGGTCCTAGCCGAGCGCATACCCAACCAACCCAAGCCAACCTGGTTCCCCGACCTCCCCAAACCTGCCATTTAGGGACAGGTTTATTTTGGCAGGTTTTTGGCTGTCTTGTGGTATCAAATCGCCGCAAGTAGCGTGGCGTTTGTACGCTATTTTGACCTGGATTGTCCCCTCGGGACGCCTTGCGGGCTAAGTGAGTAGACTTTTTTGGCGCAGGCCGAGCACAAAGCGTATCTGCCTTAGTAAAACCGCAGGTCACGGAGGTGGCTGTTTTGAATGTGCTCGGCAGCTCGCGAAAAGTCTACTCACTTAGATTTACGGTGCTGGATATTTTGGGCAGGAACAGTTGAGCTTGGGCGGCGAGTGTTGCCAGGCGATGTTGGCATTTGCGCCATGCCGGCTTGAGATTTAATAAAAACCGCAGGTAAAACGTTTATTAGGTACATTTTGCCTCGTTTGGTGCGCTAGCCGATGGGCTCGGTGTATTTGGCGCGGTCGGTACGTTGGATGCGCTTGGAGACATGGAGCGGGCGACCGTCGGTGTCGTAGACGTAGTCGGTGATCAGGATCAGCGCCTGCCCGCGCTCAACGTTGAGCAAAAATGCCTCGTTTTGCGAGGCGTAGCACACCTCAAAGGTCTTGTGCCCCTGTGCCGGCGCGCGATGGAATTCCTGGCGCAGCGTGGCGTAGAGCGAACCGTTGATATCGCGATCGATGAGCGACCCAAAGCTTGGCGGCAAATAGGTGGTCTCCAGGCACAGCGGCGCATCGTCCAGGTAACGCAGGCGGACAAGTTTGACAAGCTTGCTGCCCACGCTAGCGTCAAAGAACTTGGCCACGCTGCCCATTGCTTTGGCAAAGCCCGAGTCCACCGTGCGCGTGGTGGGCTTCATACCCTGGCCTTCGACCTGCTTGGTATAGCTCGAAAACACCAGGTTGTTCTCGTGGAGCGCCGGCGTGTCGGCCACAAAGGCGCCGCGCCCGCGCTCGGTTCGAATCAGGCCCTCGTCAACTAACACCTTAAGCGCGTGGCGCACGGTACTGCGCGACAGCCCCGATTCGTCCATGAGCTCCATCTCAGACGGCAGCTTGTCTCCGCACGCGTAGATGCCGGCGGCGATGCGGTCACGCAGCGTACCCGCCAGACGCTCGTATTGGGCCAAGTTCTTTTTCGACGAAGTGCTCATGCGAACAACCTGTATCTAACCTGTATGCTTACTGAACCAAGCATGTATCCAACATGACAACAAAACCGCTGATAATGGATTGCCGAAAACTTTACCAGCAAAATATCTAAGACAAATATAGCATACAACTAGTCGACATAACCAAAACATGTATGTAACTTGTATGCCATCAAGAGCATCAAACGAGAAGAAAGGCTGATGCACGATGACTACTCAGGAACAGGTTAAGGATGTCGTCTCCCAGGTTTTGGCTGACAAGGCAGACAAGGGCGGCATCAAGCGCGTTGTGTGGATCGGCGCCGGCGGATCTAACGGTGGTAACTATCCTGCTCAGTACTTTATGGAGCACGAGGCTACGCAGGTCGTGAGCTCCAGCTACACCAGCAACGAGTTCGTGCACGCAACCCCTGCCTACGTCAACGAGAACACCCTGGCCGTCGTCGTGTCCATGCGCGGCACCAAGGAGACCATCGTCGCCGCCCAGGTCGCCAAGGACCACGGCGCCAGCACCATCGCCATCTATGTTGACGAGTCCGGCCTCACCGAGGTCTGCGACTACAAGATCCAGTACGACAGCTTGGCCGTTGACGAGTCTTGCATGGGCCGCACCAACTCCGCCGTCGTGACCATGATCGCCATGGAGCTCACGCAGCAGACCGAGGGCTATGCCGAGTACGAGACCGCTATGGCCGCGTTCGACTTGGTCGACCCCATCTATCGCAAGGCCGTCGAGTACACCCGTCCGCTCGCTGCTAAGTGGGCCGAGCAGAACGCCGACAAGCCCTGCATCAACGTCATGGCCCAGGGCCCGCTCTTTGGTGCCGCCTACGTCTTTAGCATCTGCAACGTGCAGGAGATGCTGCAGATCGACTCCTGCACCATCAACACCTGCGACTTCTTCCACGGCCCCTTCGAGATTCTGGACAAGCGCACCTCGCTGTTCCAGCTCATCAGCGTCGGCCGCAGCCGCTGCAATGACGAGCGCGGCATCCGCTTCGTCAACCAGTACGGTGGCGAGCGCGTCTACCAGCTCGACGCCAAGGAGCTCGGCCTCAACGACATCAAGGACAGCGTGAGCGAGTACTTCAACCACCTGATCTTTGCCCCGATCCTCAACAACGTCTACATGCGTGCGCTCTCCGCCGTCACCCACAAGGACTACATGACGCGCCGTTACATGTGGAAGCTGGATTACTAAGGGATAGAGCGGCCTAACAGCCCAATACCCCTCATGAGTTGCGGTGGAATAGTTCCTGTTTGGGAGTGTGAAGCCTCTGTTGAGAACTATTTCACCGCAACTGCTAGAGCGGCACTTGGGGACGTTCCCTTTCTGCCGGCAGTTAGGGACGTTCCTTTTAATATGAGCAGGACATTGTCAAGAGGCAAAATCGGGCCTGGCCCCAACGATATGGGGTCAGGCCCTCTCCCTATATCAACCCGTCCGCGGCGACCTCGGCGTGTCTTACCGACGCTCGTCTTTGCAGTTTAATATCCGCCCGTGGCGATCTCTCGCTGGGCAATCCGTTGCTACGGCTGAGGCTTCTACGTCGAACCGACAGTCTGTGCACGCGTGTGGCGCCCTGGGCGCTCGCAGAAAAGGGACCTGAGGTTCGCCTCAACGGCTTCGGATCGAACCGCTTCCGGGGTGACTGGCTTATGTGCGGGGGACCGCCCCCTACGCCTCCTCGGCCATGAGGCCGACCGCCCACACCCAGCAGGCGAGCTCGCGCGCCGTGGCGACGTTCGCCTTGTTGCCGTGGACCCCGCGCGCGAGCAGCGCCTCCCGCCTCTCGACCAGCCTCCGCACGCCCTTGGCGGCATGCCTCCGGGCGCCCCGGTCCGGGGCCTGGCCCTTGGCGAGGTCCTTCGGCCGCCCCGAGCACGTCAGGTAGTGCCACGCGGCTTCGACCAGCGTCTTCCTCAGGTGCTTGTTGCCGGCCTTGGTGATCGCGCCCCTGCGGTCGCTCTCCCCGCTGGAGTGCTCGGAGGGCGTCAGGCCGACCCACGCGGCGAACGAGCGGGCGTTCCTGAACCTGGAGAACTCGCCGGCCTCGAACACGAGGTCGGCGGCGGAAGCGGTGTCGACGCCCTTGAGGCAGCGCAGGGAGTCGACCCTCTTCCGCCACCTGGGCTTGCGGGCCTCGGCCTCGACGAGCCCCTCGAGCCTCGCCTTCTCCTCCGCCGCCCGCCTGACCGCGTCGACGTAGTAGGCGAGCGCGTCGTTGTCGGCCCCCTCCGCGAACCTAATCGACTCGATCCAGGACCAGTGCGCCCGGGTCCAGTTGCCCTTCCTGCGGCCGGTGGGCGTCCTCTCGTCGAAGACGAGCCCGTGCCTTAGCAGGAACTTGGAGAGCCGCTGCTTCGAGCGCGAGAGTGTCGTCCCTCGCGTCCTCGAGCGCCCTGGTCAGGTCGCGGGCGGCCTCGCACTCGTCGTCGGGGACCCACACCTCGACCACGTTGCCGACCGACAGCATGCGGGCGAGGAACTCGGCGTCGTTGCGGTCGTTCTTCCTGCGCCTGTCCGCGCTGGGCTTGATCATCTTCGAGACGGCGCCGACCACGCAGTCGACCCCCAGGCCGGAGAGCCTCTTCTGCAGGTCGAAGCCCGTGACCCCGGACTCGTACACGCACCTGGCCCCGGGGTCCACGGAGCGGACCCACTCCGCGACGGCGCCGGCGTCGTAGCCGAAGGTCGCGGCGCGCACCTCCCCGGTCATGACGTCGAGGGAGACGGCCTTTATCGAGCGGGCGTGGACGTCGAGGCCGACGAAGGTGGTAGTATCGAGCATGGGAGCCCCTTCCATGAATGCGGCGTGGCCGCCGCGGCTGAATTAGACACTCACCATTGTCGGCCTAATCCGCGGCCTTTCATGCAGCAGGGGCTCTCAATGTTTTTATGTCCTGCTCATATCGTCTATGCCGGCAGTTGGGGACACTCCTTGTGTCGAGAGATTTTCCCATTCGCCGATTTGTGCCTTGAAAAATGTATATAACGACTATAACGTAGCATGAAACATATTGGAAATAATACTGAGGAGGCTGCGTTGAAGAAAAGCAATCTGGGCTATGTGCTGGTGCTGATCGCCGCGCTTATGTGGGGCAGCATCGGAATCTTTGTAAACGGCATCTCGGCCATGGGCGTTACGTCCCAGAGTATGGCTGCCTTTCGCTTGTTGTCGGGTGCCGTCTTAATGGCTCCGGTCTTGGCATTCATGGGTTGCCAGGGAGGTGCTCGTGAGGGAAAGGCATCGGGTCCCCTGGCACTGTTCAAGGCAAGTCCTAAAGAGCTTGTTCCTTGTGCGCTTCTTGGCATTATCGGCCTCGCCACCGCTAACACGCTTTATTACGAGTGCATGGGCGAGGTGGGCATGTCCACGGCCTCGGTGCTGCTCTACACCTCGCCGGTGTTTGGCGTCATGCTCGGCCGCGTACTTTATCGCGAGGATGTGACTCCCAACAAGCTCGTTGCCATCGCTTTTAACATCGGTGGCTGTGTGCTTGCAGTGACCGATGGCGACCTTTCCGGTTTTCATTTTTCGGTTTGGGGCGTCACGTCGGGCGTGATTGCGGGCTTTTGTGGCGCGTCGCTCGCGGTGTTTAGCCGGATAGCAACCAAGACGGTCCACCCGCTGGCTGTCACGTTTTGGGGCCTTGTTTTTGGCGGTGCGGTTATGGCGGCTATCGCGGCTCCGTGGCCAGATGTCGCCGCGGCAATGTCGCCACAGCTGCTGCTGCTGTTCCTTGGCTTTGGACTCATCCCCACAGCCGTGGCCTATGTCTTATATATGCAGGGTCTGTCCATGGGGCTCGAGACGTCGAAAGTTCCCGTCGTAATGTCATTCGAGACGGTCGTCACCGTGCTGCTGGGCATTGGTGTCTACGCCGAGCCCGCCGGCGCGATCAAAGTTCTGGGCATCGTTTTGGTGCTCGCGTCCATCGTGATTATGAACACCGACTTTTCCAAGCTGCGCAACAGTGTGTTTGTCGGCCATGTCATTGAGAGCATGACCTTTAAGCCCAACGCGTGGTGGACGGAGAAATCGCAGGACATGGATCTGTTTAAGGAACGCACCGGCATCGCGCTGGAGCCCACCGTGCAGGAAAGCCCCTGGTACTTCGTGCGATAAGGGATTGCGCGCAGGGTCCGACTTGGGGTTATCCCGCCAGTGCCGGCCTGCCCAGCCCCAACGTTTCAAGTACGTTAAACCCGTCAACGGTCGATTTTCACCCGCGAACGGTCTTTATACTAATTAGCAATATAAGCAACGTATAAGACGTTATAATGACCATAACGAAAAGGAGGAGGCAAGATGAATCAGATCATTCTCGCATCTCATGGCGGCCTGGCCGCAGGCGCCAAAGACACGCTCGAGATGGTTCTCGGCGACGTGTCGAACGTCCACGTCGTGTCGCTTGCTCGTGACGACAAGGAGCCCATCACCAATAAGGTGGACGCCATGATCGCCACGTTCAACGCGGACGACACCGTCTATGTGCTGACCGATATGCTCGGCAGCTCGGTCAACAACAGCATGGTCGAGCTTTCCAAGAACGGCACGAAGTTCACGGTTGTCAGCGGTTTCAACATCCCGCTGGCGCTCACGCTCGCTATGAGCCCCGTCCCCGTCAAGGGCGCCGAGCTCGCGGCCCTCATCAACGAGGCCCGCACCGGTCTGACCAACCCCAACGCACCGGTCGAGGTCGCCGCGGCTCCCGCCAAGAAGGCCAAGGCGTCCCGTCACAGCTCCGGTCCCGCCAAGATTGTCCTCGCGCGTCTTGACTACCGTCTGCTGCACGGCCAGGTCGTCTTTACCTGGACCACCAAGGTCCAGGCCGAGCGCATCATCGTCGTCGACAACGCTGCCGCCAACGATGACATCAAGAAGGGCGCTCTCAAGCTTGCCAAGCCCCAGGGCGTGCGCCTGAACGTCTTTACCGTCGAGCGTGCCCTCGCCAAGATGGACAAGCTCAACACCCTCGGCGAGCGCGTCATGTTCGTCTTTGGCAACACGGCCGAGATGCTGCAGTTCTGCCAGGGCTACAAGCTCGACGCCATCAACCTGGGCGCCACCGCCAACCACGACGGTGCCGATCAGATCGGCGGCAAGGACAGCTCCGTCTTCCTCGACGCCACCCAGAAGGCCGACGTCAACCAGCTGCTCGACATGGGCATCAAGCTCTACGTCCAGCAGACCCCTACGTATCAGAGCGTCGACATCGACGCCAAGCTGTAATCAACCAGGCTTTTGCCTGACTGAAAGGAGAAGGGTATGAATACGTTCATCAGTGCGGTGCTCGTCGGCCTCGTCGGCGTGTTCTGCATGTGGGACTCCCGCCTGCTCGGTCGTCTTAACTTCGAGCAGCCCCTCGTTGGCGCTACGCTCGTCGGTCTGCTGCTGGGCGATGTGCCCACCGGCCTTGCCGTCGGTGCCGCCGTCGAGCTCGTGTCCATGGGCCTGGTGCAGGTCGGCGCCGCCGTTCCGCCCGATATGGTCCTGGGCGGCATCGTGGCAGCTGCCTTCGCGTGCCTGACCGATGCTTCTGCTGAGACCGCCATGACGATCGCCATCCCGGTCGCCGTCCTGGGTCAGCTCCTCGGCATCGTGTTCCGTTCCATCATCGCCGCCCTCACCCATGTGGCCGATAGCGCGATCGATAACGGTAACTTCAAGACCGCCTACCGTATGCACATCTGCGCCGGCTCCGGTCTGTACGCCATCATGTACTTCCTGCCGATCTTCCTGGCCGTCTTTGTTGGCACCGACCTGGTTCAGGCCATCGTCAACATGGTTCCCGAGTGGCTGTCCGTTGGTCTGAACGTTTCGACCAAGATCATGACCGCCTACGGTCTGGCTCTGCTGCTCACCATGATGATCAAGAAGGGTATGACCCCGTTCCTGTTCATCGGTTTCCTGCTCGCCGCCTACCTCAACCTGTCCGTCATCGCGGTCGCTCTGATCGGTGTGTGCCTGGCTATCGTCTTCATGGGCTTCAAGTTCAATGGCTCCCATGCAACCGCCGGTGTCGATTCCGACTACGATCCGCTCGAAGACGACGAAGACTAAGGAGGAACACACTATGGCAACCGCAACCAAGGACGTGTCCCTGAACAAGAAGGTCAGCCAGTTCTTCTGGCGCTCCTGGGCCATCCAGGCCTCTTGGAACTACGAGCGTCAGATGAACATGGGCTTCCTCTACGGCATGGTTCCTACGCTCGACCGCCTCTATCCGGACGAGTCCGACCCCAAGCAGCTCGCTGCTAAGAAAGAGGCTTACCACCGTCACATGGCGTTCTACAACTGCACCCCGCAGACGAGCGCTTTTGTCCTAGGTCTCGCCGCCTCCATGGAGGAGGAGTACGCCAAGGATCCCGAGAACTTCGATCCCGATTCGATCAACGCGGTCAAGACCTCCCTCATGGGTCCGCTTTCCGGCATCGGTGACTCCCTCTTCCAGGGCACCATCCGCGTTATCGCCTTTGGCCTGGGCGTTCAGCTGGCTCAGCAGGGCTCCATCATGGGCCCGATCCTGGCCATGCTCATCTCCATCGTCCCCTCTGTGCTGATCACTTGGTTCGCAGCCAAGATGGGCTATCAGGGCGGCCACGAGTACCTGAGCAAGCTTCAGGGCGGCGACCTCATGGAAAAGCTCATGTATGTCTGCGGCATCGTAGGTCTTATGTCCGTGGGCGGCATGATCGCTACGCTGATCGGCGCCACCACCCCGCTGCAGTTCGCTGAGGGCACCGTCGTTATCCAGGACATCCTGGACGGTATGATGCCCCAGATGATCTCCCTCGGCCTCACTGGCCTTATGTACTGGCTCATCAAGAAGAACGTCAACACCGGTTGGCTTCTCGTGATCGCCATCGTGGGCGGCATCGCCCTCTCCGCGGCCGGCATCCTGGCCTAGTCGCGACCAAGCGCCTAACCGCTTTCCCCCGGGGGCCTGCCTGGCATCCCATACCCCAGGCAGGCTTCCATCCCTAGATGTGTCAAAGGGACAGTTCCTTTGACACATCCTCAACGGGCCGGCGACTCGGTCCAAACCACGGTAACCCTGCGAGCGCCCGGCAATGTGGCGCCGCAAAAAATCGAAAGGAATGTGTCAGATGTACGAGATCGACCTTAACCTCCCTAAGCAGATCGTCGCTGACGTCCTGTCCAACCACGAGATCCACAGCGTCGCCTTCGTCGGCTGCGGTGCTTCCATGTCCGACCTTTACCCTGCCAAGTACTTCCTGGCCAACAACACGGACAAGCTGAACGTTCAGATTTTCACCGCTAACGAGTTCAACTACGACACGCCTTCCTGGGTCAACGAGCACACCTTCGTGATCACCTGCTCCCTCGGTGGCTCCACGCCCGAGACCGTCGAGGCCAACAAGACCGCCAAGAAGCACAACTGCCCGGTCGTCTCCCTCACCAACAAGGCCGGCTCCGCTCTGACCGTCGACGCCGACCACGTCATCGTTCACGGCTTCCATGCCAACTACGCTGCCAAGTGCGAGAAGCCTGGCTACGCCATCGCTCTTGCTCTCGAGATCCTTCAGCAGACCGAGGGCTATGACCACTACGAGGACATGATCACCGGCCTCACCAACGTCTTCGAGCTCTGCGAGAACGCCGCTCAGTCCGCCAAGGGCCTCGCCAAGCAGTTCGCCCAGGACTTCAAGGACGACAAGATGATCTACTTCATGGCCTCTGGTGCCTCCGAGAAGATGGCTTATTCTCACGCCGCCTTCCTGTTCACCGAGATGCAGTGGATCGACGCCGCCGCCTACAACACCGGCGAGTACTTCCACGGCCCGTTCGAGGTTTCCACCGAGGGTAAGCCCTACGTCTTCTTCATGTCCGATGGTGCCACCCGTCCGATGGACGCCCGCGCCCTCACCTTCCTTAAGCGCATGGGCGCCAAGGTCGCTCTGATCGACTCCAAGGACTACGGCCTGGCTGACGCCGTGCCGGCGAGCGTCGTCACCTACTTCAACCCGCTGCTGCACCTCGCCGTTATGCGCGAGTACGGCAACCAGATCGCCGAGGCCCGTCAGCACCCGCTGACCATGCGTCGCTACATGTGGAAGCTTTCCTACTAATCACAAGTAAGTAGACCTTACGGGTTGATTGAGAGGGGATGGGGTTTACACCCCGTCCCCTTTTCTGTTTTGGGAGGGCGTGTTCGTTGCGCCGCAAAACCCCAGATAAAACCTACCAAAATAAACCTGTCTCTTTTTGGCAGGTGGGAGGAGATGCGTATGATCAAGGCAGTGCTGTTTGATATGGACGGCGTGCTGGTCGATACCGAGTGGTTCTACAACCGTCGCCGCGTGGCGTTTATGGAGGAGAAGGGCTTCCACTTTGACGAGATTCCCGATCTTTCGGGGTCTAACGAGCCTGCCATTTGGGAGGCGCTGGTGCCCGACGATGTCGAGCTGCGCGAGCGCCTGCGTGTGGAGTACAAGCAGGTCTACAGCCCGGTCCACCCCGTTCCGTATGCCGAGCTGCTCAACGAGCAGACGGAGCCGGTGATGCGCGAACTGCACGAACGCGGCGTGAAGTGTGCCATCGCGAGCTCGTCCTACCGCGAGCTCATCGACGAGCTGGTTGAGATTGCCGGTATCGCCGACGTGCTGGACTACACCATCAGCGGTCACGAGTGCAGTGCGTTTAAGCCCGACCCCGAGATCTACCTGCGTGCCATGGAGACGCTGGGAGTTGACCCCGCCGAGTGCCTGGTTATCGAGGACTCGCCGTTGGGCATCGAGGCTGGCAAGCGCTCCGGCGCCCGCGTCCTGGCACTGCGTCCGCATGAGGGCGTCAACCTGGACCAGTCCGCCGCCGACGTCGTCATCGACAACCTGACCGACATTTTGGCCGCTCTGTAGTGTCAATCCACCGCGAGAAGCACTGGTTCACGCGTCATTTGCTGCAGATTGGCTTAATTTGGCATCAATTTAGATCCGTTTGGCTTCGATTCGGGCTAAGTGAGTAGACTTTTTGGCGCAGGCCGGGCACAAAGCGTTTCTGACTTAGTAAAACCGCAGGTCACAGAGGTGGCTGTTATTGGCTGTGCTCGGGAGGTCGCGAAAAGTCTACTCACTTAGAATTTGGGCCTTTGGTTGTGGGGTTACCGGTCCCGTTTTGGTTGTCGAGAGAGGGTGAATTGAGGCGCCCTCTGTCGCTCCATGCTACAATCGCCGACATGCCCCACAACTACATCTGCCTTCGAAGGGAGCCTACGTGGCGAACGCCATCGATCAGCTCACGGACCGCGTGCTCGTGCTCGGCCGCCTTACCATCGTTCGCCGCGCTATTACCGCTGTGGCGGTCACCATATCAGCCGTTCTCCAGACATTTCTGATCCAGGCGTTCATTCAGCCCGCCGATCTGCTTCCGAGCGGTCTCACAGGCGTCGCGGTCCTGCTCGATCGCGTTACCTCGCTTGGCGGCGTTCATATCGACATCTCGCTCGGCATGCTCGCGCTCAACATCCCCGTGGCGCTCCTATGCTGGAGCGGCATTAGCAAGCGTTTCGTCATCTTCTCGATGATGCAGGTCATGCTCTCGTCGCTGTTCCTCAACATCTTTCATTTCGCCCCGTTTTTGGGCGACAAGATCATGCTCATCATTTTTGGTGGCGTGGTCTCGGGTCTGGGTGCTGCCATCGCGCTCAAGTCCGGTGCATCAACCGGCGGCACCGACTTTATCGCGCTGTGGGTCTCCAACCACACGGGCAAGACCATCTGGGGTGTCATCTTTGGTTTCAACTGCTTTATCCTGGCGATCTTTGGCTTTATGTTTGGCTGGGACAACGCGGCGTACTCCATCGTGTTCCAGTTTATTTCGACCAAGACCATCGACAGCTTCTATCATCGCTACGACCGTGTGACGCTGCAGATCACAACGCGCAAGGCCGATGAGGTCATGACCGCCTATGTTGACCATTTTCAGCATGGTATTAGCTGCGCCGAGGTCATCGGCGGATACAGCCGTGAAAAGATGTACCTGCTGCACACCGTTGTCTCGACCTACGAGAGCCAGGACATTATCAAGCTAGTGTGCGACATTGATCCCGGCGCCGTGATCAATGTGTTCCACACGCTCAACTTTGTGGGCGGCTGGTGGGGCGGTCATGTCGACGAGCCCATGCCCACGGCCGTTCCCGATCCCGACAAGCCCGCTCGCATAGCGAGTCGTCAGGCGCGCCTCAGTGAACAGGACAGCCTGCAGCAGGACGACGGCAAGTAAGGATTTGCTGTATGTGGTGTATCGTTTTATCAAACTGAGATAACATATAAAAAGACGTTATATACGTATTAGTTATTTCGATATTTTGATAAGAGTGATCAGATATGCCTGCGCCCAAAAATGCACCGCTTTACCAGCAGATTTACGACGAGATCAAGGATGCGATTGAGAAAGGTGTTTATGCACCCAAGGAGCGTATTCCGTCCGAACTTGAGCTTGCCGAGCAGTACGAGGTGAGCCGCATTACGGTGCGCCGCGCCGTCGAGGAGCTCTGCTCCGATGGCTACCTGGTTAAGCAGCAGGGCCGCGGCACCTTTGTTTCCACGCCGCACATCAATCGCCAGTTTCACGCCTCGACGCTGCAGACGTTTACCGCGCTGTGTGCCGATAACGGCATGAAGGCCGGCGCGCATGTGGTCGATCGCCAGATCGTTCCGGCGCGCCAAAACGAGATGGAGTTTTTTGGCCTGCGGAAGGATGCGCTGCTGCTGCATATCAAGCGCGTGCGTACGGCCGACGGCGAGCCCATCTTTGAGGAGAACATTTTTGTGCCGTTTGACGCTTACCGTGAGCTGTTGACGGCCGATCTTGAGGACAAGTCGATTTTTGCCGAGGTCGAGCGTGTTGGCGGAACGCCGATTGTCTCGGTTGGCTACCGCACGGTCGAGGCCGTTCGCGCCAACGCCGAGCAGGCCGCCGAGCTGGGCATTGCCCCGCACGACCCGCTGCTCAACCTGCGTGCCGGCTTTATCGGCCCCAATGGCGAGCCGGTTTTGATGGGTAAGCAGTACTACGTGGGATCGCGTTACGTTATGGTCATGTAAGTTACGCGGTTTTACCAAACCGCGTAACGGGCCGACGCTGCGCGCCGCCCAGGGCGACAATTTGTCATTCAAAAGGCGAGGCATGACCAGAAGGTCTATGCCTTGCCTTTTTCATGCCAACTTGTTCGCCCTGGACGTCGCTCGCTGTCCGTCCTCTACCTGCGGCGGAGTAGTCATTGCACTCATTGGGGACAGACTTAAATGAGTAGTCGTTAGGGATATTCTTGTTTGACTAGTCGTTTAAGAACGTCCCCAATGACTACCCATGTCGTGGTCGGCAGCCGTGCGGCACCGGTCCGCGTGGCGGCGTATAATCGGCGGCAGATGACTTGGACGTTAGGAAACCATGACCGATAGCATGCAACAGACGGCGCTCGACACGCTCGGCGCCTATTTTGGCTACACCTCGTTTCGCCCGGGACAGGACCGCATGGTCGATGCGATCCTTGCCGGTCGCGATGCGCTGGGTGTTATGCCCACGGGCGCCGGCAAGTCCATTTGCTACCAGGTACCCGCGCTCATGCTGCCCGGCATCACCTTTGTGGTGAGTCCGCTGCTGTCGCTTATGGAGGACCAGACCCGCGCGCTGCTCGCGGCGGGTGCGCGCCCCAGTTATCTCAACTCCAGCCTTACTCCGGCCCAGCAAAACACCGTGCTCAAGCGGGCGCGCGAGGGCCGCTACCAGCTTATGTACGTGGCGCCCGAGCGCTTGCTCGAGCCACGCTTTTTGGCCTTTGCGCAGGAGGCCGCGGCGGACGGCGGCATTGGCGTGCCGCTCGTGGCCATTGACGAGGCCCACTGCGTGAGCCAATGGGGCCAGGATTTCCGTCCCGCCTACCTGCAGATTCGTGAGTTCATCGATTCCCTGCCGCAGCGCCCCATCGTGGCGGCCTTTACCGCTACGGCGACTGAGCGTGTGCGCGCGGACATTCAGCAGATGCTCGGCCTGCAAAATCCCGCGACGGTGGTGACGGGCTTCGATCGCAAGAACCTCTACTTTGGCTGCGAGGAGATGGGCGACAAGGCCAAGGCCGCGTGGGTGCGCGACTATGTGATCGCACATTCGAGCGAGAGCGGCATCGTGTATTGCTCGACCCGCAAGACCGTCGATGAGCTCGCCGGCGAGCTTGCCGAGGCGCTGGGCCCCAGCGGCATTCACGTTGGTCGCTACCATGCCGGCATGGGCAACGACGCCCGTCGCCAAAGCCAGCGCGCCTTTATCGACGACGATATCCAGGTGATGGTTGCCACCAACGCCTTTGGCATGGGCATCGACAAGCCCAACGTGCGCTACGTGATTCACAACAACGTGCCCGAGAGCATCGAGGCATACTACCAAGAGGCGGGTCGAGCCGGCCGCGATGGAGACCCGGCCAGCTGCCATCTGCTGTGGAACGGTAACGATTTTCGCATGCGTCGCTTTTTGATCGACCGCGGCGATGCTGCCGATGAGGCGCTCGACGACGAGCAGCGCGCGTGGGCGCTCCAGAATCGATATCGCCTGCTCAGCCAGATGGAGGGCTACTGCAATACCACCGGCTGCCTGCGCGAATACATGCTGCGCTACTTTGGCGACGAGGCCGCGGCCGAGCATGCTGCCGCGGCTGGTGCGGGCAGCACCGCCACGGACGACGCCGAGGGCTGCGGCAACTGCAGCAACTGCCTCACGAAGTTCGAGGTCGAGGACGTCACCGATATGGCCCGCGCCGCCGTGCGCTATGTGGCCACGCGACCCATGCGCTTTGGCAAGTCGCTGATCGCTGATGTGCTCCACGGCGGCAACACCGAGCGCATTCGCCAGATGCATCTGGACGAGGACCGCGGCTACGGTGAGCTGTCGAGCGAATCGGTCGGGCGCATCAAGGACATCATCGGCCAGCTGTGCGGCCGCGGTTATTTGGCAACCTCGCAGGGGCAGTACCCGGTCGTGGGACTGGGTCCGCGTGCCGGCGAGGTCGAGGATGAGGCGTTCGCCTTTACCGTTAAGCGTCGCGCGTCCAAGCGCAAGGCCTCGGCTCGCGCCCGCCGTGCGGTGGATCTGCTGCGCGAGGAGGCTGAGCTGGATCAGCGCCCGCGCGTGGGCGACGATGCCGAGCTGTTCGAGCGCCTGCGTGCCTTGCGCAAGGAGATCTCGACCGAGCTGGAGATGGCGCCGTACATGGTCTTCTCCGACAAGGCTCTGCGCGGTCTGTGCCGCCTGCGCCCGCAGACGCGCGACGAGCTTATCCAGGTCAACGGCATTGGCGAGAAAAAGGCCGACGCCTTTGGCGAGCAGTTTATGGCGGCGATTGAAGAGTTTGAATCCGAGCATGCACGGGATGGAGCGTAACGATGGCAACCGACGATAAAACCGGCCGCGCTGGCGCGTCCGCCGTGCCGCTGTACCAGCAGGTCATGGACGACCTAAAGGGCGAGATCGCGCGCGGCGTGTACCCTGCCGGTTCGCGCATTCCTGCCGAGATGGAGCTCGCGAAGTCCTACGGCGTGGGGCGCATCACCGTGCGCCGTGCCATCGAGGAGCTGTCGCGCGCGGGGTATCTCCACCGACAGCAGGGGAGGGGCACCTTTGTGTGCGCTCCCAAGCTCAAGCGCAAGATTGTCCAGAAAGGCGACGTCCAGAGCTTTTCCGAGGGTTGCGCCGCCAACGACATGGTGGCCGGAGCGCGCCTGGTGTCGCGCACGGTGGTTGCGGCGACGCACGAGGACGCGGCATTTTTTGGCATGGAACCCGGCTGCGAGCTCATCGTGGTCGAGCGCGTGCGCACGGCGGATGGCGTGCCCGTCATGCTCGAGAACAACGCCTTTGTGCTGGCCGACCATCCCTACCTGCAGACGCTGGCCGATAAGGACCTCACCGATAACTCGATCTTTGCGCTCGTTGCCGAGCATTCGGGCCGCGCGCCGCTCAAGTCCGACCCCTGCACCGTGGAGATTGCGCTGGCGGATGCCCAGACGGCCCCGCTGCTGGGGGTGCCGGTCGGCGAGCCGCTCTTCTATATGGAGGCGTACTTTACCGATGCAGACGAGCGCCCCCTGCTGCTCGGGCGTCAAAAGATCGTGGGCTCGCGCTACGTGTTCGACATCTAGCGGTCATAAATAGAACAACATAGAACAAATTTGGTGAAATGACTTCACCGGTGACAGCTTGCGTGCTATAAATAGAACAATATAGAACGACAGCAGGTACGAGCTGCTGTCGTTCAAAGCTGCCACATAAGGAGGAGCGTCACGGTGAACGCACACGATCTGATTCAGGAAATTATCGAGCGCAAGGGCAAGATTGAGAACGTGTTTTGGATCGCCTGCGGCGGTTCGATGATCGACCTGATGCCGGCTAACGAGCTGCTCAAGCGCGAGGCCACTACGTTTGCCTCGACGGTCTACACCGCGCGCGAGTTTTGCCTGATGGCCCCCAAGAGCCTGGGGCCGAAGTCGCTCGTCGTCGCCTGCAGCCACAGCGGTAACACGCAGGAGGTCGTTGACGGCTGCGAGATGGCGTTGGCTGCCGGCGCCGAGGTCATTGCCATGACCGACTGCGAGGGCTCCAAGATCGACAACGGCAAGTGGACCACCTGGGTTTACCCCTGGGGCGAGGGCGTGTCGCAGGCCGAGGTACCGCAGGGCATCGGCGCTCTGATCGCCGCCGAACTGCTCCACCAGCAGGAGGGTTATGAGGCGCTTGCCGACATGTACGCCGGCCTTAAGCAGATGGATGCGCTGTTGCCCGCTGCCCACGAGAAGGTCAACGCCGAGCTGGGCGATCGCTTTGCCGAGCTCTGCCAGCAGCACAAGTTCTTCTACATCCTGGGCTCCGGCCCCAACTTTAGCCAGACCTACGCCATGGCGATTTGCTCGCTCATGGAGATGCAGTGGCAGCACTGCTGCTACATCCACTCCGGCGAGTATTTCCACGGTCCTTTCGAGGCTACCGAGCCCGGCGTGTTCTACTTTGTGCAGCTCGGATCGGGCGAGTGCCGCCCCATGGAGGAGCGCGCGCTGGCGTTCCTCAACACGCACACCGATACGGTCATGGTGCTCGATGCACTCGAGTACGGCGTGGGCGAGGTGCCCGCCAGCGTGCGTTCATACCTGGAGCCGATCTTCTTCTACAACATGAGCTGCGAGCTGCGCGCCGCCCGCGGCAAGGTGTTCGACCACAGCCCCGAGGTTCGTCGCTACATGGGCATCGAGCAGTACTAAGTAACGGGAAAACCATTCACCTTCGATTCGCAAGGGCGCAGCGCGAGTCAAAAAAGCGGGCCGCGCCGGGGATTTCCGGCGCGGCCCGCTTGGTATCGCGCTTAGATTCGCGAGGTGTCGCGGCAACCGACGCTTACTTGGCGTCGTAGGCCTCGGCATCCCACCAGTCGAGCTGGGCGATGTTGTCGCGGATGTGCTGGCAGCTCTTGTGGAAGCCCTCGAGCTCGTGCTCGGAAAGGTCGAGCGTGTAGACCTCCTCGACGCCCTCGGCGCCGATCACGCACGGCAGGGATGTGAAGATGCCCTCCTCGCCATACTGGCCGGTCATGAGCGTGGAGGCGGAAAGCACGGCGTGCTCGTTGTGCAGCACGGCGGCGCAGACGCGCGCGGCGGAGTTGGCGACGGCGTACTCGGTGCACTGTTTGCCCTGGTAGGTTACGTAGCCGCCCTTGCGCGCGAGCTCCTCGACCTCCATGTGGTCAAAAGCGTACTTGTCGGGGTTCTCGGCCTGGAGCTCGTTGAGGCTCTTGCCGGCGATGGTTGCGGCCTTAAAGGCGGCCAGCTGGCTAAAGCCGTGCTCGCCGATCATGTAGGCGTCGATGGACTTGGGGCTCACGCCGACCTTCTTGGAGATCTCGGTGCGCAGGCGGGCGGAGTCCAGACCGCAGCCCGAGCCGATGATCTTCTTGGGATCGTAGCCGGTCAGGTGCCACAGCTCGGTGCACACGACGTCGCAGGGGTTGGAGATACTCACGAAGATGCCGTCAAAGCCGGCGTCGACGATGCGCTTGGCAAAGGTTCGGGCGGCGTCGGTGGTAAAGAACAGCTCGCCGTCACGGTTGCCGGCGGCCAGCGCAACCTTGCCGGCGGCGTTGACGATGACGTCGCAGCAGGCTAGCTCCTCGTAGTGGTCGTAGCAGTTGACGATCTTGGTGTTGTACGGGACAAACGAAAGGGAGTCGCGCAGGTCCTGGACCTCGGACGTTACCTTGGCCTCGTTGATATCGCACAGGTACAGCTCATCGGCAATGCCCTGCATGAGCAGGCTGTTGGCGACATGCGCTCCTACGTGGCCCTGGCCGACCACACCGATCTTACGCGTCTGGTACATATATGTATCCTTTCGGCCGAGTTTTTCGCGTTGAACCATTGTAGCTTCCTGCCGACACTTTGCCAGGCTAAAGCGCCACTGATTTTTGGGACATGCCGTAATCTCTACTTTTGGAGTGATTTGGGCCGCCGACGGCATCGCGGGGCGATGTGCTCGCGCGGATGGGGCCGGTCGTTGTACCATAGCTGCAACTGACTCGTAAGGAGCATCCATGCCCATTCGCATCCCTGACGCCCTCCCTGCAGCCGCGCAGCTCGAGAGCGAGAACATCTTTGTCATGACCGAGTACCGCGCGCTGCACCAGGACATCCGTCCGCTGCGCGTGCTCATCCTCAACCTCATGCCCACCAAGATCGCCACCGAGACGCAAATCATGCGCAAGCTCTCCAACACGCCGCTGCAGGTGGAGGTGGACCTGCTGCGCACCAAGACGCACGAGGCCACGCACGTGAGCGCCGGCCACCTGGAGACGTTCTACCGCACGTTCGACGACATCCGCGACATCCACTACGACGGCCTGATCATCACGGGCGCGCCGGTGGAGCAGATGCCGTTCGAGGAGGTCGACTACTGGCCCGAACTCTGTCAGATCATGGATTGGTCAACCACGCACGTGCACTCTACGCTGCACATTTGTTGGGGCGCGCAGGCGGGGCTCTACCATCATTACGGTATCCAGAAGTACGACCTGCCGGCAAAGGCGAGCGGCGTATTTGAGCATTATCTGGTGAAGCCGCAAAGCCCGCTGGTCCGCGGCTTTGACGACCGTTTCTATGCCGTGCATTCGCGCAACACCGATGTGCGCCGCGAGGACGTGGAGGCCGAGCCGCAGCTTGAGGTCGTGGCCGTGTCCGACGAGGTGGGCCTGTACATCGTCAAGTCGACCGACAGCCGTCGCTTCTTTGTCTTTGGCCACCCCGAGTACGATACCGACACGCTGCGCCTGGAGTACGAGCGCGACGTGAAGCGCGGGCTCAACCCCCAGGTGCCGGCGCATTACTTCCCGGGCGATGACCCCACCGCCGAGCCGCGCAACGTCTGGCGCAGCCAGGCTCAGCTGTTCTATACCAACTGGCTCAACTACTACGTCTATCAGACCACGCCCTACGACTTGGCCCGCGCCGGCGAGGAGCACTAGGCCGTCGGGAAGTGCGCCAGCCGTTAGGCGCTGACGATGTGGGGTAGCGGCAGGTCGTGGGCGTCGGTGGGAACGTGGTCAACACGCTGCTCGTCAAAGGCGATGCCGATGATTTGGCATGCGGGCGAGAGCATGGGCAGGTAGCGGTCGTAGCAGCCGCCGCCGTAGCCCAGGCGCGCGCCGGCGCGGTCGAAGGCTACGAGCGGCACGACGATCATGTCGAGAGCCTCAGCAGGCACGATAGGGAAGCGGCTGCTGTCGATGTCCATGGCTGCGAAGGCCCGCGTGGGGTGGGCGATAAACGGTGCCGCGGATGCATCGTCGGCGGCAACTGCCCTCATGCACATGCGCTGGCCACAAGCTGCGGCGTCTGTTGCCGAGAGCATGCACGGATAGGCCACGCGCCAGCCGCGCGCGGCGACCGCAGCGGCAAACGCGGCAGGGTTGACCTCGGAACCCATCGCGGCATAGATGGCAACGGTGTGCGGCGCCGCGGCATCCAGACGATCCAACAGCTCAACAAGCCGCGCACAGATAGTGGCGGACTTCGCCGCCCGCACATCCAAATCAATCGCATCGCGCCGAGCAATCACCGCCCGCCGCAGCTCAACCTTGTCCATCCCAGCTCCCTCTCCCAAACCTACCAAAAAGGGACAGGTTTATTTTGGCAGGTTTTATCTGGGCAAACGTCAAAACCACCACGAGGGTGCAGTTCACTGCCTCCTTCGTGGTGGTTTGTGCCTATGCGATAACGCTACAACGCTGCGGCGATTGCTTCAGTCACAAACTTATTGAGTGACTCGCCCTTCTTTGCTGCTGCCAGCGCCGCCTGCTTGTGGAGCTCAGAGCCCGTTCTTACGTTGAACGAGCCCTTAAAAGCCCGCTCGGGTTCCTTGCCCTTCTCGGTGCAAAACTCAAGGTAATCGTCGACGGCGTCGTGGAAGCATTGCTCCACTTCTTCAGCCGTGGAGCCTTCAAATACGATTGCGTCTCTAATGCCGGCGACCATACCTGTTAGTACACGCTGCTCGGCATCGAACTCGACTGGGGCGAAATAGCCCTTGTATGCCAAAACGTTACTCATGACTGCCTCCGACATCCTGCAGAAATCGAACGATGTTTCGAATTGTCCCCGCTGTCAATTCGTCAGATGGATGAGGCGCGTGCATCACGAACATCCTGCCATCTGAGGGCCTGTAGAAGCGAACGCGCGATCCGGAAGTCTTGCCTTTGCTGTCCATTTCAAAGCCATATGAGACCATGACTTTTAAAAAATCGGCATACCGATACGTCGAAGGGCAGCTAAACAGTTGGGCGATGAGTTTATCGGCTCGAGTCATCCCGCCTCACATTCTGCAACTATATTCTAGTTGCAATTTAAGTCCGATGCAAACACTCATAATATAGAACATGTGTACGTATAGAACAAGTGTTCGAATCACCACTGAGAAAGGGGACAGGCACCTTTGTGGTGGTCTGTGCTGTGGAGTGGGCGTCTGCGGCAGTTCGTCTCGATCTGTAACAGTAACTCGGCAAAATTGGACCCAGTTGTTACAGATTGAGACAAAGGGTCGGCGTCATCCGGAAACGTCTCGATCTGTAACATCTGGAGCCAATATTGCCGCCTAGATGTTACAGATTTAGACAAACTGGTGGGACGGGCTGAGCTGCCCCGCCCAAGCTGAGGCAAAAGAAAAAAGGTAGATTTTCAGGCATGTCCCAAAAATCTACCTTTGTGGTTAGCCGAGCAGGTCGATGACGTTGAAGCCGGCGTTGCTCTTGGCGATGACTTCGCGGCCGCCAAAGACGCAGGTGGGCGACTCGGCTGCGATGCGCGTCACGTCGGCGCCGAGCGAGCGCAGTTCACTGGGCGTGGCGGCGAGCATCTGGGCGCGGCGCTTCTCGCGCGCGTCGGGATCGAGGCCGGCCAGGTAGGTCGTGTTGCGGCGCTTGGTGAGCGCGTAGGGCTTCACCGGCGCGTCCATGCCGCTCACGCAGCTTACGATAAAGCCCTCAAAGGCGGCCTCGTCGGGCTCAAAGCTGCCGAGCCATTCGCCTGCGCGCGCCACGCGCTCAATCGAGGGATCGATCGCCGGGTCGCGGTAGGTGTAGAACGCCGCCTGACGCTCGCCAGCCGCGCGGAATCCGCAACCGTACGCGCCGCCCTTCACGCGGATCTCGTTCCACAGGTAGTCGTAGGAGAGCGCGTTGGCGGCAACCGCCCAGGCGCCCGTCACGTCGAGCCCCAAGCGACGCGGGTCGCACGCGCTTGCCGCAAAGCAGATGTCGCTGCTGGGGATGACAAAAGCCTCGTGGCGGTCGCGCGGCGTCGGCACCACGAGCGCGTTGCGGCCGGCATCGGTGCTGTCGCCCGCGCCAAGCCCCAGGTCGCGCGCGGCATCCCAGTACGCGTCAAAGTCCTCATCGCTGCCGGTAAAGCTCGCCAGGCAGCCATCGACCACAAAGATGCGCTCCGCCAGCTTGGCAAGCTTGGTACGCAGCTCGTCCACGCGCTCGTCAAAGTGCTCGAGCAGATCGCGCAGGAACAGGTAGAAGTCCACGCCCGAAAGCTGCTCGCGCACCACGGCCGAAGGCGAGCTGTAGCTCATCGCGCGACCCAGCGCCGCCGAGTGGCCGTTGTTGATAAAGCCTTGCTCAAGCCCAATGCGAATCTGCGTGAGCACGTCGCGCACGCGGTCGGCGTCAGCATCGAGCAACAGCGTGCTCGACCACACCTCGCGCGGCAGGCTCGCCAGCGCGTCGATCTTCTCGGACAGGGCGCCGGCGCTCACCAGCAGGTAGGGGCGCACGCCGTCCACGTCGGGCTGGGTCATGACCTCGGTCGTAAAGCTCAAAAAGCCCAGCTTGCCGGCGAGCAAGTTGTCGAGTTCCTCGGCTGAGTGCTCGCTCGTGGGCAGCTGTTTGAGCAGGCGGCAGAGCAGCGTCACGTAGGGCAGGTCCTCAAACGCGACGCAGCTCAGGTCGAAGTACTGCATGGCGTAGGCCAGACGGTTGGTGGGGATGCCGTGACGCAGGCAGGGGATGGGCGCAGTCGTGTCCACGACCAGCGGCGGCTCGGGGCGCGCCTCGCCAATGTCGGACACGCGCAGGCGCGGCAGCGTGTCCTTGGCCTCGGGTGTGTCTTCCGCCTCCTGCGCGGCACGCAGCGCGGCCGTGCGCTCGACCACGTCGGCCAGCTCGACATCGGTCATGGCATCGCGCCTGGCTGCCAGCTCTGCGGCCTCGGCGCTCTCCGAACCCTCGGCGGCGTCCACCGGCACCAGCTCGACCAGCGCCATATGGTCGTTTTCCAGCACCAGCTCGCGCAGCAGGTCCTCAAAGTAGCTGCCGTCCAGCTCGCCACGCAGCTCCTCGTACACCGGGCCGTACTTGAGCGCCAGCGTCGCTGCGTCGTCATCGTAGAGCCAGGTGCTCAGCGCGTCGCACGCAATGGCCACGCCGTCGGCGATACCGTAGTCACGCTGGCGCAGGTCGTATTCGTTGCTACTGATGATGGCTTCCAGGCGCTCGCGCGGAACGCCATGCTCGCACAGGTCGCGGCAGGCGTCCTGGAACACGCGGCGCAGCTCGCGCGCCACGCCGGGCTGCGCGTTTTGCAACATGATGAGCTCGTAGGGCTGCAGGCTCTCGGCCGCGGTGTAGCTCACCACGTTGCCGCCCAGGCCGGCGGCCAGAATGGCCTTCTTAACCGGTGCTTCGTTGGAGCCCAGCAGTGCCTCGAACAGGATATCCGCCGCGATCGTGCGCTTGCGGTCGAGTGCGCTGCCCAGCACAAGGCCCAGGCCCACCAGGGCGTTCTCGGGCGTGGTGGCCATCTCGACGCGCTTGTACTCGCAGGTCACGGGCGTCTGCACGCCCAGCGGATTGGGTGCCAGCGCGGACGGGTCCTCGCCGGCGGCAACGGCAGCGTCCATGCGGCGGCTCGCAGCGCTCGGCTGCGACAGATAACGCTCGTCCAAAAACGCCAGCGCGCGGTCCACATCTAGGTCGCCGTAGAGCGTTATATAAGAGTTGGAAGGATTGTAGTGGCGCGCGTGCGTATCCAGGAACTGCTCGTAGGTGAGCGCGGGAATCGCGCGTGGGTCGCCGCCGCTCTCGTGCGCATAGGCGGTGTCGGGGTAGAGCGCGGCGTTGACGGCGTCGTCCAGCACGCTCATGGGGTCGGACAGCGCGCCCTTCATCTCGTTGAACACCACGCCGTTATAGCGCAGCGTGCCCTCGCGCAGGCTCGCGGAGCTGTCGCCGCCCTCGCCCTCGACGCCCTCCGGCAGGTCCAGCTCGTAGTGCCAGCCCTCCTGCTCAAAAATGGTGGGCTTGGTATAGATGGCCGGGTTGAACACCGCGTCCAGGTACACGTCCATCAGGTTGTACAGGTCCTGCTCGTTGGTGGTGGCAACGGGGTAGATGGTCTTGTCGGGGTAGGTCATGGCGTTGAGGAACGTCTGCATGGAGCTCTTGATCAGATCGACAAACGGCTCCTTGACGGGGAACTTGGCCGATCCGCACAGCACCGAGTGCTCAAGAATATGGAACACGCCGGTGGAATCGGCCGGCGGCGTCTTAAAGCCAATGGCAAAGGCCTTGTTTTCGTCGTCGCACGCTAGGTGCAGCAGGCGAGCGCCCGAGGCGGTGTGGCGCAGCACGTAAGCGTCTGCGTCGAGCTCGGGCACGGTCTCGCGGCGTTCGACGGTAAAGCCGTGGCAGGTGGTTCCGGGCACCAGCAGCGCGGCGGCAGCGGCGCGCGGGTCGGTTGAGGTAGTGGACATATGCAGTCTCCTTTGACGCCCCAACGGGGGCGAATCGAGTCGAATCTCCGAGAGTATACCCATATGGGGCCTTCGACCAATCTGCCGGATGAGCGTGGATTTTCTGGCACACGAGCGTGGAAATTCGGACGTCTGCCGCACGAGCGTGGATTTTCGGACGAAATCGGCCGCCAAAAGCCCAAAAACCGTCCAAATATCCACGCTCGCGCGTCAAGTACGTATCTCTCACCTCACATTCATCTCTACGACGAGGGATGAATGGTAGCGCGCAGAGATGTGGTGTAAGAGGCGGGGCATGCCCCGCCTCCGCCCTTT
>URBQ01000032.1 GCA_900546115.1 uncultured Collinsella sp.
CCCGGCCATTCACAAGGCAACGACCGGCCCCGAGATCTGGGACGACACCGACGGCGAGGTCGACATCTTCGTCGCCGGCGTTGGTACCGGCGGCACCGTGACCGGCGTGGGCGAGTTCCTCAAGGAGCAGAACCCCAAGATTAAGGTCGTCGCCGTCGAGCCCGCCACCTCCCCGGTGCTCTCCAAGGGCCAGGCCGGCCCGCACAAGATCCAGGGCATCGGCGCCGGCTTTGTGCCCGACGTCCTCGACACCCAGGTCTACGATGAGATCATCCCCGTTGAGAACGACGATGCCTTTGCGACCGGCCGCGCCGTGGGCCACAAGGAGGGCGTGCTCGTGGGCATTTCATCCGGCGCCGCCGTGTGGGCCGCGCTGCAGCTGGCCAAGCGCCCCGAGAACGAGGGTAAGACCATCGTGGCCCTGCTTGCCGACACCGGCGAGCGCTACCTGTCCACGGCATTGTTCCAGGACTAAGGACCCGTCACTTGTCGATAGGCCCAAGGCACGCCGGTCTCCCCTCTCTTCTGGCAGTCTGGGCTCATCCCAACAGGGTGTCCCACATGACGCCCGAACTTGCTACAATGTCTGCGGCGCGGAACCAGCCTCCCGCGCCGCTTTTCTTTTTTGGCCACATGCCACCAAGGAGAACCTCCCCATGCACAATAAGCGCGTGCTCGTCGCCATGAGCGGCGGCGTCGATTCCAGCGTGACCGCGTATCTGCTCAAGCGCCAGGGCTACGAATGCATCGGCGCCACCATGCGTCTCACCTGCCCCGCGCCCGACCCCGCCACGGGTATGAGCAAAGTCGACTGCGACATCGCCGATGCAAAGGCCGTCGCCGAGCGCCTGAGGATACCCCACCATGTGCTCGACTTGCAGCAGACCTTCGACCGCAACGTGATCGAGTGCTTTGTGAACGCCTACCAGGAAGGACTGACGCCCAACCCGTGCATCATCTGCAACCGCCACATTAAGTTTGGCGCGCTGCTGGATGCGGCGCTGGATATGGGCTGCGACTACATCGCAACGGGACATTACGCCAAAACAAGCCAGGCGGCAGACGGCACCTGGCAGCTACATCGCGGCGAAGATCCCAAAAAGGACCAGAGCTACTTTTTGTATTCGCTTACGCAGGAACGCCTGGTACACACGATCTTTCCGCTGGCAGGCCTAGACAAAGAGCGCGACGTGCGCCGCATAGCCGCCGAGCAGGGCTTTACCAACGCCCAGAAGGCCGAAAGCGAGGACATCTGCTTTATTCCAGACGGTGACTACGCGGGCTATATCGAGCGCCGCTGCGGACATCCCGCTGCACCGGGCGACATTGTGTGGCGCGACGGCAGCGTGGTCGGGCGCCACAACGGCGCGCTGCGCTACACCATCGGCCAGCGCAAGGGCCTGGGCGTTGCGATGGCGCATCCCGTGTACGTAACGGGCGTCGACGCCGCCAACAACACCGTGCATCTGGGCGAGGCCGAGGACCTGGCGGCCACAGCGCTCACGGCCAACGACTGGATCTGGAGCGCCCCCGCCGACCACATGGAGGCGGAGCTCGACGCCGGCGGCATCCGCGTGGGCGCCAAGTACCGCTACCGTCAGAAAGACCAGGCAGCAACCCTTACACGTGGCGCCGGCGGACAAATGCTGCTAACTTTTGACGAGCCGCAACGACCCATCGCCCCCGGCCAGGCCGTTGTAGTCTATCGCGGCGACATCGTCCTGGGCGGCGGTACCGTGACCTGCGCACTTAAGTAGCCGTGGGTTTATCGCTGCACGTGTCGAAGTACCTCAACAGCGGCACCAACCTCGATTACGCGACGCTCGAGGCCGCGGCAAATGGCCTCGAGTCGACCCTCCGCCGTCGCCCATTCGCTCTGCGAAAGAATCTCGATCGCCTCATCAACAAATCCGTTGAGCCGCGATGAATCGAACCAATCGAGCGAGTCCGCAAGCGCCAGCTGAGCGGAAGGGTCGGGCCCAAACGGCTTAGCGGAAAACCCAAACTCCCCAGCCGCGAGCAAGACAGTTGGCACGTTATACCACAGACAGTTGCCGCTATCGAACAGCGGTGCAGGTTTTATCTCCAGGGTGTCGACATTACGGATGATGCCGAAGTTTCGCCAATGGCGGTCGCTGTTGGCCAAAAGGGCATCGCAGACAATCATCTGCGACATAGACCTTCTCACAGCGACCTCATCGGCACCATGCTTGCCAAGGTAGCGACAGTATCGATCGTATGTCGAGTCTCCCCGCTGGCTACCAAGTGCGCCCTTAACGTAAACAGCCGGAACGTATTCCTCGCGGCCGTCAAGAAAGTCGTCGCACAGACACACAGGGCCATCGAACATCCGCTCAACCGTATAAGGAACAAACTCGCCCTCCGACAGCAAGCGACGATGCAGAGCCGTTGCAACCGCCTCGTTAAAGGGACGCTGATCGTCCATGCCGCGTCCTTTAGCCAAAATGCGAATGCCGTTTCGGATCATCCACGATTTAGGAAGCTCGCCCTCGGACGTGTTATCCGGATTTTTAAGACCGATGCCTTCCAGCCAACCCGAACGCTCTTCGGGCGCCGATCGCTCAAATTCGTTCTCAAAATAATTGATGTTTTGCCATTTGAGTTCGGCACAATCGGTCGGCCGCAGCCAATAGCAATCCGAAAGCGAGAGGCCCAGGCACTGAACCGGCACCTCAACGCCGCTGACAACCCCCAGCTCGCGGTAGCGCGAGATAAGCCCAGGGCGAACATCGGGCACCGACCGATGGCTCCACCACACGTTGAGCTCCCGCTTATTCACCGTTGGAGAAAAGCTCGAACACGTGCCAAACGGCATTCGTTGCGTATCGAGGACCTCGGCGATTTCGAAGGGAAACTCGCGCGTCGGATCAAATGAGACATGCGCGACCTCATGGTCGGCCGACATCAGCGTAAACTTGCGCCCCACATCGGCTGCAGGACGGCGCCCTCGTTTGCGGACCTTTTGATAGGCGATCGCGGAATTATACTCAACCATCTTCCGTCCACCCACAGTATTGCATGCGAGCGTTCCGGATGCCGCCAGTTGCGATATGCGAGCCTTTGTGACGCCTAGTAGACGGGCGGCATCACCCATAGATAAGTATTCCGATGTATCCATGCGCCGCATCACCTCGTTAAGTATTTCACGCGTTAAAATAACTTATCTTATACAGGATAATACTAAACGGACTGAATTGAAAAAAGGCCCGAGCAATCGGGCCTTAGAGCAATTGGTCAGCCAAGCTATGAACCGCTTCCCCTAGCGCTGAACGTAGGCGCGAACGAGCTCGTAGGTATTGCGCGCGCCGTCGATGTGGCTGCGCTCGTAGTTGTGGCTCGCGTACACGCCGGGACCGATCAGGCCGTGGCGAATGTCGTAACCAGCCGAAAGCGTAGCCTCGACGTCGGAGCCGTAGTGCGGATACACATCGATCGCGTAGTCGAGCTCAAGCTCGCGCGCGATGTTGGACAGCGTCGTCACCAGGTCGTAGTTGTACGGACCGCCCGAATCCTTGGCGCAGATCGAAACCATGCGCTCGGTGCAGCCCAGATCGTCGCCCACGCAGCCCATGTCCACGCTGATCATCTCGCGCGTGTCGGCCGGCACAAAGGCGCCGCCGTGACCGACCTCCTCGTACACGGTAAAGAGCAGTGACACCTTGCGCGAGAGCGTCACCTCGCCGTCAGCAACGGCGCGAGCCAGACCCAGCAGAATCGACGCGGACAGCTTGTCGTCAAGGAAGCGGCTCTTGATGTAGCCGCTCTCCGTCACCGTGGTGCGCGGATCCATAGCGATGATGTCTCCAGCCTGAATGCCCAGCTCGAGCACGTCGTCCTTGCTGTCGACGTTCTCGTCGAGCAGGATTTCCATGTTCTTCTCGATGGTCTTGACCGGCTCATCGGCCACATGCGCCGAAGGCTCGGTATTGAGAACCACACCCGTGTAGACATTGCCATCGCGCGTGTAAACGGTGCAGTTCTCGCCATCGGCCGTAGACCACTGATGCCCGCCAAGCGTCGTGGGACGCAGGCGACCATTGTCCTTGATGGAGCGCACCATGGCGCCCAGGGTATCGACATGGCTCGCCAATACGAGCGGCTCGCCCTCGCCGCCAAGCTCAACCAACACGTTGCCCTTATTGGAGCGCTCGGGGCCAAAGCCCATATCGCGCAACGTTTCCATTAGATAGTCAGTAGCCGCACGGGTATAGCCCGTAGGTGAAGCAATAGAAGTCAGCGTCTTCAACTGGTCAGTAATATAGGAGAGCGTCTCCTCTAGAGAAGCATCAACATTAGAAGCCATATGCATCCTTCCAAGTAAAACTAAGACCGAGCCCCGATTTTAACCTTTCTGCACGTGCAATACTCTAGAAACCGAGCCGACTCCAGACGTCCCCGCACCGGTTTTGTGCACGCGCTCGGTTTACAGTCCCAATCTTGCATAAATCCTATCGGTATCTGCATAAATATGAGGCATCTATTTGCTTCGTCTCAGGGTACCCCACCTTGGACCGTGCAAAATACGGAGTATTCAGCACCGTGGACCCCGTCAGCCCCATCGCAAACGGCAAAGCGACGCGGTTACAGCAGTGTTGCAGGTCGTCGCAAACCAAAAACGCGGTGGCAGCCCCCTCCGCTCATCGATAGCCCGCCCACAAGGGCTGTCGATGGGCGTCTGCGGGCCACTGCGGCCCATTCACAACGTTATGCATTTTTCAGAGCTTGCTGAATACTCCCAAAAATGCACGCTGAGAAGTGCACCACCTATCCGCAGCGGGCAGCATGCCTTGGTTTTGCCCATCTTGGGGCATCGGCGCGGCACAAAAAGCCCCGCCGCGCGTAGCACGGCGGGGCCAGCAGCAAGTCAAAAGACCATACGCCTACGGGCGAAGGACCACCAAACTGGGCTAGGCAGCCGGGCAAATCTTCTTGAAGAGCTCGATGACGTCGTCGAGCGTCGCCTCGCGCGGGTTACCCGGGAAGCAAGCGTCGGCCATGGCGTCCTTGGCCAGGACCTCGATCTCGTCGGCCTTCATGGCCTCGCAGACGTGCGGGATGTTCACGTCGGCGGAGAGCTGCTTGACGGCGGCGATGGCGGCGTCGGCAGCCTCGTCGGTGCTCATGCCCGTGGTGTCAACGCCCATGGCGACGGCAACCTTGGCCAGGCGCTCGGCGCAGACCGGCTTGTTGAACTCCATGGCGATCGGCAGCAGCATGGCGCAAGCGACGCCGTGCGGGGTGTCGTAGTGAGCAGACAGGGTGTGAGCCATGGCGTGGTCGATGCCCAGGCCAACGTTGGAGAAGCCCATGCCGGCGACATACTGACCAAGAGCCATGCCCTCGCGGCCGGAGCCGGGCTGGCCGGACTTGGCCTCGGCAACGGAGTCGCGCAGGTTCTCGCTGATCAACTTAATGGCCTCAAAGTGGAACATGTCGGAGAGCTCCCAGGCGCCCTTGGTGGTGTAGCCCTCGATGGCGTGGGTCAGAGCGTCCATACCAGTGGAAGCGGTAAGGCCGGCGGGCATGGAAGCCATCATGTCGGGGTCGACGACGGCAACCTCGGGGGCGTCGTTGGTGTCGACGCACACGAACTTGCGGACCTTCTCGGGGTCGGTGATGACGTAGTTGATGGTCACCTCGGCGGCGGTACCGGCGGTCGTCGGCACGGCGATGGTGAACACGGCGTGGTTCTTGGTGGGAGCAACGCCCTCGAGGCTGCGGACGTCGGCGAACTCGGGGTTGTTGATGATGATGCCGATGGCCTTGGCGGTGTCCATGGAGGAGCCACCACCGATGGTCACGATAGCGTCAGCCTCGGCGGCCTTGAAGGCCTCGACGCCGTCCTTGACGTTCTGGATAGTGGGGTTGGGCTTGATCTCGGAGTAGAGGCTCCAAGCGATGCCGGCGGCGTCGAGCTCGTCGGTCACCTTAGCGGTAACGCCAAACTTAACCAGATCGGGGTCGGAGCAGACGAAGATCTTCTTGTAGCCGCGACGCTGGAGCTCACCGGGGATCTCCTTGATGGCGCCGGAACCATGATAAGAAATGGTATTGAGAACGAAACGATTAGCCATTGATAGCCTCCCATCGTGTGCGGGGCACCCATTACGCCCCGCGCTGCAAGTTCCATCCTAACGCTTTTGAAACAAAAAATGCATGAGAACGTCAAAAGTGTTAAAGCGTTTCAACATAATAACGGAGCCCCAGCCCTTCCCTCCCGACTGCAGCGAAGGCTAGATTATAGGAGCAATTGCCCAAAGAATACGACCAACTCAGTCTATAAATTGTTTCTGTTTTAGCAATATATGTTTGACAATACGTTTATAAAAGGATACTTTATAGTAATTAATATGCATGCAGCAAATAGTGTCATTCATTTTGTTAGAAATTGCCCATGCGGTTATTGCAGCTGCATGTACTGCAACGTACAGCGTAATTCTCCGCACGAAGCAGAAGACGGTTCCAATTCGATCGAGGCGATGACGCGTGATGGCTACTGGTCCTAAATCGAGCAAGACGGCTACAAACGAATATCGAATCTCAATTGAAGGTAACCCTTATCCGCATGCTCTGGCTCTCGTCAACCCAGCGGGAGACAACCTCAACATCAAAAGACATGGGTTCACGGGTCCACTAGGACAGCTATTGAGTCTTAAATACACCGTTTATGACGATGCAAATGAAAAGCTCTTTACTGTCGTCGACGGTGGTTTTAGTAACATGCCCAGGGTTGCGCTCATCATCGAACACAAGGAAGTTGCGGTGTTCGATTATGGCCTAAACAGACTTGAGATGAAGTGCGTAACGAACATACCGAATTACACAATAAAAGGTAACTTCCTATTTGGAGATTACGATATATTCAGTCAACGGGAAGTGAAGCTATCTTCAGTTAACGTCCTTCAATGTGATAAACAATCGTGCTTTAACATACAGGTTTTGGATAAAGCCGAATTAGCCGCCGCAATTGGAATACCCACAGCCATTGCCCTTCTGAGGGCTCGGATTGAAGAGCATCTCGAATAAATTGCAAAAAGCAGTTCGTAACAACATTCAGGAGCTAGATAGTTTTTTTCCTGGCTCCTGAAGCTGTACTACATAGAGATGAAAATATATTGCGGCAAAGGGGCTGTCCCTTTGCCGCATTCGGTTACTTTCGACAGCCCTCTTTCCAAGCCTCGGCCGCAACCTTCCAGCGAAAACGCAAGTCGCGCTCGCGGTCGATGAACATGATGGCAAACGCGACAAACAGCAGCACGCTCGCCACGACGATGGCGTGCAGGCCCATGCGCTCAATACACCAGTTGCCCAACACGGCGCCAAACACAAAGGTAAAGATCACGCCAAAGTACAGCAGGCCGTTTTCCAAAAAGCCGCGCTTGTGGGTGATGATGTAGTCGTCCACGTTTTGCAAGGCATTACGGAGGTTGCCGATACACATGGTCGTGGCGATGCCGTGACCGTGGATCTTGCGGAAGCTCTCGACCTGCATGCCGCAGGCAAACGAGGTGAGGCAGTTGGCGAGCAGGTTGTAACCGCCGCCCGGGATAAAGCTCACGCCCAGCAAGATAACGGCTTCAAAAAACACCGTCACCTGGCGCCAGTGAATCACACTGCCAAACCGCTCGTGAACCAGGTCGGCAAGCATAATGCCCACAGCAAACGACACCACGGGGAAGAAGTAGCGCCCCGCCAGTGCCCAGTTGCCTTCCGAGATGCTCACGCCCACGAGCAGGATGTTGCCCGTCTGCGCGTTGGCGAAAACATGATCGCGCCCAATGTACGAATACACATCCATAAAGCCACCGGCGAGCGCCAAGATGATGCCCAGCTCAATAGACTCCGATATCTGTTTGGCACGCTGCATCGTCGTGCATCCTCCTTGTTGACGACTCTCTCGTGCGTTGGCGGAAACATAGCCGCCGTTCATACTGTAACCCATTGACAACATGGCATGCGCGCGAGACGGGCTCCCCAACGCGCGGATACACAGTCTGGAAACAAACGGCACCCGCATCGATACGCCGATCCGCCAACCCATGTACTCCACCAGTCTTTTTAGCCCCGTCCCAAAAAGACTGGTTACAATTACGTGCAGCATACAAACACCGGGAGGGATCGTGGCAAAAAAGCCTCAGCACGCTCAGAACAACCAGCGCAGTCAGCAGGGCAAACAGGGCCAGCAGCAAAAGCGCGGCGGTAAGGCGCAGGCCACGGTCGCCCGCACCAAGCATTCCCAAGCGACGCCCGCCCGCCCCTGGCGTCCGGGCCGCGATAAGTTCCTCCCCGTCAGTCGTGCCGACATGGATGCGCGCGGCTGGGACCAGTGCGACTTTGTCTACATCTGCGGTGACGCCTACGTGGACCATCCCAGCTTTGGCATGGCTATCATCAGCCGCGTCCTTGACGCGCACGGCTACAAGGTGGGTATCATCTGCCAGCCCGACTGGACCGATCCCGCCAGCATCACGGTGCTCGGCGAGCCTCGCCTGAGCTTTCTCGTCAGTGCCGGCAACATGGACTCCATGGTCAACCACTATTCGGTGACCAAGCACCGCCGCCACTCCGACGCCTACACCCCCGGCGGCGAAGAGGGGCACCGTCCCAACCGAGCCGTCACGGTCTATGGCAACCTCATCCGCCAGACGTTCAAGGACGCTCCCATCATCATCGGCGGCATCGAGGCGAGCCTGCGCCGTCTGGCCCACTACGACTACTGGCAGGACAAGCTCAAGCGCTCGGTACTGCTCGACTCGGGCGCCGACATCCTCATCTACGGCATGGGCGAGCACGCGATTGTCGAGATCGCCGACGCGCTCGACGCGGGACTGCCCGTCGACCAGATCACCTATATCAACGGCACCGTCTACCGCACGGGTTCGCTCGACGAGGTCTACGACTACGACCTGCTGCCCAGCTGGGACGACCTTACCGCCGACAAGCTCAACTACGCGCGCAGCTTTAACGTGCAGCAGCAGAATATGGACCCCATCACCGGTCATCGCCTGGTAGAGCCCTATCCCAACAGCGTCTATGTGGTGCAGAACCCGCCATCGGCGACGCTCACCACCGACGAGATGGACGATGTGGCCGAGCTTCCCTACGCCCGCGATTGGCATCCCGACTACGACGCGGCGGGCGGCGTACCGGCCTTTGCCGAAATCAAATTTTCCATTAGCTCCAACCGCGGCTGTTTTGGCGAGTGCTCGTTTTGCGCCCTCACCTTCCACCAGGGCCGCGTACTGCAGATGCGCAGCCACGACTCGATCATGCGCGAGGCCGAGCTGCTCACGCGCGATCCCGAGTTTAAGGGCTACATCAACGACGTGGGCGGACCGACGGCCAACTTTAGCCGCCCGGCCTGTGACAAGCAGCTCAAGCACGGCGTGTGCAAGAACAAGCGCTGCCTGTGGCCGAGCGTATGCAAAAACATGGTGGTCGACGAGAGCGGCTACACACAGTTGCTGCGCGACCTGCGCCAGCTGCCGGGCGTCAAAAAGGTCTTCGTCCGCAGCGGCATCCGTTTTGACTACACCATGGCAGATGCCTCGGACGAGTTTTTGCGCGAGCTGCTGGAACACCATGTCTCGGGCCAGCTGCGCGTAGCGCCCGAGCATGTGAGCGACGCGGTGCTCTCTGTGATGGGCAAGCCGAGCCGCGCCGTCTACGACGCGTTCTGCCGTAAATTTGAACGCTTGAACCGCGAATACGGACTCAAGCAGTACGTAGTGCCATACCTAATCTCGAGCCACCCCGGCTCGACCATGAAGGAAGCTGTGGACCTTGCCGAGGCCGTGCGCGACATGGGCTACATGCCCGAGCAGGTGCAGGACTTCTACCCCACCCCGTCCACCATGTCGACCTGCATGTACTACACCGGCGTGGACCCACGCACCATGCAGCCGATCTACGTGGCACGCGACCCGCACGAGAAGGCCATGCAACGCGCGCTCATCCAGTATCGCAAGCCCGAGAACTACAAGCTCGTGCGCGAGGCGCTGGAAAAAGCCGGGCGTCGTGACCTGATCGGCTACACCAAACACTGTCTAATCCGCCCCGTGCCGCCGCGCCCGGGTGAGACGCCTGCTGGCGGTGGGCATGGCACCGGCAAGAAAGGCGGCAAGCCGCACGGTGGCGCTGGCGGCAAGGGACCCAAAGGCAGCAAGGGGCACGGCGGCATGTCGCGTACACAGAACACTGCCGGGCGCAACCGTGCAGCTCAGGGGCGTCAGGGCGCCAACGGAGGCGGGCGTCGCAACTAGGGCAGCGGCGCGCTCGCTGCGCCCATCCCACACGCGTGGCGCAGCGAGCGCATAGCCTCAACGAGGATGACGCCGGCGATAGCGACCGTGATTACCACGTCGAGCGGTGTGTTCACAAACCACAACAGACCCATCAGGTACGACCCGGCGTTAAAGGCAAAGTGCAGCAGGATCGTGTAGCGGAGCTTTCCGGTGGTCACGAGCACCCAGCCAAAGATGAGGCCGGCGGCACCCGCATAGCAGCCCTGTACCCAGTTCATGTGCATAAAACCGAAGATTGCCGCCTGCAGCACAATCGCCGCGGCGATACCCCACGTGCTTGGTGCCGCCCAGGGCACCATGGCGCCGTCCTGCGCGCTCGCACGACGCCTGCGCTTCCAAAGCGGGCGGCACTGCGGATTAAACGCTCGTAGCGAAAACTCAAAAACAATGCCGCGCACCAGCAACTCCTCGCAAAACGGAGCGCCGAGCACCGTGGTCAGGACGGCAAGAAGGTTGGTATCGCCCAAGCCTGTTTCCTCGACGAGCTCGCTATAGTCCGCCGCAACCTCGGGCAGCAGCGACAGCACGCCGTCGCATAGGTAGCTAATGACCACCTGCATGGATAGGCCGATCACGACAACGCATGCGACGCGCTTCCATGCAGCATTTGCTCCCCCGCCGAGCGGGCGTTCACCTTGCCGGCGCGCCATGAAGGAGCGGGGCCACAGATAGCGCCACCACAGCAGCGCCATCAAAAACGACGCCGTCTGAGCGGCGGCCTGAAACCATTGAATATCGAGATTGTCGATCGGGAAACCCGTCAGTGCCGACACGATGTCCAGCGCGGAGAACAAAACAATGCTCAGGGCAATATCGGCAGCGACGACACCAAAACAGGCAAGCGCCCAAACCAGCGCATTGAGCATGCCAACCTCCTCAAAACCCGGCACTTGGGGACAGTCATTGTTGATGAGAATCGGGCGCAGCGCCAAAAGCCCCGTTGGGCGAAATGTCGAACGGGAAGGTGCCGCAGCGATTGAACGCGGCGATAAACATGCGGATGGCGTTGGACGGCGTGGTGCCCACGAGCTGGGTTGCCGCCGCGAAGGCCGCCTTTTCCTCGGGCAAGACCTTCGCGACAACCGGGGTCATGTGTTCTGCCATGGCGCTTCCTTTTTGAAACGACGGTGGTGCGGATAGATGCGGGCCACGCGGCTGGGCGACGGGCTGTGAAGGCAACCCGATTGGCCCGCATCCGGAGTTTGTTTCTGCTGCGTTGGTATTACTTGGTATTCCTAAGTATTACCCCGCAGATAGAATAGCACACCCGACCCAATGGGGGCGGAGGAAAACGAATCATTTTGTTGCTGAGTAGGTATTTAGAGCGTGATGATGTCCGAGATATCGAGGGCCTGAGCGTCGGCGACATCGTGCGATGCAAGCAGCAGCATACGGCCGTCGAGCAAGTCGAGCACGACCTCGGCGCATGCGTCGCGCGCAGCGGTATCTAAACCGGTAAAGGGCTCGTCAAGAATCACCGCGCCGCCCGGGCACAGCAGGGCTCGAGCGATCTCGACGCGACGGCGCTGCCCGCCCGAAAGCTCGGCCACGCGAGTATGTACATCGACCCCCGGCACCAGCAGGCGCAACAGGGCCGCAGCACTCGAGGCGTCCACGCGTGCATCGGCGCACACTAGCACGTTATCCAGCGCCGCGGCGGACTCGACCAAGTGTGCATCCTGAAACACCATGGAGCACGGCGCGCACTCCCCCGCCGCAAGGGCAAGGAGCGTAGACTTGCCCGCACCCGAGGCGCCCATCACACAGATACGCCCAGACGCGGGCACGTTGAGCACCAGTCCGGCGAGCGCCGGCGCCCAGGGCGCGCGATCGCCCACGGCGAGCGCAAGCTCCGCCGCAGCGCCATCGCTCGCGGTCCCCGCGCGCCCGCGCAGTCCATCCCCATGCGCCCGCACGGCCGCTCCCCACGCCACGGGTCCCGAAACTCGCAGCAGCCACACCAGCACGCGCTCGCACGCCCACGAGGCGGCAACGACCAGCACGGTCCACGCCAGCAGATCAGCCGTCTCAATCAAAAGCTTTGCCTGATAGATGCGCTCGCCCACGGAACCCACCGCCATGCCGATAAGCTCGGCTGCCGCACCGGCCTTCCAGCTCATGCCGATGACCGCCTTCGCGCACGAAAGCACAAACGGCAGCACCTCACGCCAGGTATGGGCGCAAAACAGTCGCCAGCCCCGCACGCCATGCAGGCGGAACATCTGCTCCAGCGGCTTATCAACCTGCGTCAAACCCTCGACCAGCGAGAAATATACGCCCGGCAGCGCCATCAAAAAGACCGCCGCGATGCTCACACGTGCCGACCCCAACCAAATGAGCAGCAGGACCACCACGCAGGCAACCGGCGTCGCCTTTACAAACGACAGCGCCGGAGCCACCAGGCGCGCAAACGCACGCGAACGTGACGAAATCCCGGCAAGCACGCCACCACACACCGCGGCAAGCGCCAGCCCGCCTAGTATCCGCGCGCCCGAGCCCGCCAAAATCGCCCAGGTACCGCCATCGCACACCAGGCGCAGCAGCACCAAGGCAACAGCGCCCGGCCCCGGCAAAATCAGCGGCTGCGCCACCAGCGCCGCCACCAGCATCCACACGGCAAGCCAAAAGGCGGCGACGGCACCCACTGCCGCCACCGCCTTCGCACGCTCAGTCATTTGTCGAGCAAACGCACGCACGGGCTACTCCATGTAGTAGAAATCGTCAGCCGGGAGCTTACCGCCCACGGCGCTCGCGTCCGCATCGGCCAGCACCTGTAGGTACCCACCGAGCGCCGCCTTCATATCTTTCCCCGTCTGACACACGAGCATGCACCCGGGAATCGCCTTTTCGGCAATCGTGGCATTATCCACGATGCCCGCATCGACCACGGCCTGAGCCCAGTCCGCCGGCGCCGCATTTACGGCCTCAACGCTCGCCGCATGGCAGCTCAAGAACTCCGCCACGGCCTCGGGATGCTCCTCGGCAAATGCACGGCGCACCACGGTCACGCCCGTCAGCAAACGGGAGCCCGTGTCACCCGCGAGCTCGTCCCACGCGTCGGTCAGGCTCACCGGTACCGACAGACTGCCCTCGCTCTTGGCGATGGCAGCGGTCTTGAATGGCTCCGGCAGCACGCCCACGGCGGACGGGTCGGCAAGCAGGGCCGACAGCACCTCGGTGGGCTCGCTCTTAAACTCGAGCGTCACTTGACCGGTCAGGCCCGCGCGCTCCAGCAGGTAGTTCATGACGTACTCCGGCGTGGTGCCCTTGCCCGTCATGTAGACGGTACGACCCGCCAGATCGCCAAACGAGGCCACGCCTGCGTCGCCCGTCACAACGTTCAGCACGCCCAGCGTGTTGATGTCGATGACCTGCACCGCACCCTCGGTCTTGTTGTAGAGCACGCTCGCCAAGTTGGCCGGCACCAGGGCAATGTCGATATCGCCCTGAATGACCTTGGGCACAATCTCGTCGGCCGCGGCGCTGATCGCAAAGTCGAACTCATTGTCCGTCTCGCCATCGGCAGCCTGGTCCATAAACTGCACCAGACCGATCGACGTCGGTCCCTTGAGCGAGGCAACGCGCACCTCGACCGACTCAGCGGCAGCGCCACTCGCCGCAGACCCAGCAGCCGAACCCGCAGAAGACCTCGCCCCCGCAGCTCCGCCGCCATAGCCAACCAGCGCAAGCGACAACGCGCCCGCGGCAAGCGCCGAGGCAAATCCCCGGCGCGACATTTCAAAATCAAACGCGCGCATCGCTAGCACGTCCCCTCGTTAGGCATCGTCCATGCGTGATGGTCGGTATGCAGCAATCCCTCGGCCAGCGGCGACAGCGGCGCACCCAAGAACTCGCGATAGCACGCCTGGACATCGGGATTCTCGTGCGAGAAGCGAATCTTGGCGTTCGCATCGAGGCCCCACAGTACCTGGCCGCGCTCGGCTGCCAGCTCACAGCCGTCATGGATGGGCTGACCGCCGCCACCGACGCAGCCGCCCGGGCATGCCATAACCTCAACGAAGTCATAACTCACGCGGCCGTCGCGAATCGCGTCGAGCAGACGGGCAGCGTTTCCCAGCCCGTGTGCCACGGCGACGCGCACCTTGGTGCCATCGATATCGGCCACGGCCTCCTTCCAGCCATCGAGTCCGCGCACGTCGGTAAAGAAATCGGCATCCGGGTTCTTGCCCGTCACCAGGTAATATGCCGAGCGCACGGCGGCCTCCATCACGCCGCCCGTGGCGCCAAAAATCACGCCCGCGCCCGTGCCAAAGCCCAGCGGCGTATCGAGCGGCTCCTCGACCAGCGTGTCGACGCTCACGTGGCTCGCGCGGATCATGCGCACCATCTCGCGCACCGTCAGCGCAACGTCCACGTCGGGCGCGCCGCCCTCGCCCATCATGCTCGGCAGCGCACACTCGGCCTTCTTGGCCGTGCACGGCATCACGGACACCACGAACAGACGCTCGGGCTCCACGCCCAGCACCTTGGCGTAGTAGGTCTTGGCAATAGCGCCGAACATCTGCTGCGGCGACTTTGACGTGGACAGGCTGTCGACAAACTCCGGGTAGCGCGCCTTTACAAAGCGCACCCAGCCCGGGCAGCAGCTCGTAAACATGGGCCAGCCGCGGCTGTTACTCTCGCCCTTGGCGGCGGCGCCCAGGCGCTCGATCAGCTCGGAGCCCTCCTCCATAATGGTGAGATCGGCCGAGAAATCGGTGTCGAACACGTACTCAAAGCCCACGCGGCGCAGCGCGCAGGCCAGGCGCTCAACGGTGGCATCCTCGCGCGGAATACCGAGCTCCTCACCCCAGGCGGTGCGCACGGCCGGCGCTATCTGCACCAGCACGATCTTATCGGGATCGGCGAGAGCATCAAACACGGTCTCGGTGTCGTCGCGCTCGCGCAGCGCGCCCGTCGGGCAATGCGTGATGCACTGGCCGCATGCGACACAATCAGTCTTGCCGATGGGCGCGCGCCCGCGGGTACCCACGGCGGTGTGCGTGGCTCGGCTGGTCAGGTCCCAAATCCCTAGGCCTTGCACGTTCTCGCACACCTTGATGCAGCGCATGCATTTAATGCACTTGTCGTTTTCGCGGATGATGGGGAAATCGAAGTCCCAGCCCTCGCCCGCCAAATGCCTTTGATACGGCAGATAGAAAATGCCCAGGTCGTTGGCGATGGTCTGCAGGTTGCAGTTACCGCTGCGCACGCAGCTCGTACAGCGCGAGTCGTGCTGGGACAGCAGCAGCTGCACGTTGGTGCGACGCGCCTCGCGGGCCTTGGGGCTGTTGGTGTGGACCACCATGCCGTCGAGTACGTAGTTGTTGCAGGCGGCAACCAGCTGGTCGCAGCCCTCAACCTCGACCACGCACACACGGCAGCCGCCGATCTCGTTCAGATCGCGCAGATAGCACAGGGTGGGAATCTGGATGCCGACGGACTTGGCCGCATCCAGGATCGTGGTGTGCTCGGGCACCACGACCTCGCAGTTATCGATCGTGAGCTTGACCATGTTGAGTGCTCCGCTTTCGGTGTTGTCGCTGACAGTGGTTTTGTTGGGCTCTACCATTCCAGGTTCCTCCCTCCGCGGAACGCGCCAAAGCCAAAGTGGTCGCAACGCAGGCAGCGGCTTGCCTCCTGGCGTGCCTCTTCCTCGGTAAGGCCCTGCTCGACCAGATTCCAATCGCGGATGCGCTCGCCGGCCTCGCGCTCGCCCAGCTCGCAGCGGCCGCACTCGTGCTTGCCCTTAAACTGCACGGTCGGCAGCTCAACGTCGAGCTTGATCTTGTGGTCGAAGCCCAGGTAGCGGTCGATATTTGCCGAAGCAACGCGGCCGGCGTTGATGGCCCGGATGACGGTGGCGGGACCGGTCTGGCAGTCGCCGCCGCTAAAGAGGCCGTCGAAGTTGGGCACGGCGCCATCCGAATCGGTGACGACGCGACCCCACTTGCAGACGATGCCCATGTCCTCAAACGGCTTGGAATCGATGTCCTGGCCAATGGCCACGAACACGCGCTCGCAGGGAATGACGCGCTCGGGCGTCGCGGCGGCACGCGGGGCCGGACGACCGCGACGGGGCTCGCCGATAATCTGCGGCTGCACGCGCAGGCCGCTCACGCGACCGTCCTCGCCCGTCTCGATGGCGAGCGGCGCCGTCAGCTCCAGAACCTCGCAGCCCTCGGCCTGGGCACCGGCAATCTCGGCGTCCTGAGCCGTCATATCGCAGATGCGGCGGCGGTAGACAATGCTCACCTTTTCGGCACCGCAGCGCACGGCAGAGCGCGCCACGTCCATGGCCACGTTGCCGCCGCCGATGACGCACACGCGCTGACCGCTCAGGTCGGGCAGCTCATCGTCGCCGATGGCACGCAGCATCTTAACGGCCGACTCCACGCCGGGAGCCTCTTCGCCCGGAAGGCCGAGCTTCTTATCGCTGTGGGCGCCAATGGCCAGGTAGACGGCATCGAACTCGTCGCGCAGGCGGGCAAGCTCCTCACCGTTGACGGAGTGATCGAGTTCCACGTCGATGCCGGCGCTCAAGATCCAGTCAATCTCGGCCTGCAGGCGCTCACGCGGCAGACGGTAGCTGGGAATGCCATAGCGCAGCATGCCGCCCAGGTGGTGGCGCTGCTCAAAGATGGTCACCTTGTGGCCCATCACGGCCAGGTAGTAGGCGCAGGAAAGGCCGGCCGGGCCGCCGCCGATCACGGCGATGCGCTTGCCGGTGTTGTCCACTGCATGGGGCTTGTGGTCGTTGAGGTCGCTGTGCTCAACGGCAAAACGTTTGAGGGCGAGGATGTTCATGGGATCGTCGACCATGCCGCGACGGCAGTGCATCTCGCAGGGATGCTCGCACACCAGACCGCAAACGAGCGGCAGCGGGTTGTTCTTGCGGATGACCTTGACGGCGTCGGCATAACGGCCGGCCTCGACGAGCGAAATGTAACCGGGAATGTCGACGTGCGCCGGGCAGCCCGAGACGCACGGGACGCGGGCCTCGCGGTCAAAGCCACAGGAGTGCTCGCGGATGTGGTGCTCAAAATCGTCGCGGAAACCGCGAATGGCCGTGAGCGCCATGGCGCCAGCTTCGTAGCCGATGGCGCAGTCGCTCGAAAGATAGATAGTGCGGGCCGTGCGCTCGATCAGGTTGAGCGTGGACTCATCGGCGCGCCCTTCGAGCACATCGGCGAGCAGGTCGCTCAGCGCGCTCAGGCCCACGCGGCAGGGCGTGCATTTGCCGCAGCTCTGGGTGGAGCACAGGTTGACGAGCGCCGCCGTAAACTCAACGGGACACGGGGCGAGCGAACTCACCGCCAGACGACGTCCGAGCGCATCGTGCAGGTCGTCCATGACGGCCTGAGCGTGGCTGCGTTCCATTACGTGCAGTCGTGCCATAAGATCCCCTCTCATGCGGCAGCCCGGAGGCGAGACCGGGCGAAGTTGCTACACGCACAACACTGACCTAAAAAGTTGTTAGGTCTCCACGCAGTTCGGCAGGCGGTATGAAATGTCGTCCTTAGCGGTGAAAACGAACATTACCCCAGATAAATGCCATATTTGATAAAACGCGTTACCAAATGACAATGCCCCGCCCACGCAATCACGTGGACGGGGCATTGCTCCAGGCATGCGGTCAGCGACCCTGTTGCTTTTACTTAAGCTCGGGCCAGAAGTCCTTGTTGGCCTCGATCATGTCGTCGAGAACCTCCTTGGCGACCTTCATCGACGGCACGGTCTTGTTGAGCGTGAAGGCCTTGAGCGCCTTCTCGTACGAACCCTCGATCGTAGCCTCGACCACGAGCTTCTCGGAGTTCAGCTGCTGCATCATGAGGCCCTGCTGGAACAGAGGAATGTTGTCGCGGCTGATGACCTCGGGGCCGTTCTTGCCAATGTAGGCAGGCAGCTCGACCATAGCGTCGTAGGGCATGTTGGGGATAGCGCCCTTGTTCTCGCAAATGACCAGGAAGCGCTGCTTGGTATCGTTCTTCAGAGCGATAGCCAGGTCGGCAATCCAGTCGCCGTGGCTGCCCGCATAGAACGTGCTCTCGTCGATCTCGCCCGTCTTCTCGTAGTGGTCGATGCCGTCGAAGAGGTTCTTCTCGCGCGTCTCCTCAACCTCGTTAGCACGGGTGCGCTCGGGGTTGGAATGCTCGACGAACTCCTTCTGCTGCAGGTAGTAGTTCAGATAGGTGTTGGGCAGGTACTCCGGGAAGCACTCCATGATCTCGTACTCGCCCTTCCAGACGTAGTACCAGCTGCCCTTGGTGTGGCGGTTCTGCTCGGGGTGCTCGTCGGTGGCCTCCTCGGGCTTCTTGGACATCAGCGAGCCCATGCCCTTGAGGTACGAATCGGGCAGCAGAATCTCGTGCTCCTTGATGTACTCGCGCAGCTGCGGGAGCACCTCCTCGCCCTTGTGGCGGATCGAGGTGAACCAGCCAAAGTGGTTGAGGCCAAAGTAATCGTACTCGACATCCTTCTTGTCGATATCGAGTGCGGCGCAAACCACGTCGATGATCGCGATCGGCATGTCGCAGATGTTGATGATGCGAGCGTTAGGACGCAGCACACGGCAGCCCTCGGAGACGATGGCAGCAGGGTTGGAGTAGTTGAGAATCCAGTAGTCCTTCTTGGCGTACTTCTCAACGTCGTCGATCAGTTCGACCATGGGGAAGATGGTGCGCATGCCGTAGGCAAGGCCGCCGCAACCGCAAGTCTCCTGGCCCACGCAGCCGTGACGCAGCGGAATCTTCTCGTCCTGCTCGCGCATGGCGTAGCCGCCCACGCGCATCTGGGCAAACACGAAGCTCGCGTCGGTAAAAGCCGTCTTTTTGTCGGTGGTCACCGTGAGCTTGATGTCCAGGCCGAGGTCCTCGTGCAGAATCCAGTCCACGAGCACGCCGATCTTGCGCTGGCGCTCCTCGTTGATGTCGTACAGACGAATCTCGTCAACGTCGAGCTCGTCCTTGCGCAGGGCGATGGACTTGACGATGCCGGGGGTAAAGGTGGATCCGCCACCACACAGAGTAATGATCATTGTTTACTGCTCCTTCTCAATTGCGTTTTCGACCTTGTCGCGCATCTCGGCGACCTTCATGCCAAAGATGATCTGGATATTGTTGCCGTTACGGTTGATGCCGCTGTTGGGCACATGGTTGATGAGGTTCTCATCGATGAGGTCCGGGTTCTTAACGTTCACGCGAAGACGCGTAAAGCAGTTCTCGAGCTCCTCGATGTTGTCCTTGCCGCCAAGACCTGCGACCAGGTCGGCAATACCTGCATCGACGCCCTCTGCGGGAGCTGCGGCAACAGCGCCCTGCTTCACCGCGACAGACGCGGCGGCCTCGCCCTCGGCAACGGACTCGGCGAGCTCGGACTCCTCCTCGCGGCCAGGCGTGTGGAGGTTGAGCTTCTTAATAAGGAAGGTGAAGAGGAAGAAGTACAGAGCGGCGTTGACGACTCCAAGCACCAGCATAACCGGCCAGTTGGTCTTGTCGACACCGAGGACCAGGTTGGAAACCACGATGTTGATGATGCCGCCTGCAGTCGAAGCGGGCACGGAGAGGACCTTGAGCAGGACCAGGAAGATACCGGAAAGAACCGAGTGAACGACAAAGAGCACGGGAGCGGCAAAGACAAAGAGGAAGTCCATGGGCTCGGTGACACAGGAGAGCACGGCGGTGATGATCAGCGGGATGATAACGGCCTTGGTCTTATCCTTGTTCCCCTTGTAAGCGGTGAAGATAAAGGCGAGACCGATACCGATGTAGGGCCACAGGTTGTTGAAGGTGTAGCTGTTGAAATAGGTGCTATCGGAGAAGGGCTGGCCCGTCATTGCCATCTCGGCGACACGGATGGGATAGGCGCCGGCGATAACCTGATCGCCCAGCGTCAGGGTGCCACCCACATCGGAGAACTGGAACGGGGTGTAGATGAGGTGGTGCAGACCGGTGGGAACGAGCAGCTTGTTGAGCATGCCGTAGATGAACAGACCGATGTTGCCCGACTCCTTAATGATGCCGGCAACGGAGGAGATGGCACCCTGAACCGGAGGCCAAACGATGCAGAAGCCAGCGCCCATGATCCAGGAGATGATGATCATGATCAGGAACGGGAAGCGAACGCCCGAGAACATCGAAAGGGCAATGGGGAACTGCTTGTTCGAGTACTTGTTGAACACGGCACCGGTGATGCAACCAAGAATGATGCCGCCAAACACGCCGGTATCGAGCACCTGAATGCCCATAACGGTGCTCTGGCCGGTTCCGGTAAGGCCGAGCATGCCGCTCGCTTCGGCAAGAGAGCCGGTGGCGTTGAGCACGATGTTGTTAGCCTGCAGGAACAGGAAGAACGACATCAGGGCGATAAGCGAAGCATGGCCCTTGTTCTTCTTTGCCATGGCGCCGGCGATGCCCACGCAGAACAGAATCGAGAGGTTGTTGATGATAAACATCAGCGACTGATAGACAACGGCGCCCACAAGCTGGAACGGACCGGAGCCCAGTACGGGGATCACGGCGCAGATGGTCTTGTTGGTCAGAATAATGCCCACGATGAGCAGAATGCCGGCAACCGAGAGATACATCATCGGCTGAACGATCGACTTCGCGAACACCTCCAACGGCGCTTTGAAATTGAACTTCTTTTTTGCGGTCATAGCGGTACTCCCTTTCCTTTTCCGCAAATTAAGACAGATGTGCCCTGGACAAGGCCATAAGCCCTGCCTTATATCAATCGATGTGTGGGCACGTTATGCCTAGAGACCAGGTTCTCCAAGCAGGTTAACAATGTGATATGCGAGATAGCTCTTCTCGGCATCGGTAACGACAACGTTATAGGTAGACGACAAGTGGGCAGCTATGGCGTCCGCGCACGAGAATGCGCACGGATACGCCGTTTCATCGATTCGGAACAGCGCGTCGCCATTGATTTGCCCGGCCGCAGGATCGAGCGCTCGCTGTGCGAAAAACTGCAGGTGACGAACGAAACGTTCGTAAGGCAGCGAGGTGTCATCGAGGGTCGTAGCATAGCGCTCGGAAACAATCGCAAGCACGTCGCGAACAAGCTGGACCGAGATGATGAGACGGTCGGAGCGTTGCGGCATGGTGGCGTTGACGATATGCAAGGTAATGAAACCCTGCTCCTCCTCGCTCATCTCGATGCCCAGGTAGTCCTTGATGATCTGCAGCGCACGGCCCGCAAGCGCGTACTCCTTGCGATAGAACTGCTGAATCTCAAGCAGCAGCGGGTTCTCGCAGCGAACGCCCTTGCGCTCACGATCGAGGGCAAGGCTGATATGGTCTGCGAGAGCAATGAGAATCTTGTCGTTGATATCAACATTGAGCTCTCGACGGAGCATCTGAACAATGTCCTCGGAAATCACGAGGTTGACGGTGGGAATGGACTCCAAAAGATGTGCCAAGCGGTCAATCGTACGCGAATCCTGAGAAGTTCCCTCCTGCAACGCGTAGGTCTTTTCGACCGATGCCTCGTCGATGGCATCGCCGGCATGACGGCCAAAGCAGAGGCCTCGACCGATGACAATGAGCTCGAAGCCATCGTCCGAAGTGACCATTGCGACGTTATTGTTGAAAACTCGCTTGATAACCACGGTACCCACCACAAGAATTTACTCGGAAAGCCAGACGACAGGCTCTTTAACAGTAACAGGGCCGGAAGCGTGCTCACGAAGAGTCGAGTTCTCCGAACGCTCGCATACAATAACGAAGACCGTGGGATCGAAGCCGGCGGCGCGGACCGCGTCGAAATCGACCTCGACGAGGGGCTGGCCCGCGTCGACATGGTCACCCTGGGCAACAAGCGCATGGAAGCCCTTGCCCTCAAGTTTAACAGTGTCGATTCCGATATGCAGCATCACCTGAGCAGAGCTGTCGTCGGACATGATGCCCAGCGCGTGCTCGGTCGGAAACAGCGCCGCGACGGTACCGGAAACAGGAGCGCACACCGTTCCCTCTTGGGGAACCACGGCAACGCCATCGCCCACCGCACGGCTGCTAAAAGCGGGATCATTGGTTTTTTCTAGATTAACAAGCTCGCCGGAAACAGGGGCGAGGATTTCGAACTCGGAAGTCGCAGTCGTCTGCTTGTCCGAGCCACCCATAAGGCGAGAAAAGAAACCCATGGTGACATGTCCCTTCATAAATATAGCCCAACCAAAATCAAACGAATGCATCCATAGAGACACACCCGTTCAAAGACTTTGGTTAGGCCCACGTCCGAGGGACTCGGTAACCTTCCGCATTTCTTTTTACGGGAGCTATTGTAGACAAGCCCAAAGCCAGAACAATCATTATGACCGGTGAGCGGTATTTATTCTTCGATAAACGGTATTTTAAGCGGCACTTAGGGACGTTCCTTTACTGCCGGCACCAGGGACACTCCTTGCAGCAATTTCGCATGCGTTAGATGAAGAGCTCGCATTCCTTCCGCACGACGCAAGCCTTGCTCAGCATCTGGGAAACAGCGGATAGCTTGTTGGGATCAAGCTTGCGAGCGCCTCGCGGGCATACGGCGATGCAGCGCATGCAGGAGATGCACGCCTCGTCAGCTGCTCGCCTGGGGTCGCCCTTGTCGATAGCACAAACGGGACACGCCGCGGCGCATGCACCGCAGGAGACGCATTCCTCTGTTGCCTCGGGTGCCATACGGCGACCTCCAGCTTGTTTATAAGGGCGATTGCCGGGGATAGAGGGCTCGGACGCATCCTCAGCCAACAGCTTTTGCTGAATTTGTTGCGCAAACTCTGCGAGCTGCGCCGCATCCTGCGCATCCGGTCGCCCAGCAGCAAACTGACGAGCAACGGAATGATCAGCAATAGCAGAAACAGCTGCAACCACCCTAAATCCGGCGCGCTTCGCAACGTCCTCCAGCTCTACGAGCGTGTCCTCAAACGCGCGGTTTCCGTATACACAAACCAAAACAGCCCGAGCCCCGTTGCCGCGCACCATGCCCAACCGGTCAGCCACCACAGCCGGGATTCTACCGGCATACGCCGGCACAGAGATTACGGCCACGTCGTCCTCAGTCATCGAGACAGCGCTGAGATCTAGCCCGCTATCGGTCAGATCGACGGTAACGGTATTATTGTCCAGCGCCCCGGCCACAAGGCCAGACACCTTCCGCGTTCCACCCGTCGGACTAAACACAATTTCGAATACGCTCATCGAGGCACCCTCTCCCTACGCCTAGCAACGCGTCAAGCCGTTTTCACATTCAGACAGAGTATACGGCGCATGGGGGGAGCTCCCCGTTTTGGTGCGCCAGGCACCCCAATGCACCCACCCTACGCTGTCTGCCTCTTCGTTTTGTATAAATTACGGTACAGATTGTATATATTTACGGGATACCGCCACGTTCTCCTGAGGTACCCCATCCTGGCCCGTGCAAAAAACGGAGTATTCTGCAACGTGACCGCGCCAGCACCGCCGCGGGTGGGCAAAACTGTAGGGCGCCGTATCATTCTAAGTCCCGACATGGCGAGAATGACGCGCCCCCTGCTCCGGAAAACGGCGAAATCTGACTCGGAACGCTCGCTAGGGATATCCGAAGGCCACCGTTGGCGACTTCGAATCATATGCAGACAACTCGAACTGCAGAATACTCCAAAAAATGCACGGCGCACCCCATAGAACCCATTGCTGCATGGCAGGAAACAAGCCCACGGCATCCTCTAGATGCATTCCCGAGGAAATCACATTTGAACTAGCGATCGGATACGGCAAACAAAAGGGCCCCGAACGTAGTTGCTCGGGGCCCTTGGTTCACCTCGCTCTAGCGGGCGATGCGTATGTTATTTGCGCTTGCCGCCGCCGTCGCCGGGACGACGGGAGCTGCCGCCGCGCTTGCCGCCACGATTGTTACCATAGCTGCTACGGTTATCGCGACCGCCGGCACGACCGCCGCGGGAGCCGGCCTGGTTGCCGCCGCGCCCGCCGCGATAGCCGCCACGGCGCTCCTCGCGGGTGTCGTCGTAGTTGCGCCAGTCATCGCGACGATCGCGGCTGGCACGCGGATCGCGACGATCACGCGACTCATTCGAACGACCGGCGCCGCTGCGACCACCGTTGCCACGAGCGCCCTCGCGACGCTCGCCACCGCGGCCACCCTCGCGGCCTCCGCGCTCGTCAAAGCGCTTGCCGCCGCGGGACTCGCCGCCGCGGGTACCACGCTCGTCACGCGAGCCACGGCCTTCGCCGCCACGGCGCTCATCGCGCCCGCCGCGCTCGCCATCGCGACCGGAGCGACGACGGTCACCCGAACCGCGCTTGCCACCGCGCGAACCGCGGCCCTCGTCTTCGCGCTCAACACGACGACGACCGCCACGGTCCTCGTCTTCACGACGACGGCGGTGCGCTTCGCCCTGGAACTGCTTGGCACGGCGCTCGGCACGGTTCCCGCGCGGGGTCTGCTCGACAGCAGCAGCACCCCCGCGCTCCTCGGCAGCCACCTCGCGAGCCACGCTCTCCACAGCCTCGTCCACGCGAGCCTGAACGCCCTCGCGCACGCGGGTCTTGCCGCCGCGCTTGGGACGGCTCGGACGCTCGCCGTCGCCACGACGCTCATCGCGACCGCGGTTGGAACGACCGGCAACATCGCCGTAATCGTCGCCGTTGCGCTTGCCGTCGCGACGTGCCTGCTCGAGCTTCTTCTTGCTCTTGGACTTGCCGCGCTTGGTCTTCTTCTTCACCTTAAAGGCCGCAGGGTCGCGCTCGGGATCAACCGCGGGCGGGTTGGGACCCACATGCAGGTCGCCGGCCTCGTAGATGTCGGCGGTCTTGTCCATGAGCTTCTCGATCTCATAGAACTCATCGACGTCCTGCTCGGTCACAAACGTGATGGCCCAGCCCAGCTCACCGGCACGGCCCGTGCGGCCGATGCGGTGGATGTAATCGGTCGGCTCGGCCGGCACGTCAAAGTTCACGACATAGCGCACGTCGCTGATGTCGATGCCGCGAGCGAGAACGTCGGTTGCCACCAGCACGTCGACGGTACCGTCGCGGAAGGCCGAGAGCGCGCGCTCGCGCTGGGCCTGGCTGCGGTTGCTGTGAATCGCGGCGGCCTTGATGCCCTTGCGCTCCAGACGACGGCAGCAGCTGTCGGCGCGGTGCTTGGTGCGCATAAAGACGATGGTGCGCTCCGGGCCCTCCTTTTTGAGGAACTCGGGCAGCAGGTTATTCTTTGCCTCGATGGACACCGGGAACACAAACTGATCGACGGTGTCGGCGGTCGACGTGGCCGGCGCGATCTCCACGCGGGCCGGGTCGCTCACCAGGTCGGTGATCTCGCCCACGGCCTCCTCGTCGAGGGTCGCCGAGAACAGCAGCGTCTGGCGCTCGGCCGGCGTCTCGCGCACAATGCGGCGGACGGCGGGCAAAAAGCCCATGTCGAGCATGCGATCGGCCTCGTCGAGCACCAACACCTTGACCTCGTCCAGGTGGCAGGCGCCCTGCTCGATCAGATCGACCAGACGGCCCGGCGTGGCGACCAGGATGTCGCAGCCGTACTTGAGGGCAGCGGTCTGCGGCTTGTAGCTCACGCCGCCCACGACGGTCACGGCGACATGGCCGGTGACGTCGGCGATCTTGCCGGCGACCTCATCGATCTGCTGGGCAAGCTCGCGCGTGGGGGTGATAACGAGCATCACGGGGCCGCGGCCGTTGCCCTCGGGCTTTTTAGCACCGCGACGGCGGTTGCGGCCGCCGCGCTCGCGCACGGGTTTGGGAGGAGCGATGTGCTCCAGATTGTTCATGGTCGGCAGCAAAAAGGCGGCCGTCTTGCCGGTGCCGGTCTGGGCGGCGGCAAGCAAGTCGCGGCCCTCAAGCACCACGGGGATCGAACCGGCCTGCACGGGCGTCGGCGCCGTGTAGCCCAGGTTCTCGATGGCACGAAGCATCTCGTCGGAAAGGCCCAGCTCGTCAAAGGCGGGCAGGCTCTCGGTAGCGGACTCGACGGCCTGGGCAGCATTGGCCTCATCGGCGGCATCGAAGGCAGCCTGGGTCATGGCCTCACGGGTCTCGTCCAGGATCTCGGCGTCGGTGACGTCGGATACAGAATTACGCATATGTTGTTGTTCCTTATCTGCACGCGCAATGGGCACGGCATGCGGCCGCGCGGGCGTGCTTGGTAGTGCGCTAATACATACAAAAACGGGTGCGCACAGAGAGGACGTTGCTCAGCACGCTGGCGATCGCTTTGGCAGCCCTATCACGCGCCGTCCAGACGCAGCAGCTCTAAGCGATGGAGCAGATTCGCCGCCGGTTAGTATACCCGCACTCCGTATGCCCCCACGTAAACCACAGATGACGAGGCGGACGGGGCGGACCTGGGCCAATTGTCTCAATCTGTAACAGATACTCAGCAAAAACCGGTCCAGCTGTTATAGATCGAGACAAACTCAAACCTCGCAAAACAAAATCTCGATCTATAACAATTAGAGGTCATTTTCCCTGCTAGATGTTACAGATTGAGATGTTTGACAGGGACTGACAACGATTGAGCAGCCACCCTCATCTGTATCGAAATGTCATACATTTCTTTCTGCACTGGACACCCCCAGGGGGTATGGGTGTACAGTATCAGCAGGTTAACAATTCCAACACCGAACCACGGAAAGGAGAAGCCATGACTCAAGATAAGTTCGACGTGGGCGGCATGACATGCGCCGCCTGCCAGGCGCACGTGGACCGCGCCGTAAGCAAACTCGACGGCGTCCAAAGCGTCGCGGTCAACCTACTCGCTGGTTCCATGATGGTCGACTATGACCCCGCGCAGGTCTCCCCCGAGGATATCTGCACCGCCGTCGACCGCGCGGGCTACTCGGCCTCGCCCGTCGATGCGGGCACCGGCGCCGCTGGCTCAAACGGCAGCGTGCAAGCCAGGTCCGGCGCCGCCCATATGGAGTCGCCGACCAAAAAGCTGAAGGCCGCCGCCTCTGCCATGCGCACCCGCCTCATCGTCTCGATTGCCTTCCTCATTCCGCTGTTCTACATAGGCATGGGGCACATGCTCGGTTGGCCGCTGCCCGGCATTTTCACCGACCATACCCACAGCATGACGCTCGCCCTCACCGAGCTCGTCCTGCTCATCCCCATCGTCTACGTCAACGACGCGTACTTTATCAACGGATTTAAATCGCTCGCGCACGGCGCGCCCACCATGGACGCGCTCATCGCCGTAGGCGCCACCGCGTCGATCGCCTGGTCGCTCTATGCCATGTTTATCATGGCCGACCAGCTAGCCGCGGGTCAGGTGCACGAGGCCATGATGACGAGCATGGACAATCTCTATTTTGAGAGCGCCGGCACGATCCTGTCGCTCGTCACCGTGGGCAAATACCTCGAGACGCGCAGCAAGTCCAAAACTGGCGGCGCCATCGAGGCGTTGATCGACCTAGCGCCCAAGACCGCGACCGTCGTGGCAGAGGACGGCAGCGAGACCACCGTCGACGTCGACAGCATCCTTCCCGGCCAGGTTCTGCGCGTGCGCCCCGGCGAGTCCATCCCCGTCGACGGCGTGGTGCTCGAGGGCGCCTCCGCCGTAGACGAGAGCGCGCTCACCGGCGAATCCATCCCCGTGGAGAAAACCGTCGGCGATACCGTCAACGCCGCCACCGTCAACCGCACCGGCTCGTTTACCTTCCGCGCCACACGCGTGGGCGCCGACACGTCGCTTGCCAAGATCATCCAGCTCGTCGAGGACGCCAATGCCACCAAGGCGCCTATCGCCCGCCTGGCCGATAAGGTCGCCGGTGTGTTTGTGCCCGTGGTGTTTGTGATCTCGGCCGTGACCTTTGCGGTGTGGATGGCACTGACCGGCAGCATCAACGAGGCGCTTACCTCCGCCGTCGCCGTGCTAGTGATCAGTTGTCCGTGCGCGCTGGGCCTGGCCACCCCCGTCGCCATTATGGTGGGCACCGGCAAGGGTGCCGAGATGGGCATCCTGTTCAAGAGCGCCGAGGCGCTGGAGAATCTGCGCAGCGTGGGCACCGTGGTGCTCGACAAGACGGGCACCGTCACCCGCGGCAAGCCGGCCGTGACCGACATTGTGGTTGCCGCGCGCGCCGACGGCTCGCCCGCCATGAGCGAAAAGGCGCTGCTCAAGCTGGCCGCCGCGCTGGAGCGCTCGAGCGAGCACCCGCTGGCAGAGGCGATTATGGCCGAGTGCGAGGCACGCGGAATCGTCGCGCGCATGGTCGAGGACTTTGCCGCCGTGCCTGGACGAGGCGTTACGGCGCGCGAGGGGCAGAATGTCATCGCAGCCGGCAACGTGCGTCTGATGAACGAGCTGGGCGCGGAGGTGCCCGCCGGTCTTGCCGAGCAGTTCTCTGCCGAGGGCAAGACGCCGCTGTTCTTTGCCAAGAACGGCGAGCTCGTTGGTACCATCGCCGTGGCTGACGAGGTCAAAGAAACGAGTGCCGAGGCCATCGCCGCGCTGCGTTCGCTCGGCGTCGACGTGCGCATGCTCACCGGCGACAACCGCGTGACGGCCGAGGCCATCGCCCGCCGCGTGGGGCTGAGCAGCGAACAGGTCATCGCCGACGTCCTGCCCGCCGACAAGGAACGCCACGTGCACGAACTGCAGGATGCGGGCAGCAAGGTCGCCATGGTGGGCGACGGCATCAATGACTCCCCCGCCCTGGCGCGCGCCGACGTGGGCCTCGCTATCGGCACCGGCGCCGACATCGCCAAGGAGGGCGCCGACGTGGTGCTCATGCGCAGCGATCTTATGGACGTCGCCCGCGCCATCGAGCTGTCGCGCGCGACAATCCGCAACATCAAGCAGGACCTGTTCTGGGCACTGTTCTACAACGGCATCGGCATTCCGCTGGCAGCGGGCGTGTTCTTCCCACTCACCGGATGGCAGCTCTCGCCGATGTTTGGCGCTGCGGCCATGAGCCTGTCGAGCGTGTGCGTCGTAAGCAATGCGCTGCGCCTGAAATCCTTTAAGCCTAAAGTGGCAAAATAGGCTCACCATTAAGTCCATTTAGAACGGGTTTTCCAGGTGCCCGAGATTGACCTGAAAGAGGAGCGACGCGTACTTTGGTACGCGAGCGACGGCTTGAAGGTCAAGGTCGGGTGCCTGGGAAAGCCGACATAACAGAGAGGAATACCCATGCGTTACACGATTAAGACTTCCGGCCTTATGTGCGGCCACTGCGACGCCACCGTCGAGACGGCGTTGCTCAACGTGGTCGGCGTGACCGACGCCGACGCCGACCATGAGACCCAGACCGTACAGGTGGAGTGTGCCGACACCGTGACCGCCGAGCAGCTCGCTGCCGCCGTCGAGGGCGCCGGCGAGAAGTTCCACGCCCTGTCTGTGACCGCCGCGTAACGACCCGCACGTACCCCCCCCAACCAGAAACGAGAACCCGCCATGATGGCAGACCATAAATCGGTGACCCGCATGCTCAAGACGGCACGCGGGCAAATCGACGGCATCCTGCGGATGGTCGATGAGGACCGCTACTGCGTCGATATTTCTACGCAGCTCATGGCCACACAGGCGCTCCTCGCGCGCATCAACGCCGACGTGCTCAAGGCGCATATCGAAGGCTGCGTGACTTCGGCAATCGAATCGGGCGACGAGGAGCTCAAGGCCGCCAAGCTTGCCGAGATTGAACGCGTCGTCGACAAGCTCTCCAAGTAATTGGGGCATTGGGAACAATCTTCTTTGCACCGTCTTGGTGTTCTGGGGACAGGTATGTTTTAACCTGTCCCCTTTGCACCAAATCGGGTATAAAGGCGTGCAGCATATCGAACGAAAGGCAATTCGCATGAATGACTTTATGAAGGGTCGCAACGGCGCCGACGAACTCACCGTCGTGTTGGGCTTCGCAGGCATTATCATCGCGATGATCGGATCGATGGCCCATATTCAGTGGCTCAGCTGGATCGCCATCGCCGTGATCGTGTTGGGCGTGCTGCGCGGCCTGTCCAAAAACATCGACGCGCGCCGCAAGGAGAACGATGCCTTTGTCACGGCGACCGCAAACGTCCCCGGCCTGGGCAAGTTCGTCGCCAGCTTGGGCGGCGGGGCTGCAGCTGCCAACGCCTCGCGCACGGCCGGCACCAGCAAGGAAGACTTTGAGCGTGCCAAGCGCACGGCCAAGAAGATGTGGAAGGGTCGCAAGACCACGGCCTACCTCAAGTGCCCCAACTGCGGCCAGATGCTGTCCGTCCCCAAGGGCAAGGGCAAGATCCGCGTCACCTGCCCCAAGTGCCACGCCAAGATGGAAACACGCTCCTAGGCATCGCGCCGTGGGGCAAATGAATCAGTAGTGTTTGTCTCAAATCTGAAGCATTTATTCGATAAAAAAGCCGAGGCCTCTTGCTGAGACCTCGGCTTTTTTGTATAAGGCGGCGGCGTTCGACGAGCCGACTGTCCACCGTCACACCGGCGCTTACGCCACGCCGTCGCGGGCGAGCTCCTCGGCCAGCGCTTCGGCAGGCATGGCCATAATCGCGTCGAGCTCGGCGTCCACCTCGGGAATACGCTTCACCTTGAGTTTGCGCACCAGGTTACCGCGACACATCACGTGTATCGGCTCACGCAGAGCGCACAGGTCATCGAGCGGGTTCTCGTGCGTCACCAAAATGTCGGCCGCCTTGCCGCACTCAATCGTGCCGGTCTCGTCACCCAGGCCCAGTAGCTCAGCATTGACTTGCGTGGCCGTATGCAGTGCAAACGCATTGCTCACGCCCACGTACTTGGCATAATAGGCCACCTCGCGCCACATGTCGTACTGGGTCACGAACGGGCAGCTCGAGTCCGTGCCCAGGCCCACCTTAACGCCGGCTTCCAGCGCCGCACGAGCGCTCTCGATAATGCCCGAGCACACGATGTCGCCGTTCTTCTTTTGCGTGTCGGTCGAATGGGTCTTTTCCGGATCGAGCAGTACAAACGGCAGCGCCGGACTAATCGTGCAGGTCACGCTCGGCGCGCGTCCCTCGAGCTGTGTTCCCGCGGCGCCGCGGTACAGCTCCAGGATCTCGGGGGTCATCGGAGCGCCGTGCTCGATTGTGTCGACACCGGCCTGAAGCGCGGCCTTCACACCTTCGGTGCTCTCGACATGGGCCATGACCGGAAGGCCAACCTCGTGCGCCGCCTTGCACGCCGCCGCGGCGACATCGACCGGCATGCGCAGCACGCCCGGCTCGCCTACTTCGGTCGCATCGAACACGCCGCCCGTCACGAACAGCTTGATGACGTCGGCACCGCGCGCATACAAGTCACGCACTTGTTCGGCCGCCTCATCGGGGGTATCGGCGACCTGCGCGAACAGCCCCGCACCGTGACCGCCCGGCACCGTGACACCCGTTCCCGGCGCCACCAGACGTGGACCCTGATACTTGCCGACGTCGATAGCGTTGCGCACGGCAATATCGGCAAACAGCGGGTCACCCGCACCGCGCACCGTGGTCACGCCGCTTGCCAACTGTTGCTGGGCACTGCCTTTGAGGATGTGGCGAACGATGGCGCGGCCCACGGGATTGTCGAGCTTCTTCATCAGTGCACCCGCATCGCCCGCCGAAACCGGCTTGCCCGAGCCGCACAGATGCACATGCATATTGATGAGACCTGGCATGAGATACGCCCCTGCCAGGTCGATGACCTCGGCACCCGCCGGCGCCTGCGCCACAGCACTCGGCCCCATCCATGTGATGACACCGCGCTCAACGGCCACGGCCATATCGGGCTGCGGCTCCATATGCTCCGAGCCATCCAAAACGGTCGCATTGATAAACAACGTGGGACGATCGGCAGTCGCCATATCGAGCTCCTCCCTCTCAGAAAACTTCAACATTTGTCCATTATTACCTAGCGCGGCGGAATTGCTGCGGACATATCGGTCAACGGAGAAAGGAGGAGATGCGGAGAATGGAATGCGTTGCAGCCCCATCCCAGCGACATCCGGGAAATGTCTAGATCTGTAACAGGTGGACCGTCTTTAACCTTCCAAATGTTACAGATCGAGATCTTTCGGCACCGCGTCCAACCTTTGTCTCAATCTGTAACAGTTAGACCGGTTTTTGGCCGTTAGATGTTACAGATCGAGATATTTTCCAGCTCTGTCGTCAAACGTCTAAATCTGTAACAAGTAGACAGGTTTTCGGCCGTTAGATGTTACAGATCGAGATATTTTAGCGGCAGCCAACCTTCTGTCTCGATCTGTAACAGTTGCGAGGCCAAACGGCCCCTTGTTGTTACAGATCGAGACAAACTCGGCAGGAACAACCACATCCGCGTCAGTTACACCCCTCAGCGCCCATACCACTGCCGCCTCCACTGCTCAGCCAAATCGGCCCACTGCGGAATGCCCGCCAGTCTCATCTTTTCGGCCAGCTTCCCCGGATTCTTGAGCTCATCAAACGTAAACCTCAGCACCTTATGTCCGAGCATCGTCAGATGAGACTCTCGCTGACGTTCTGCCACGAATGGGTGGACCGACTCCCGACCCTCGTCGTTCTGTAAGGCATACTTTCCCTTTCCATCGAGCTCGCCAATCACGCACGTCCCGTCCTCGAGCCTCCAGAAATAATCAACGCGAAACACTTGGCTCGAATCAAGCGGGTCACGAAACTCCACCTGCAACTCTGGCACCGGAAAACCGTATGCAATAAAGAACGCCCGGAACCGAGACTCGCCACCGTTTTCGGACAGCCCGTCCGCATGCGACGCAATCACCTGAGCTCTGCGATACCCGCGTCTGCCCTCGCAATCGGCCTGGAGCCGTTCGCAGAGGTCGTCGCGCGATATGCCCTTCGCCCGCAGCGCAGAATCGGCGATCGCCAGACCATACGAAAACGGCGCACGCAGCAGACAATCCTTCACCGTGCGCCAAAACGGCGTCACCCGCACGCCGTCGACTTGTTCAAGCGCACCCGCCGCCTGCGGACGCAACAGCCGGCATCCTGCACTCAGCGGCACCGAGCAACCCGTCTTAACAAGAAATCGCGGCCCAAGCAGATCATTCGGCACCTCCAGACCCCACAAAAGTGCCGCGTCATAACCCCAAAACGCCCAATCGGGATGAAACTCCGCAAGCCCTTTGATGGTGCGCAACGCTCGCTCCGCCGGCGTCAGTACACCCCAATCATGTTGAAAGCAGAACAAATACGGCTCGGGCTCCGCAATATCATCGGTTCCCACATGACGCCGCAGCCACATAAGCTCGGCATTGTCGTGCGTCACAAGCAGCACGCCTAGTTCAGCCGCCTCCGTGAGCCGCGCGAGCATCCTATTCCGCGCCAAGGTGTTACGTGTTGCATGTTTGTGTTTGAAAACGATATTAGACACTTCCATCACCACCACATCGGACAAATGGACCATTGTCACCGTTACCTCCGCTGATAAACGTCTTGATCTGTAACAGTTAGACGTTCTCCAGGCCCCTAAACGTTACAGATTTAGACAAACCAGCGGCGCCCAAGTATTCGTCTCGATCTGTAACAGGTAGACCGGTTTTTTGTCCCTAAACGTTACAGATCGAGACATAAAGACAGAGGGCAAGGCAGGCGACAGCTGCCCATCCCCTACTTCCACTCCTGCTCGTAGATGTTGAGTGACTTCACGTACCGCCCCTGGGCACCCATGATGTCGCGGACCAGACGCAAGAAAAAGCTGATGCACGAGGTGTCAAAGCCGTCCTGCAGGTCCTCGGGATGCACCGCACCCGGCCCATCGACCGCCGTGTCGTTCAGGCGCGCGATGTCATACAGGTAGAGCTGTCCCGCCGTAAGCCAGGCATCGTCGACGCAGGCAAGGCGCACCGCAATCGCGCCGTCGTTCCAATGCTCCTTCTGCACGATATGCGGGTCGTAGACATCAAAGCGATGATCGGTGCGCGTGTCCTTCAGCACGACCATGCCGGACGCAGGATTCTTGTCCAAAATGCCAAAGCGCGAGAAATACTGCGTGTCGCGTACCTGCTCGAGCCGCTTGAGCGAGGCAGGCGAAAGCGATGCCGGCGGCTCGTCAACATATAGCTCGAGCAGCGTTTTGCCATGGCGATAGGGGCGCTCGAAGAGCAGCCAATCGGTAAACGCCATGTTGTAGGCCATGATTTCGTTTTGAGAAGGCCCCTCGCAATAGCTGAGCCACGGGTCGACAATGACCTCGAACTGTTCGCGTGCCGGCTCCAGGAATTGAAACTTCCGCAGCATCCAAAAGTGAGCCATGTCGGCAATATCGTTGCCGACGGCTTCAGCCAGCTCTGCTCGGTCAAAAGCGTGGTCAGTCATGGCATCCTCCTCAAACTGATGGACCTCAATTTGAGCTTACGAGGAGGGTGGGCAGCCACGACCAGCGCGGGCAAAATAGGCCTCCGGCTGCAAACCAGATGCTGACCAAACACTTGACGAAAAGCTTGACCGAAAATGCGCACCGCAACAAAACCGCAGGCAAACATAGACGGCCAGCCCGCCCTTTTGAGCCAGATGCCTGCAGCCACCACAGAAACAACAGGTGACCACAGCCCAAGAAGTCGACAAATGAACATCCTTACGTCGACAAACGCGCAAACTGCTCGCAAATCCGCAAGGAGTGTCCCCGAATGCC
>URBQ01000033.1 GCA_900546115.1 uncultured Collinsella sp.
CCGCCCTTTTTCGTGCGACAATCGATGATGTTGAACGGATGCGATGCAAGGAGATGCGCAGATGACAGACAAGAACAAGACGAACACGCCGGCGACCGATGCCGCACCCGCCGCACCCAAGCCTGCGCCTAAGCCGGCACCCAAGCCGCGCGACCCCTACATCCGTGCCGAGAACGAGGATGACGACGGCTACGATCCCTACAGCGACCGCCGCCCCGAGCGCGAGCCGCTGTTCGAAGCCGACCCCTGGCGCTAGTTGCATCAAGTAGCTAATTTGGCGATGATTTTCTGGGACGGGTAGTCAAAAAGTCCCGTCCCCAATCGACTGTCTAGGGAGTCGCATTCGAGCTTGGTTGTCCTCTCAGCCACTCGGCATCCTTCGAGCAGTAATAGTGAAAAAACTTGCTTAAGTGTTAATCAAGCAAGATATTATCTTGCTCTCTAATTAATCAAGAATCGCTATAATTTTGATTAGATAGAGAGCAAGATTGGAGAATCATGGCATTCAACGACTTGATCGCCCAGAAAATAAAGGACTTTGAACAGCAAGGGGTTCCGCAGGTCTTTGAGCGAGACCTAGATCTAGGAAACCCACAGGAGCCAAAGCGCGACAACATCGTAAATGTGATTGTGGGGGCCCGTCGTTGTGGAAAGACGTATCGCCTGTATCAGGAGATACGGCGGCTTCAGGGCCAAGGCGTCGAGCTTGACCGGATGCTATATTTCAATTTTGAGGATGAGCGCTTGCGTCCGTATGAGCCATCGCTACTAGCGGACGTGCTCGATACATTCTATGCACTATATCCTGCTGCTCGAGGCGAGGGCGCCTACCTTTTCTTTGACGAGATCCAGGAAATACCCGAATGGGGTGCGTTTCTGCGACGCGTGGTCGATACGGAGAAGGCGACCGTTTACGTGACGGGATCTTCTTCTAAGATGCTGTCCTCAGAACTTAAGAGCGAGTTCAGGGGCCGTTCTCTTGTGCGAGAGCTTTTTCCGTTGAGTTTTTCGGAATACGTCCGATATAAGACGGGGGGCGTTCCTGAGTCGAACGCGCCCTTCTCCTCAAGCGCTGCAGCGTTGCTCCGACACCATCTGGTCGGATATCTCGAGCGAGGGGGATTCATCGCGACACTTGAGCAGACGCCCGCAGACGCGATTCAGCTGCTACAGGAATATGCGTCGCGAACGGTCGCCATGGACGTCGTTGAACGTTACGACGTCAAGAACCCCCGTTTGGCCTCGCTGTTTCTGGCGCGGTGCATGGCATCTTCGGGACGAGAGCTGTCAGTGAACAAAGTGTACAACGAGTTCAAGAGCAGACAGATATCCGTCAGTCGAAATACGCTCAGCGACTTACTTGAGTATTACGAGGACGCCTACCTGCTGTTTTCGGTGCCGGAGTTCACGCGTTCGCTTGCAAATAATACGCGGTCTGCGTCTAAGGTCTACGCCGTCGATCCTGCGATGTTCGGAGCGTTCTCCCCCGCATCGGCATTGGATCATGGTCAGAGGCTCGAGACCGCGGTGTTCAATGCGCTCAGAAGAAGGACCCCCGCCGTGCGGCCCGGTTCGGTTTGCCGCCTGCTGATTAAAGATAAGAATAAAAGCCATGAGGTGGACTTTGTGGCTGGGGATGCACTGCTCATGCAGGCTTACGGCCTGATTCAGGTAAGTGTGGATATGACAAGCGAGAAAACGCGCGAGCGCGAAATTGCCGCGCTCGATGCCGCGATGGCCCAGTTTGATCTTGGCGAGTCGGTAATCGTTACCATGGATGAGCAGGCCGATATTCCATGCAAACACGGCGTGGTACATGCTGTGCCCGCATGGAAGTGGCTCCTTTCCTAATCGTCTATGGATTTGCGAGGCCAGGACTCAGGTGTCATGGTCCGCTAGTCCTGGGCCTTGATGCTCGGCAGGAGAATCTGGGCGAGGTAGTCGGTCTCGAGTTTGGTCGCGGCGTCTGCCTTGCCGTCTTTGCCGACCAGTACGTTCTTGATCTGGCTATAGGTGTAGCGGTTACCGGTCGTGAGCTCGACAAGCTCAATGGCCGTGTCCATGGGGTAGGTTGACACGGGATTCTGCGTCCGTCCGTTGATGGTCTGGGGCACCACGTACGGATAGACGGGGCCGCTGGCGTAGACGGTATAACCGTTGCCTAGATTGGCCGCACCCAAAACCGTATCGCCCTCATCGGGCGTAAAGCTCTCGCCCTCGCGCACCGCGACGAGCGTCACAATCGGCGTATCGCTGTCGCCGGCAAGATAGATGCATAGCGTGCTGCCATTTTGCCAAGTCTCGACCTTGCCGTACCACTCGACGGGGATATCGAGCTGGTAGAGGTCGGTTGCCTTGTGGCGAGCGTCAGCATCGCGGGCTGCCTGTGCCTTTTGCGCGCTCACGGCATTGACGGCGGCGTCGCGCCGCGCGGTTGCCGCCTGCTGGAGCACCTTGGCGGTGGCGGCGGAGCTCGCGCCTCCCTCCTCGGCATATTTGGCGGCGGCATCGATCTGGTCGTCGGTTACCGTGTCGGCCGAAGGCACCTTGAGCTTAAAGGCGGCCTGGCTGCTTAGGTCCTGTCCGTCGCTCTTGATCGTGACCTGCGCCTTGGTGGTCGGCACGGTATAGACGGTGCCGTCGGACGCGATGGGGGAGGCAGCGATGGAGAGCGTGTAGTCACCGGGTAGCAGTTTGATGCCACGGCCGTGCTCGTCAACATAGAGTGTTTCGCTCACGGAGGATCCGTCAGAATCCTGGCCACTCACTTGTACGGGAATCTTGGAGCCGGCGGAACAGTCGAGGCCCGCGGCATGCACGCCAATCTGCACCGACATCATCGTGTGGGCATTGGCGGCGACAGCGGCAGCCTGCTCTTGCTGATATCCGTTCCAGGCAGCATAGCCTGCACCGCCGGCGACGAGCGCGACGGCCACGACACCGGCGACCATCAGATTGCGGCGCTTGGGCGACATCTTGCGATGGCGGACCTCGGCTTCGTGTGCCGAGGGAACGGACGGCAGGGGAATATCGCCCATGGCGATGGTCTCATCCACGGCTGGTGCGGAACCCAGGCCAGGAAGCTCGCGAGTCAGCGAATCTTCGGCCGGTAAGCTGTCGAGCAAGACGGTTTCCTCGCCCGTGTCGGATTCGGGCTGGTCGTCGGCCTCGCTATCGTCCTCTTCGGCTTCGTCAGGAGCGTCTTTGGCGTCGCCGTCTTCGTCCTCAGTGTCTTCGTGCACCTCGTCTTGCGCGTCGACGACCGAATCGCTAAACGAGAGCTCGTCTAGCGCGATCCGGTCAAGGCTCTCCAGGGCTTCGGCACATGCTTCCGCATCCTGGGCCGCATCCTCGCGGCCATACGTCTCATCGCTCATATATCCCCCAATGCAATATCGGCTCAACACTGTACCCAAAAATGGAGCCATATAAAGCGCATACGAAATATAAGATCCGATTTAACCTGAGCGCATCGTTCGGCCGCATCCTCGCGGCAGCAAAAGGCCCCCGGAACGCGGACGAATCACATTCCGGGGGCTCTGCAATGCGTTGAGTTGCGCGGAGCCGGCTATGCTGCTTCACATTCAAGCGGCGTTTGCGCCGGGCATGTTACTCGGCGTGCGCGTAATCAACCTTGGCGCGGCGAGCGGTAGCCTTCTCCCAATCGCTGGTGCCCTCAAAGACGTCCTGCTTGTAGGGATTGCGGCCGAGCTTCTTGGCACGGTAGACGATGTAGATGATCGCGGCGACGTTGGCGACCAGCGCGGCGATCGAGACCGCGGTAGCGGCGCCGGGGTCGAGCGTGGAGTGGGTCACAAAGATGGACTCCTCCTGGAAGTACGGGAATACCTGGGCAAACATGCACCAAATAGCCAGCGTAAAGGCACGGTTCTGGATCCAGCCGCCCTTGTTCCAGATAAAGGCGGCGACGGTGGGCGCCAGCAGCAGTGCAAAGCCGCAGAACCAGGAGTGGGTGGGCAAGCAGTTGTAGGTGTAGCAGAAGTTCCAGATATCGTAGGCGATGATGTAGACCCAGGTCATGTCGGGCCACAGCATGTCGGTCTTGTCCTCAGAGGCGTAGACACTCCACCAACCGGTCATGCAGAAGATGTTGATGATACCGGCGATGCCGTTGAACACGTTGTTCCAGCCGGCGAGCTGCGTGGCGCCCTCGGAGGTGACCCAGGTGGACTCGCCCAGGACAAAGAAGTGATAGGCGCTCTCAAAGTCGGACACGACGGCGATCATGATGTTGATGGCGACGATCACAAACGGCCACGCGCGGAACCAATGCGCCTTGCCGATCTTGCCCCACTGGTACTTAATGGCAATGAAGCCCCAGCAACCGGCCAGCGCCGCGTATACCTTGGCGTAGTGGAACCAGCTGTTCTGGTACACATGGGTGGGGTTGGTGAGCGCCCACTCGGCACCCTGTGAGACGCCGATGGCGATAGCGACGCAGTAGATGGTCATGGCCAGCGGAGCCACGCCAAAGATGATGGCCGCGCCCAGCTTGGTGCGGCGGCCGACCTCGTTGAGCACGATCAGGCCAATAAAGACCATGGCCCAGCCGGCCCAGTGGATAAGGGTATTGCTACCCCAAACATCGAACAGCATGCTGCTCTCCTTTCACAAGCCCGCGGCCCCTCTTCTGATCGCGGGCAGTTTGGCCAAATGTCGTCAGTTCTGGGGCTTGCGCTCCTGATACTTGGCGGTATAGCCCTCGATATGGAGCGTCGAGGCGATGATTTCCTTGACTGTCTCGTCGGGCACATCGGGGTGCGTGCGGATATACATCAGCAGCCCCATGATGAGGGTGTAGAACGTCTCGTAGACATGGTCGATGCGTAGCTCGTGATGGGCGACAAAATCCACCACGGTGGTATCGCAGATATACTGCGCCACGCGCTGGACCACGTTGTGCAAAAAGCCGCCGTAGAGCGCGCCGCTGCTCGAGGTGAGCGTGCTCGGCAACTCGTGGCCGCTCACGACCAGGCGCTTAAAGAGCGGAGCAACGGTGTCGAGTGCGCCTTCGATGTCGCCAACCGTGCGGCTGGCGTTCCACTGCTCGAGCTCGGCGATAAAGCCGTCGATTGCCTCGTCCATAACGGCGGTGACGGCGGCATCCATATCGGCAAAGTAGTGGTAGAACAGCGAACGCGTGCAGCCAGCCCGCTTGGTCACGGCCGATACCGAAAGATGGGACACACCAAGCTCGGCGCTCACGGCGCGCACAGCGGCGAGGATCTCGCGACGGCGCTCGTCGCCCGTCAGGCGTTTTGCCGCGCTATCGGATGCGGGGACGGCATCGACCACAGAGATATCTGCTGCGTTGTTGCCCATGTTTTGCCGCCTTTCATCCTCTTTTGCCTGACCGTTCGCCTAACAGTCTTGAATATTGTTGACGGTTCGTCAATACTGTTTTTGACACAATGTCAACAATAGCGGGTGAACGGCATGGGGGCATGTCGAACCCGTACAAAGAGGGGCGCCGCGGTCTCGCCGGGCTGTGGCAAGAGAAGGGACGACTATGATTCTCAACGGACCGGGGATTAGCTATACCGAGCCCGATATCGGCGCGGAGTTCGTGCCGCCGATACCGGAGCATCCGCGCGAGGCCATCGTCAAACTGTGTGAGCACTGCACCAACCGCCTGCTGCACCGCGACGAGCTGCTGGGCTACGAGTACTGGTCGTTTGCCGAGGCCGCAACCGACGAGCAGGCCGAAGTGCTCTGCAAGATGAAGATGCGCCGTCCCTATACGCTGCCCGAGATGGTCAAGCTCACCGGCATGCCCGAGGCCGATATCGAAAAAATGCTCGACGACATGAGCTACACGGGTCTGCTCGAGTACAACTGGGAAAACCCCGAGCGCGCCAAGCAGTGGGTGCTGCCCATGCTGGTGCCGGGTTCCGCCGAGTTCCTCAACATGCGCGTGAGCCAGCTCGAGGAGCATCCGGTCTATGCCAAGTTCTTTGAGCAGGCGTCCAAGGGACCGCTGTCCAAGGCCACGCCGATGGTGCCGCCCGGCGGTGCCGGCATCGGCATGCATGTCATTCCGGTCGAGAAGGCCATCGATGCCGCGAGCACCTCGGTGCCGATCGAGCATATCGAGCATTGGCTCGACAAATACGAAGGTAAGTATGCCGCTAGCACCTGCAGCTGCCGCGCGAGCCGTCGCGTGATGGGAGAGGGCTGCGCCGACGACCCGGCCGATTGGTGCATCGCCGTGGGCGATATGGCCGACTACGTGGTCGAGACCGACCGCGGCCATTATGTGACGCGCGAGGAGGTCTACGACATCCTGCGCCAGGCCGAGGACAACGGCTTTGTGCACCAGATCACCAACATCGACGGTGAGAACAAAATCTTCGCCATCTGCAACTGCAACGTCAACGTGTGCTACGCCCTGCGCACTTCGCAGCTGTTCAACACGCCCAACCTGTCGCGCTCGGCCTACGTCGCCAAGGTCGAGAAGGACAAGTGCGTGGCCTGCGGTCGCTGCGTTGAGGTGTGTCCGGCCGGCGCCGCCAAACTGGGCCAGAAGCTCTGTAGCAAAAAGGCTGGCGGACAGGTGCCCGAGTATCCGCGCCAGGAGCTGCCCGATGCCACCAAGTGGGACCACACCAAGTGGTCGCCCAACTACCGCAACGACAACCGTATCGAGACGCATGAGTCCGGCACCGCTCCCTGCAAGACGGCCTGCCCCGCGCACGTTGCCGTTCAGGGCTATTTGAAGCTCGCGGCGCAGGGCCGCTATGACGAGGCGTTGGCGCTCATCAAGCGCGAGAACCCGTTGCCCGCTATCTGCGGCCGTGTGTGCAACCGCCGCTGTGAGGATGCCTGCACCCGCGGTCGCGTGGACGAGGCCGTGGCCATCGACGAGGTCAAGAAGTTTATCGCCCAGCGCGATCTGGATGCCGCGACTCGCTATGTCCCACCTGTGGTGACCCCGACGCGTGCCGGCGGCTTCGACCAGAAGATCGCCATCATCGGCGCCGGTCCGGCCGGTCTGTCCTGCGCCTTCTATCTGGCCGAGAAGGGCTACAAGCCCGTCGTGTTCGAGAAAAACGAGCGCCCGGGCGGCATGCTCACCTACGGCATTCCCAGCTTTAAGCTGCAGAAGGACGTTATCGAGGCCGAGGTCGAGGTCATTCGCCTGATGGGCGCCGAGTTCCGCTATGGCGTGGAGGTCGGTCGCGATGTGACGCTCGACGAGCTTCGCGCGCAGGGCTTTAAAGCCTTTTACGTGGCCATTGGCTGCCAGGGTGGCCGCCTTGCCGGTATTCCGGGCGAGGATGCCGAGGACGTGGCCGTGGCCGTCGACTTTTTGCGCGAGGTCAACAGCGGCAAGATCGACGCGCTGCCCGGGCGCACCATCGTGGTGGGCGGCGGCAACGTGGCCATCGATGTCGCGCGCAACGCCTGCCGTCTGGGTTCCGAGCACGTTGAGATGTTCTGCCTGGAGAGCGAGGTCAAGATGCCTGCCAGCGAGGAGGAGCGTCGCGAGGCCATTGAGGACGGCGCGCACATTAGCTGCGGCTGGGGCCCCAAGGAGATTCACCTGGACGAGGCCGGTCGTGTGTGCGGTATCACCTTTAAGCGCTGCACGCGTGTCTTTGACGACGAGGGCCGTTTTGCGCCCGAGTATGACGAGAACGACTTGCGCCGTGTCGATGCCGACCGTGTCGTCATGTCGATTGGCCAGTCCATTGTGTGGGGCGACCTGCTGGCTGGCTCCAAGGTGGAGCTCGGCCGCAGCCAGGGTGCCCTTGCCGATCCGCAGACGTACCAGACCGCCGAGCCCGACATCTTTGTGGGCGGCGACGTCTACACCGGTCCCAGCTTTGCTATCGACGCCATCGCCGCCGGTCACGAGGCCGCCGTGTCCATCCATCGCTTTGTGCAGCCGGGCTCCACGCTCACCATCGGCCGCAACCAGCGCCGCTACACCGCGCTTGACCGCGACGATGTTGTGATTGAGAGCTATGACAACGCAAGCCGCGAGGTGGCACGTGTCGACCGCGAGCGCGAGAAGGCTGCGCCCTTTAGCGAGTACGTCGAGACCTTTACCGAGGAGCAGGTGCGCGCCGAGACCGCTCGCTGCTTGGGCTGCGGTGCCTCGATCGTCGACCCCAACAAGTGCATCGGCTGCGGCCTGTGCACCACCAAGTGCGCGTTTGACGCCATCCATCTGGATCGCGACCGCCCCGAGTGCTCCACGATGGTCAAATACGAGCAAAAGCTCCCCAGCCTCGGCAAGTACGCTTTGAAGCGTGCGATCAAAATCAAATTTGGGAAGAAATAAAAAACGCAACAAACAAGAGAACGGCGTAGAGAACGGTTGGACAGCGAGCGAGTCCCAGGCGTGGCGAGGTGCCTTGAAAGAGGAGGGCATAGGGCTTTTGCCCATGCCCGACGATTGAAAGGCAGATCGTCCGTCTGGGGCTCGCGCAGCGTCAAGTCGACCGCCGTTCGTTAGAACGGCGGAAGAAAAAGTGCATGAATTAGGAATCGTCTATCACATCATTCGCGATGTCGAGAATGTGGCGCGCGCCAATGGCGTGCGTCGCGTTTCGAGCGTGACGTTGCTGCTGGGCGAGGTCTCGGGCGTCGTTCCCGACTTGTTGCTCGACGCTTGGCGCTGGGCGGCGGATAAAAAGCCTATCACGCAGGGCGCGGAGCTTATCGTGGAGCCCGTCGAGGCCGTGACGCATTGCGAGGCGTGCGGCTGCGACTACGCGACGGTCGAGCACGGCAAGACCTGCCCCCATTGCGGCAGCGGCGAGACATACCTGTTGCAGGGCCAGGAGGTCATGATCAAGCAGATCGAGACCCCCGACGAGGACCCGGCAGACACTGCTCCTGGCGACCTCTCCGACGCCCCCGATGCCGTCGACGCCGCCAACCCCCTCCATATCGCCTAACTTAGACATTGGGGACGTTCTTAAACGACTAGTCGTAAAAGAACGTCCCCAATGACTAGTCATTTAGAAACGTCCCCAACGACTACTTTCCTAGAGCATATTCCTTACCATTAGTCAAGCACCATCTGTTTAAACGAAATAGCCTCAACCCGAGCACATTTGTGTCTGTTTAAAACCGGCAATAATGAACAGCGTGCTCAATTCGGTCATGTAAATAGATCAGCTATCAATCCTCAGCAGCAAATCAGCCAAAATACTGGAATGTAATCAGCTTGTAACAAAACAAGACGTTTAAACAAATAATGCTACCTTTTGCAGTTTTTCAAACAATTCTGCTGTATTTGCAGCTATACTCCATAACTGTCGTGTAGGAATTACGTAGACAAAAAGGAGGTTATGTGATGGTAAGTATTGTTCTTGCTAGCCATGGTGACTTGGCGGCTGGAATCAAGCAGACGGGCTCGATGGTCTTTGGCGATCAGCCGTCTGTTGCCGTGGTCTCGCTCGAGCCGAGCATGGGCCCCGACGACTTCCGTGCCAAGGTCGAGGAGGCAATCGCTTCCTTCGAGGACCAGGAGCAGGTGCTCTTCCTCGTTGATCTGTGGGGCGGCACGCCGTTCAATCAGATCAGCGGGCTCATCGAGGGCCACGATTCCTGGGCTATCGTCACCGGTGTCAACCTGCCTATGCTCATCGAGGCATATTCGCAGCGCTTTGACGCAAAGAACACTGCACATGCGATCGCAAAACATCTCGTGACTGAGGCTAAGGCCGGCGTGCGCGTCAAGCCCGAGTCTCTGGAGCCCGAGGAGAAGAAGCCGGCTGCGGCCGCCGCTGCTCCTGCGGGTGCCATTCCTCCGGGAACGGTGATCGGCGACGGGCACATCAAGATCGCCCACGTCCGTATCGACACGCGTCTGCTGCATGGTCAGGTGGCCACCACGTGGACCAAGCAGATCAACCCCAACCGCATCATCGTGGTCTCCGACGGCGTTGCTCACGACGAGCTCCGCAAGACCATGATCGAGCAGGCTGCCCCTCCGGGAGTCCACGCCAACGTCGTGCCTATCAAGAAGATGGCCGAGGTCGTCAAGGACACGCGCTTTGGCGACACCAAGGCGATGCTGCTGTTCGAGAACCCGCAGGATCTGCTCAGGGCCATCGAGGCCGGCGTCGACATCAAGGAAGCCAACATCGGTTCCATGGCCCACTCCAAGGGCAAGGTCGTCGTCACCAACGCTGTCGCCATGGGCGATGACGATGTCAAGACCATCGAGGCTCTCAAGGCCAAGGGCGTCAAGTTCGAGGTCCGCAAGGTTCCTTCGGATTCCTCCGAGGATCTCGACGCCATGTTGAAGAAAGCTAAGGCCGAACTGGCCGCTCAAGCATAGTAAAGGAGGGTCCGATACATGTCTGCAATCACTATTCTGCTTGTTGCGATTGTCGCGTTGCTTGCCGGTATGGAAGGCATTCTGGATGAGTTCCAGTTCCATCAGCCGCTCGTGGCATGCACGCTTATCGGTCTCGTAACCGGTCACCTTCAGGAGGGCATCCTCCTGGGCGGTTCGCTCCAGATGATGGCCCTTGGCTGGGCTAACGTCGGCGCCGCCGTCGCGCCTGACGCCGCTCTGGCCTCGGTCGCTTCTTCGATCATCATGGTGCTCGCCCTCAACGGTGGCGCCACCGATTCGGCCAAGGCCGTTACCGCCGCCATCGCCGTCGCCGTCCCGCTGTCGGTCGCTGGTCTGTTCCTGACCATGATCTGCCGTACCCTGGCTACCGCTATGGTTCACGGCATGGACGCCTGCGCCGAGAAGGGCGACTTCGCCGGCATCGAGCGTTGGCAGTACGCCGGCATCCTCATGCAGGGTGTTCGTATCGCCATCCCGGCAGTACTTCTGTGCATCATCCCGGCCGAGGCCGTTACCAACGCGCTTAACGCTATGCCCGATTGGCTGTCCGGCGGCATGGCCGTCGGCGGCGGCATGGTCGCTTCCGTCGGTTACGCCATGGTCATCAACATGATGGCCACCAAGGAGACCTGGCCGTTCTTCATCCTCGGCTTTGTCCTTGCTGCCATCCCTCAGCTCACGCTGATCGCCCTTGGCCTCATCGGCATCTCCCTTGCCCTCATCTACCTTGGCCTTAAGGATCTGGCCAAGCAGGGTGGCGGCATGGGCGGTGGCTCCGGCGATCCGCTCGGCGACATTCTGAACGATTACGAGTAGGAGGGGAGTGATACATATGGCAGAGAACAAGATTCAGCTCACCAAGGCTGACCGTAAGAAGGTTTGCTTCCGTCATCAGTTCCTTCAGGGCTCGTGGAACTACGAGCGTATGCAGAACGGCGGCTGGTGCTTCGCAATGATCCCTGCGATCAAGAAGCTCTACACCAGCAAGGATGACCAGATTGCCGCTCTTAAGCGCCACCTGGAGTTCTATAACACCCACCCTTATGTTTCCGCCCCCGTCATTGGCGTTACCCTCGCTCTCGAGGAGGAGCGCGCCAACGGTGCTCCGATTGACGACGTCGCCATTCAGGGCGTTAAGGTCGGTATGATGGGCCCGCTCGCCGGCGTCGGCGACCCCGCCTTCTGGTTCACCCTTCGCCCGATTCTGGGCGCACTGGGCGCTTCCCTGGCCCTGTCCGGCAGCATCGCCGGTCCGCTGCTGTTCTTCTTCGCGTGGAACATCATCCGTTACGCCTTCCTGTGGTACACGCAGGAGTTTGGCTACAAGGTCGGCTCCTCCATCGCCAAGGACCTCTCCGGCGGTCTGATGGGCAAGGTCACCGAGGGTGCTTCCATCCTGGGTATGTTCATCATCGGCGCCCTGGTCGAGCGCTGGGTGTCCATCTCCTTCACCCCGGTCGTCTCCAAGGTCACGCAGTCCGCTGGCGCCTATATCGACTGGGCCAACCTGCCCGCCGGTTCTGAGGGCATCAAGCAGGCATTGACGATGTACAGCTCTGTCGGTGCCAACGCACTCGACCCGGTGAAGGTCACCACGCTTCAGGCCAACCTCGATCAGCTCATCCCCGGCCTTGCCGCCGTGTGCCTGACCCTTCTGGTCTGCAAGCTCCTCAAGAAGAAGGTCAGCCCGATCGTCATCATCCTGGCTCTCTTCGCCGTCGGCATCATCGGTCGCGTCTGCGGCTTCATGTAAGCACGCTTCGGCTTAAGACCGAGAGTTGCTAGGCAAGGGCTTTTGAGCCATTGAAACGGACCGCGCCCGGTGGGTACACTGGATGCGGTCCGATTGTTTTTATTGGAGGGCGAGGCGCGTATGGCGCAATCTCAGAACAGCACGGTCGATCTGGCAACGCCGGCAACCTGCCTGATGGGGCTTACCAGTCACGGTAACGTGATGGTGGGCAATAAGGCGTTTGAGTACTATAACGAGCGTAATCCCGAGGATTATATCCAAATCCCGTGGGACGAGGTCGACTATATTGCCGCCGAGGTTTTGCGCGGCACCAAGAAGATTACGCGTTTTGCCATCTTCACCAAGGACAATGGTCACTTTACGTTTTCGACGCGCGATGACAAAGAGACACTTCGTGCGGTCCGCAAGTACGTTGACGAGGATAAGCTCGTGCGTTCGCCTGACTTTATCGATGTGACGGCTAAGGGCGCCAAGAGCATCCCCTCCGTTATCAAAAACCTCTTCCACAAAGGCAACTAGTCATTAAAGAGCGCCCCCTCAAAGTGGGGCGCAGTCTCCCATGTGGCTCGATCGGGAAAGTGCATCCCAGTTCGAGCGTCGATTCCGGGATGTAGTTTCCGGAACGGGGTCGTTTGGGAAACCGTGTCCCGTTTCGAGCCGAAATTCTGGGTCACTGTTTCCCAGCGAGGTCTCATGGGGAAAGTCTGACCCAGAATTTGCCTGGATAGTGGGACGCACTTTCCGGAGGGCTGTTCCACCGCAACTTCGAAGAGTGGGTATACGCTGCATTACAGCGGCGTAAATCTGCTACACTAATACAACATGCCTCCGTAGCTCAGGGGATAGAGCACCGCTCTCCTAAAGCGGGTGTCGACGGTTCGAATCCGCCCGGGGGCACCAGAAAAATCGCAGGTCAGGAGTTAATTTTGCTTCTGACCTGTTCTGGTTTTAGGGTTAAGAACTGCTTTTGTTTGTAAATCTGGTAAGTAAATAATTTAACTTACCGAGTTTTCCACTGAAAACAGGAAATCACCATTTTGGGGATAAAAAGTTTTCAACAGCCGTTAGTCGGTTCCATTTTGGTGAAGCGCTTCCTCAATTTGGGTAAAAAATTTCACCATTTTGATGATTCGGCTGCTTTGAGTTTTGATAAAAACGCCTGTTCAGAAGCTTGCGCTATACCCATTTTGGTGAAACCAATTAATAGAGAAATATACTATAAAGATATAGGGACGGCGATGCCGTCCTCTTCGCTCGCGAAGCTCGCTGCGCGGCCACGTACCGTGTCCTTGCCGCCGGCTACGCCGCCGATTTATTCGCTCACTTCGTTCGCTGATTGATGGACTAATCCGATTTATCGCTGACACCAGTCATAAGTGCAGCAATTGATATGTTGAATCCATTGGCAATTTTAGAGAGGTTAGAAAGACTGACATTTCTTCGTCCGACCTCAATGCTCGCGTAGTAGGAACGATCCATCTCAATCAAATTGGCGAACTGCTCCTGGCTGTACCCGAGTCCAGCGCGGAGCTCTTTGCATCTCATGCCGAATGATTTCTGAAGCGTCTTCGTATCCATGACAAAAAGAGTCATGGATTGTTGTATTTATGCCAACGGACTATATACAACAATCCCTGTTAAGGCGCATAATTACCTTTATTAGAAAGAGTTCTGATGCCTAGTCGGACATGGCATGGAAAAGGAATGGAATAGCAATGACTCAGGGAAAGCACTTTGCTGCCGGTGGCGATCACTTCGACGCACTGCCAAGCAAAAAGGTTCACGCCCCGAAGGGGATCGCGCGTCTGACCGTCACCGCGGCGACCATGGCCGCCATGACCGGATCGAGCCTCATCTCACCGTTCACGGCATTCGCCCAGACCGGTGACGGGGGCACGCAGCACCCCGCCGTGATGTCGCCGATCGCCGCCCACGCCGGCGCGGCATCCGGTACCGGCACGAAATCCGTCGCACAGACCATCGCGGACCTGCAGAAGGCAGTCGACGAGGCGAAGGCGAAGGAGGACGCCGCCAAGGCATCCTACGATGAGGCCGCCGGTCCCTACAACGAGGCGGCTTCCGCCCGCGACCAGGCCAAGGCATCCTACGATTCGGCAGTCAGCGCCGGTACGGCCGCCGACCGAGCGGCAATGGACGAGTACGCCCGTCAGGTCGCAGAGGGCAAGGACGCCGCCGATGCCGCCGGCAAGGACCTCGAGCAGGCGAAGGCGGGTCTCGCAGACGCCAAGGCGGATGCGTCCGAGAAGGACGAAGCGTACCAGTCCGCCATCAAGGCGGCCCAGGACGCTCAGGACGCCCTCGATAAAGCCAAGGCCGATGCCGTAGGCGCCACCCCGGAGGCTATCCGTGCCGCCGAGCAGGCCGTGCGCGACGCCACGGATGCCGTGAGCAGGGCACAGGCCGAACTCGACAACGCCAACGCGACGCTTGCCGATGCCCAGTCCAAGCTGGTTGCGGCCCAGTCTGCAAAGGATTCCGCCGATTCCGTCCTCGCCGCAGCCCAGCAGAACAAGGACACGGCGGATGCGAAGGCCGCAGCCGCCAGCGCCGCCTACGAGAAGGCGAAAGCAGACCTCGCCGCGGCGGAGGCCGGTGCGAGCGGTCCAGAGTATGATGCGGCAAAACAGAAGGTCGCGGACGCAGAGGCAGCCCTCGCTGTCGCACGAGCGGCACAGTCCCAGTGCGAGTCCGAGCTCGAGCAGGCACAGTCCGCTGCGGCAACGGCACAAGCCGACCTGAATGATGCCCAGACGGCTCTCTCCGTAAAGCAGCAGGCCGCGGCCGATGCCGAATCCGGTGTGAACGCCGCCCAGTCCGCTCTCGATGCCGCGATCGCCGACCTCGATGCGGCCAAGCAGGCGAATGCCGACGCCGTCGCCAAGCTGGACGCCGCGAAGCAGGCTGTCAAGGACGCCGAGTCCGCCAAGGCAGCCGCCGACGTAGAGCTCGCGAACGCCAAGGCCGCAAAGGATACCGCAGACGCCGCCGTGACCGCCGCCCAGCAGAAGGTCGACGAGGCACAAACGAAGGTGGATCTCGCAGACGCGCAGCTCAAGCAGGGAGCCATCGGTTTTTTCAAGGCCATGGGTGCCGATTCAGCCATCGAGATCATCCAGAACTGCACGTACAAAGACTACACCGAGATCGGAAACAGTCTCGACGCAACGGGCCTTGAAAACATGCTTTCGTCCATCACGGTCATGAAGAACGTGAACGCCTACCGTAAGTCCGTCGGCCTTTCCGAGCTTGAGGTAAGCTATAAGCTCATTGCGGCAGCGATTGCAGATGCAAACTATTCGACGAAAAATGTAGAGCATGCCCAGCAGTTCGATGTCGGTGAAAACCTTGCCTGGAGCTATCGCGACCCCTGCAAGGCCTGGATCTATCAGGAAAAGGATCTGTTTGACAAGACTGCAGCATCCCTTGGTGCGACGAATCTTTCCGGAAAGGACGCCTACGACTTCTGGTACGCCAACCAGGACAAGTTCGATTACTACCGTATCGGTCATTACATGAACATCATCAACCCTGACTATGCTGTCATGGGATGCGGTCTGAACGATGACACCCGTTTGACGTTCTCGCTCACGCTGCAATACGGCGGTTGGGCCGGTTCGGGCTGGAATACCGGAGCCATCTCCGTCGACGAGTACGAGCAGAAGCTGACCTCCTACATCAACGGCCTGAAGAACGCCAAGAGCGCACTCGACGCAGCCAAGGCCGATCTCGCAGCCAAGCAGCAGGCAGCCACCGACGCCGCTGAAACCGTCCAGCAGAAGCAGGACGCAGCGGATTCCGCACAGGCAGATGTCGATGCCGCAAAGCAGGGTGTTGCCGATGCCCAGCGTGCCGTCGATGCCGCAAAGGCTGATCTCGCATCCAAGCAGCAGGGCGTCACGGATGCCCAGACCGAGCTTAATGCGGCGAAATCGGACCTCGATGCCGCCAACGCGGCAGTCGATACGGCAAAGTCGACCGTCCAGCAGAAACAGGTCGCCTTTGATGCCGCCAACGCAGCCGTAACGGCCGCACAGACCAAGCTGGATTCCGCCAAGGCGGACACCGAGGCCAAGCAGCAGGACGTCACGGTTGCGAACGCCGATCTCGCGAAGTTCTTCCAGGACGTCGCCGACGCCAAGAAGGCGCTCGATACAGCAAAGAGCGTCCATGACGCGGCGGCAGCCGATCAGGTCGAGAAGGCGACCGTCCTCGCCGCCGCCGAGCAAAAGGCGGACGCCACCGCACGCGCCCTCGCGGATGCCCAGCGTGCCGTCGATGCCGCAAAGGCCGACACCGGCGTTGCCGCCGACAGGCTTACCGGCTCCCAGACCAATCTCGAGGACGCACAGTCGAACCTCGACATCCTCACCGATCTTGCCGCGAAGCTCGCAGAGGCACAGCAGCGCGAGCAGGATGCAGTAAAGGCCGTCAATGACACCAAGGCCGCGCTCGATGCCGCGAAGGCGGATACCATCGCCGCCGAGTCCCTGGTCTCCGCCGCCGAACAGGCAAAGGCACAGGCAGACGCCAAGCTGTCGAAGCTGAACTCCATCGACGCCGGTGCGGCGGTCGCTTCCGGCCATGATGTGAACGCGGATGACGCCCTCAACGCGCTTTTCGCCGCAGCAGTCGAGGCACGTGCCAAGGTCGCGCCCGCCAAGGCCATCCTGGACGAGAAGCAGACCGCGGTGGACGAGCTCCAGCCCGGCTATGATGCGGCACTCGCCGCCTACGAGTTGGCGAAGTCCGACCGCATCGCGGCAGAGCAGGAGCTTTCCGCCGAGATCGCCCGTCAGGAGGCGGAGGAGGCCGCAAAGAAGCAGGCGGCATACAGCCCGAAGCACCTCGCCGGCACGGAGACCGCCCAGTCCGGTAGCCTCGCCCAGACCGGCGACCGCGCGGGCCTCATCGGGGAGACGTTCGCCATCGGCGGTACCGTCCTCGTGGCGACCGGCGTCTTCCTCGACCGGAAGAAACGCCACGGGCAGATGTAAAAGCGAGTCGGGCGTTGGATATCGGCTAGTGTCCAACGCCCGGTTTCATGGACGGGGAGATCGGTGTGAGAACAAGGGCTATTATCGTTGCGCTTCTGGTGTGCCTTTCGGCACCTCAACTTGGATGTGCCAGCGTTGCAAAGCAAGGAAGCGGCTCTACGGAAAGGGCCGCCACAGCGGTAAAGAATAAAGACAAAAAGAAGCCAAGCGAAGAAAAGGCGACGCAAACCTCTGGAACCAAGACCGAGGAGAAGAAAGAATCCGACGACAAGGACCAGAAATCCGATGACTCCAAGAAGGAGGATAACAAGTCTTCCGATTCCTCGAAGTCGGACAGCAAGGGCGATTCCTCCCAGTCCAAGCAGAATTCCGGCAATTCGCAGAGTTCCGGCAGCAACAATTCCTCTTCCAACGGCGGCAGCCAGAAGAAGTGGGTTGCCGAGCAGGGCCACTGGGAGACAGATTACAGCCAGGTCTGGGTGCCGAATGTGGTTTATACGCGCCATGAACGTTGGATCTGCAGTGCATGCCACGCAGCATTTGGATCTGCAGCCGAAATGGACGCTCACGCTCACGCTACTTTTGGCGATGCGCAGCATCCTAACGGCGGTTCTGCAATCAATGATTCGTATACCACCTCTGAGGACCAAGGACATTATGAACAGCAGGCTACGGGACAACATTGGGTTGTCGACGTCGCCGGTCACTGGGAGTAATGTACATCGTTCCTCTCCTCTTACATTCGGTAAATGTTTATTTATTTGTGGGCGGCCGGTTCGGCCGCCTTTTTTAGACGCCCAGTCTGGGAGCAAACGATAGGAAAGCAATCAAACGGGAGACCGTTCCAAAAGAATCCGGCGGTTCCGGATGCTTCGGGCAAAACCTTCCGCAAATCGGTAAGGTCTTCCATCAACTTGCTCCAGCCCTCGCCCGGATTCCGCTGCGCGGTAATGCAAACACTCGGCATCCCTCGCATTCGCATTACCGCTCCGCTCTCGCTACAGCGAATCTCTAACACTCAGCATCCTTCGCGTTAAAAATTCGCTTCCGCTCACGGTCTTCGCTGACACTACGACACCGCGAAGCCTTTCGCTCGAAACGAGGCCTCTCATTTCGTGTCTACGCTACGCTCCGCCCAATCGCCGTAGCAGGCGATAAGGTTGTTGTGAAGTTGAAACTTCGCGATAAAGAATCGCGAAGTCGATTCTTCATTTTTGGAACGACGCCAGCCGTTCCTCATCAAAAGGAAAGCGAATCGCATAGCAGGTTTTGATCGGAGGCCTCTCCGATCGCTGATTCGTTTTCCGGAGGAATCATGAGCAGGCTCCGCCCACACACCGTCAAGGCGTCTCTTTCCGATGAAGAGAAGAAAGCCATCACCGCAATCGCAAAGCGACATGAGATGAGCGAGGCGGAACTCATACGCCTCGTTTTGTGCAATGCTGACGATCTCGATATCGATTTTAGTTTTGCGGAAATCGCTGACCAGAAATTCCGAACCGATGACATTCACGTCCGGGTCTCACCGGAAGAAAAAAAGAAAATTGAAAGCAATGCTGATTCCCTTGATATGACTGTCAGTTCGTATGCTCGTCGCGTACTGCTCAAAGGGAATGTTGAGAAAATCGATGTCGATCGGGCGTCGATCGACAAGATTTATCACGAGCTTTTAAAGGAAGGAACAAACCTCAATCAGCTCATGTACTTCGTAAATGTACAAGGTCTTCCGGCGTATAACGAGAAGGCGGTTTTCCGAACACTTGAGAAGGTCTATCAAGTTGGGCGTAAGCTAGACCGTTTCATCGACGAGCTCGAGAGGCGCTATTTCGTCGGTGGTGATGTGAAATGACGGTTATCAAACAGAAAAGCGTTTCGAGCGACCGCTACGCAAAGAACGTCCGTAAATACATCAACGGAAAAGATGCGCTTGCGCGTGGCGGCTGGAACATCGAATACAGCGATCGCTGGTTTTCGAAAATGGATAGAACCAGAAAGGTTTTCCATCACGACAAACCATCGAGAGCCGGAGCCAAAAACGTAATCCTGCTTCATCAGATCCTCGCGTTCCTTCCGGAAGAATGCTCATGCAACGGGGGCAAGATGACCCCCGATGCATGTTTGGCCTACGCGGAGCAATGGCTTGCGAAACACTATCCGCATCAACAAGTGATTCTCGCGCTGCACGAAGAAAGCGATAAGGCGGGAAAACGCTACGCAGTGCACATGGCGATCAACCGTACCGATTTGTTAACCGGCAAGCGTTGCGAGACGGGCGGGCGGCATGGAAAGTACGAACGCGCCTCATGGGTCCGCGAACTCGATAAGGACTGGAATCTCGCCCAGCTCGAAAAGGGAAAGAAGAATTCGAAGATTCGCGATCGCCAGCCGCGGGACACAGAAAAGGAGATTATCGGTCGCGGTGAGTACAGTTATAAAAACAATCTGCGCGAGTTGATCCATCTTGCAATCAACGAAGGTCATCCGAAGAATATGGAGCAGTTTAAAAAGTTACTTGCCTCATGGGGCGTAGACATTTTCATTAAGAACAATCGAGTCTATGCGACAGATCTCGATATCAAGGAGGCCGGCAACCCGAAGTGCACTTTCAACCTGACTCGTCTTGACGGGAGGTTTGCGGTCAAGCAACTTGAGGCGGCTTTCAAAAATAACGTGCTGGAGGCCGAGCGAGCCCTTCCTTATGAGAGGCGTTGCGAGATTTACATTCAACGGCTTAAGAAGGCGTATTCGGCGTGGGTCGAGCAGGCAAAGGCGAGCAAGGGCGTCGCCTACAATCTCTTTCCTAAGTTCATCGCACCGAAGTGCGATGAAGATCTGCTCGAGGATCCGGCGGTTCGTGATGAGCTTCTTGCCCGGCGCGGTTACGCAAGGGAGATTCGCAACCGTTACGCCGGCGCCGTTCCCGATGCTGGCGATGACCGCGTTCGCGCCGCAGGACGAGCCCATGGTGGCAACGGCGACATCTCGCCGCAGGTCGATCGCGCGGTCGACCGAGGCGATTACGATCGCGGAGACACGCCTCGCTAGTTTTGGAAAGCCTATCGTCGGTGCCCTAGCGCGCTGCCATCCAGTGCCGATTCTTTCATACTCGCAATTCGGCGAGGATGAGGAGTATGAATTGATCGGCGGGAGTCAGCCGCTCTGATAGAATCGTCCTTGCTGTCGGCAGCCCTCGTGCCGGGCAGAGCCCTCCATTTGATGGGAGGTGATGCCCATGACCGATTTCACCGAGCTCGTGAAGCTCCTGACCGCTATGGTCTCGCTCCTCACGGCCCTTGTCGGCCTTTCCAAGGCACTCAAGCAGGGCTCGAAGCCCAAAAAGAAAGGCCACCGTCGCTAAGACGATGACCCAACTTCATTAAGCAACGGCTCTGCCCAGCTCTCTACAACTTGGGCTGCCGTCGGCACCATTTTACCCTCCTGACGAGGAATTCGTCCATATTTCAAAAATCAAATCCTGTTCGCGCGTGGGCGTAAACTTATAGTTGGGCAAATCCGGCAGATTGGAGCTTGAAACATGAGGGATATGCACCTCATGTCGCTCATAAAACGTCTCCTGACCTCGAAGGAGAACGTTTTTTAGCGATAAAAGGAGACATAAAAATGATCTGGTTTACCAGCGACACCCACTTCGGGCATGAGAACGTGCTGAAGTTCACCGACCGCCCGTGGGAGACGATTTGGCAGATGAACGACGCCATCGTCGACAGCATCAACGGCAAGGTTGCCGTGGACGACGAGCTCTACATCCTGGGGGATTTCTCATTCAAGATGACCGCCCAGGACGCCTACGGGCTGCGCAAGCAGATCGCCTGCAGGCGCATCCACCTCGTCCCGGGAAACCACGACAAGGACTGGACCCAGCCGGCGGTCACGGGCGCCTTCACCGTGGAGCCGCCGATCTGCGTGCTCAAGATCGACGGGCAGAAGATCGTCCTGAGCCATTACCCCATGGCCGACTGGCAGGGCATGAGCCATGGATCGTGGCACCTCCACGGGCACATCCACAGCAGCGGCGGCGCGTACAACGAGTTCAACCGCAAGCAGGGCCTTCTGCGCTACGACGTCGGTTGCGATGCCAACGGGCACTCCCCGGTGAGCCTCGACGGGCTGAGGGAATGGTTCGCCGGAGTCGACGAGCCGTGCGGCCGGGTGAAATGGCCCTGGTGGGTCAACGAGACCGGCGACAGGCAGGTCGAGCGCGAGCTGGCGGCGTACAAGAGGGAAGAGGCGATCCGATGACGGTCTATGTGACGGGCGACGTGCACGGTGGGCTCGACATGCAAAAGTTCCGCGACTGGGAGCTTGGCGACAGTCTTACCAGCAATGACTACCTCATCGTCGCCGGCGACTTTGGCTTTCCGTGGGATTTCTCCGCCGAGGAATGCGCCGACATCGCCTGGCTGGAGTCGCGCCCCTACACGGTACTGTTCGTCGACGGCAACCACGAGCGCTTCGACCACTGGGAGGAACGCCCCATGGAACCGTGGCACGGCGGGCTGACGCAGCGCCTGTCGGATACCTCGTCCATCCGCCGCCTCATGCGCGGGGAGGTCTTCGAGCTCGACGGCTCGACGGTCTTCACCATGGGCAGTGCCACGAGCGTGGACAGGGAATACCGCGTGCCCTATTCCAGCTGGTGGCCTCAGGAGCTCCCGGACGAGCGCGATTTCGATACCGCGCGGACAAAGCTCGACGAAGTCGGCTGGAAGGTCGACTTCGTCATCACCCATACCTGCTCGACGCGCATGCTCTCGCCGACGCTCCACCCGGACCCAGGCTGGGAGCGTCCCGATGTGGACCGGCTGACCGAATTCCTCGACGAGCTCGAGGACCGCCTGGACTACAAGCGCTGGTATTACGGCCATTTTCACCGAGACGGCAACCCAGACGAACGTCATACCGTGCTGTACGACCGGATCGTGAGGCTCGGGGACAAACTCCTGCCGTGGGGTGCGTACTGATGGCTGTCTATGTGACAGGAGACGTGCACGGCAGGGCCGAGTACGGGGCCAGCAGGTTCGCCTTCAGGTCTTGGCCGCTGGGCCGGACCCTGACGCGCGATGACGCGGTGATCGTGGCCGGCGACTTCGGCTTTGTCTGGGATGGATCCAACGCCGAGAAATACTGGCTCGACTGGTTCGAATCGAAGCCGTGGACCACGTGTTTCGTAGACGGCAACCATGAGAACCACCACGCCCTGGCTGGGCTGCCGGTGCGGGAGTGGAACGGCGGGCTCGTCCATGAGGCGCGACCGCACGTGCTGCACCTGATGCGCGGAGAGGTGTTCGATATCGACGGGCTCACAGTCCTTGCCATGGGCGGCGCCGCGAGCAACGACAGGCAGTATCGCAAGGAGGGGAGGAGCTGGTGGCCCGAGGAGATGCCGAGCGAGGAAGAGACGGAGCACTGCCGCTCCTCGCTCGACCGCGTGGGCTGGAAGGTCGACTACGTTGTGACTCACGAGGCTCCTGCTGCCCTGGCTAGAGAGCTGTGCCGCGAGCGCGGACGTGAGTGCGGCGGGGATACGCTGCAAACTTTCCTGGGCGAGCTCGACGGGCGGCTCGACTATCGCATCTGGCTCTTCGGGCATTACCACGGCGACGAATGGCGCGACGACAGGCATCGCCTGGTCTATCGAGACATCGTGCCGATCGAAAGTGCTGCGCCCGGTTCTCAGTTCTAGAAACCCCCTAGAAATGCTCTAGAGGGTTTCTAGAAAATTAGATGCTATGCGACCTACTCATCCTTCATCTGGGTCATGGCCTCGACCTTGGCCTCGGCCGCGGCTACCCGCTGCTCGGAGGCGGCGAGGCGGTCCTTGAGGGCGGCTACCGCGGCCATCAGGTCGTGCTGGGCCAGGAGCGCATCGCTCAGCTCGGCCTGGGCTTTCAACGCGGCGTCACGCTCGACGCGCAGGCGCTCGATCTCATCGGCCATGGCTTCAGCCTCGGCGCGGAGCTGAACGACCTGCCTGTCGAGCTCCTTAGCACGGGAGAAGTACCTGACGCTTGCGGCGTGGAGCTCGTTGTTCTCAAGCTAGAGGCTCGCGGTATCGAGCTCGAACTTCTCCTCTATAAAGGCAATCCGCTCATTGCAGTCGGCCTCAAGTCTTTCGTTCCGATCCGTCGCCTCGACGAGCTTGCGGCTGAATTCATCCACCTGGGCCATGAGCAGTGCGTTCTCGGTCATGAGGTTGCCCGTCTCGCGCAGCAGCTTCTCCCGCCATGTCGCCTCGATCCGCTCGGCGGCCTCATCGAGGACGGACTTCACGCCGGGCGTCTCGCTGATTTTTCTCTCGTTTGGGTTGTCTGTCATCGTGCGGCACTCCAATCAACAATGGGCATGGCTCCGCCATGCCGTACGGCTGGGAACAAATACGCGGCCGCTGTTGAGTTGTGTTTGTCCTGCGCTTGGTGAGTTCTAAAAGCGTCTCAAGTCATGCGTTCACGCAGGTTTTCGATTGGAGAAATACCGCACGCTTTCATGGTATCACGTGCCTTAAAGACCATGAATGGACGGCCATATCGATTCGTTGAAAATGGCACCTATGACGTGCTGGTGGCAGGAGGTGAGGGCGTTAAAGATGTCGAGAATGATTATGGGAGTATTTTAGATGCAGGTATGAGAAAGGGTCGAATCGAAGTGTCTGGCCGGACGCCAATTGTCCGGGAACTGTTCCGGTTCGACCCTGCTTCATTTTACATCCGCGGCATGTTTTTGTAGACGCCTGGCGATTACCGACCTTCACGACCTCGATGACGGTTTCCCCGTCCTCGATTCTTGCCAGATTGCGGTGGACATCGCTGCGCGAACGGCCGGATATCATTTGAGCCAGAATCCTCTTCTATTGAAGCGGATTCTGGCTCAGTGGTTTTTAACTCGGTTGTTTGACAGAAGCCCACGTCGATAGTCGGTCTGTGGACTTAAGATTTCGGGGGCTCCCAAGCGTTTTCGATCGCGGCGCGGTAGATTGCAGCGTAATTAAGCATCCAGCTGCCATCACCCGCTTTTTGAATAAACCCCTTATTCTTCAAAGAGGTATAGGCCCGGGAGATCGTGTTCTTACTTAGGTGGTAGCGCTCCTCAATCCATTTGCTTTTTGCGTAAAAGCCCATGGCTCGTTTGTTTTTGGAAGGATTTCCAAGCTTCCATACGAGGCCGAGGATGAGGCGCTCGGCAGCGACAGTGGTGGCACAACACGCCCAGTCGGGCACCGAAATAAAATTCGCGTTATCCATTTTCCTTCTAATCTCTCGTTGCTCAGTAACATCATCGGAAAATTTGTCGGAAATCGACGGTAGCTCGCTCATGTTTACCACCTAGTCAAGGTGGGCGGTCCGACCTTCAAGCTGCTTGAAAAGCTCATAAAACGAGCTTTCAAACATGTAATTCGAGCGATGGATTTGGATGAGCTTGCCGGACTCGCGCATGAATTTGCGTGCGGTGTTTTCGCTCCAGCCAGTGAGTTCGCGGATATCGTTAACGCGGAGCAACCGATCGCACTGAGCGGCACCAGTGGGGAAAGTCGGTGTGGACGCCTGAGTGCTAATCTTTGGAGTAGCCATGATGAGCTATCCTTTCAATGAGGGCCCTCCCTGTGCTTGTAAGACTTACCAGGTTCATAAGCACTTGGGGGGCCGGTTTCTATGACTACATGCGTAGCCATCTGACAGCTTTAGCATGTATTAAAACTCATTAGTTGTCAATCAAATATAGCATCTACCTGCGGAAACGGTATTATAGTACCGTAATATTATGAATAAAACGATGAATGAAAAACATGCTATTTCTCGCTTCTCTGTATATAGGCGTTGATGAAGTCTTCGTAGCCTTTAACTGCTTTTATTTCTGATTGTTGAACGAGGCTTGTATACGTTTTGAGCGTGATATTGGGGTCCGTGTGGCCAAGAATACCTTGCACGCTTCTAACGTCCGATCCGTTCGCCAGCATAAAAGTGCTTACGCAATGCCTGAGCTGATGCGGGCAGATGCCCTTATATAGTTTTCCGCCAGTCGAATTATTCGGCTCATAGATTCCAAGATTGCAGCTAACTGCGAAATCGCGAAACCAATGGTTGAAGATGTAGTTCTTCATGTGACAGACAGTAGGGACCCCTTGCTCGACAGCAATATCGCTAATGATGGGAGTGCTGCCAGTCTGGGACAGCCCCAGAGAGGCCAGGAGCTCTTTTTGTATGGCTGACCATGATTGAAGACGTTCGGCCAGGGTTTCTCCAACGGGGATTTTGCGTTGGCTTTCTTGTGACTTGGGTGCCCTCAGTTCATGATCGTTGGTGTACTGCCTGTCAATTTTCAAGGTTTTATTGGCAGGGTCCCAATCGCGCCATTCGAGGCCCAGCATCTCGCCTTTTCGCATACCCGTATACACTAGCACTAGCGTACCAACAGCTTCGGCGGTGAGCTCAATGTGTTGAAGATGTGTGCATAGGGTAGCTACTTGCTCGATTGTCAGTGATTCTCTTTTGTTGCGTGGTCTGCGAACATGAACGGTAGCGCAGGGGTTTCGGTCAATTATTCTCTTTGCGACTGCATTCGACAGAATCTGGCGCAGTTTCGCATTGATTCGTACAAGCTCAGATGGTTTGTATTTTCCCGTACGACGAGCTTCGGCATATGTTTCTTCGATTAGATCGGGAGTTAGCCCCTCAATTGTCTGAAACGCACCGAATAGGTCTTCGATATGCCTGCAATCGTACGCTTCTCTTTCATAGCTCGTTGGCGCAAGCTCGGTGTCCCTATTTTCATGAAAGGCCCAGCAGTAGGACGCAAGCAAAGTGGGCTTTTTAGTTTTAGTGATCGTGCCAGAGGAGTTGATTTCAGCCAGCTTGGCCTGCATTGCAGCCTTAGCTTCTGTTTTAGTCTTGCAACGAACCGTATAAGTTGGGGATCGTTTGTAACGCCCTGTCTTAGGGTCCTTGACCCCAAGGGAAAAATAATAGCGATAGGTGTTAGGTGATCTCTTGTCTTTCCAACACGTGCCTCTTCCGCTAATTAGTGGCTGTTCTGACATCTTTGCACTCCGTTTCTTTGAATAGTTTTCAACAATTCATTGAGTGCAGTTTAGCTAAAGCTGTTAGTAATATGTTTGTAAAAGCGTAGGCGCAGCTACCGGAGGTAAAAGACACAAACTGCTATGTTTATCTGCGGTTATATGGTGTTCAATGATGCTTGATGAATAGTAGGGGGTAGCATTAAATCATATCTCCTAAAGCGGGTGTCGACGGTTCGAATCCGCCCGGGGGCACCAGAGATTTGTCGAGCCCGGTACCGCTACGGTGCCGGGCTCTTCTGGTTCATGTCATGTCAAAAACGAAGCGCCGCTTGCTGGGGAAGCAAGCGGGCGCCTGTGAGCGAATATGTTTGCGGCGAGAGCCGTAATGAGCGGTGGGGTGGCGACTTAGTTGGTCGTACCGGAATCGCCGCCCGTGCCCGTGCCCGGACCCGAACCCGAGCCAGAAAGTGCAACCGTCAGCGTAATCGTGCTGTCGGTGGACTGCTTGCCGGTGGGGGAGACGCCCGTAACGGTGGCATCCTCGTTACCGCTCACGGGATTGCCGTTCTGGTCACAGAAGCCAATGTTATAGAACCCGGCGTTGTTGAGCGCGGTGACGGCCGCGGAGATGCTCTTGCCGTACAGGTTGCCCGGAACGCTGGCCTTGCCGGACTTCTTGGCAATGACGACGGTAATCGTGGCGCCAGGCTTCTGCTTGCCGCTGGGGTTCCAGCTAATCACGGTGCCCTCGGTAACCGAATCGTTCTCCTGGTAGCTCACGTCGACGCCAAAGCCTGCCATATCGAGGGCGTTGCGCGCCTGGGCCTCGGTCATGTCGGTCAGATCGGGGACGGAGGTGGTGTCAGGACCGCTGGAGACCTTGTACGAGATGGTCGTGCCCTTCTCGACTTCCTTACCGGGTTCGGTGCCCTGCTCAAAGACCTGGCCCTCATCGGCCTCGTTGGCCTCCTCGGAGGCGTTGCCCTTCAGGCCAACGCTTGCCAGCGCGGCTTCTGCCTGGTCCTTGGTCAGGCCGACAAGCCGGGGAACCTCAACCTTCTCGGAGGGCTTGGGGCCCTTGGAGATTACCAGGTTCACCTTGGTGCCCTTGGCCTTCTTGGTTTTGCCGTTGGGCGTCTGCTCGGCGACCTTGCCCTCGTCGATATCGTCGTTGTAGCTTTGGTCGATGGTGCCGACCTCGAGGCCGGCTTCCTTGATCTGCTCGACGGCAGTCTGCTGGTCCTTGCCCAGCACATCGGGCACGGTGACCTGCTCGCCGCCAAAGAGTCCTGTGGCAAAGGCCACCACGATACCGATGACGGCAACGGCTGCCACCACGGCGGCGATGATCTTGTTCTTGTTGGATTTGGGCTTTTCGACCTCGTAGGAGCCGGTGGAGCCCGAAACCGAGCTACGGGCGGTATTCTGGCCGCTCACGCCCGAGACGGGACGTACCATGGCGCGCGTCTGATCGGAAAGCTCGCGAGTCTTGGTGGCGCCCAGTTCACCGGGTGCACCGATGATGCGCGTGGGCTCCGAGATGTTGACGGCACGGCCCGACAGGTAGCTGTTGAGCACCTGACGCAGCTCGTCGGCGGTCTGGAAGCGGTTTGCCGGGTCCTTCTCCATGCACTTGAGGATGATACGCTCAAGGTCGGCGTCGACACCGGAGTTGATCTGGCTCGGCGGAATAGGCAGCTCGTTGACCTGCTTGAGTGCGACTGAGATGGCGTCATCACCGTCAAAGGGCACGCGGCCGGTGGCGCACTCGTACATCACGACGCCCAGCGAGTAGATATCCGAGGTGGGGCCGAGGTCCTGACCACGGGTCTGCTCGGGACTGACGTAGTGGGCGGTTCCCAGCACGTTGTTGTCTTGCGTGAGGTGGCTGTTCTTGGCGCGCGCGATGCCAAAGTCCATCACCTTGATGTTGCCGTCGGGCAGCACCATGATGTTCTGCGGCTTGATGTCGCGGTGGATGATCTCGTGCTTGTGGGCGACCGAAAGCGCGGAGCTGATCTGCGAGCCGATCTGGGCGACCTTCTTGGGGTCGAGGGCGCCGTGGCTCTTGATGCCGCTCTTAAGGTCGGTGCCGCGCAGGTACTCCATGACGATGTAATAGGTGTCGCCGTCCTTGCCCCAATCGTAGACGCCCACGATATAGGGGGAGGAGAGACCGGCTGCTGCCTGGGCCTCCTGCTTAAAGCGTGCGGCGAAGGTTGCGTCGCCAGCATACTGCGGCAGCATGATCTTGACGGCTACCGTGCGGTCGAGGACCTGGTCCTGTGCACGGTAGACGGTCGCCATGCCGCCTGTTCCCACCTTATCCTTGAGGAGGTATCTTCCCCCGAGGACCCTCTGTTCCATTCCTGCTCCTAACATAACTATTCGCTCAACGATGTGTGTAGTACCTACGATGTGGCCGCTGGGGCCGTGTGGCGCGTTGCCGCTAACTCTTCGGCCGCGGCGCGCCTCGGGTGTCCGATTCGATCATGGGCATCACGCTCCCTGTGCGGCAAGCGCCGCGGTCAGGACGATGCCGGCGATCTTGGCGGCCTCGACGTCATGCTTGTCGTAATCCTCTAAGGCCACCGAGATAGCGACCGTGGGTGAATCGTAAGGTGCAAAGCCAACGAACATCGAGTTGACGTTGGTGCCGCCGGTTTCGGCCGAGCCGGTCTTGCCGGCGACCTTGACGCCGGGGATTTGGGCATCGGTGCCGGTGCCGGACTGGACGACGGCAAGCATGGCCTGCTTGACCTGGTCGGCCGTGGCGGAGCTGACGGCCTGACCCAGCGAGCGGGACTGCGTGGTCTTGACCACGGTTCCGTCCGGGGCGAGTACCTGGGCTACAAAGTACGGGTCCATGACTACGCCGCTGTTAGCGATGGCGGCGGCAATCACGGCGTTTTGCATGACGGTGGTCTGCGGGCCGGGCGTGTGGTCCATGCCGACAGGCTGGCCGGCGCCGGCCCAGGCGGTCTCCCACTCGGTCATGAGCGACGGGTCGGCCATGATGGAGGCCGCGGAGGTCAGGTCCTGGCCGAGCTTTTGGCCGTAGCCAAAGGCGTTGGCAAACTGCACGAGCGTGTTTGCGCCAACTTCGTTTGCCACCTGGCCAAAGACGACGTTGGAGGACACGGCAAAGGCCTGCTGCAGGCTGATGGTGCCGTAGCTCTCGTTGGCATAGTTGGTGACCGGTGCGTTGCCGATGTCCATGGAGCCGGGCGCCTGGTAGGTGCTGGTAAGGCTGGCGGTACCGGTCTCGAGTGCCGCGGAAAGCGTAACGACCTTAAACGTTGAGCCCGGCGTGTACAGCGCGTCCATGGCGCGATTGTACATGGAGCCGTCCTCGCCGCCGCCCGTCTGCAGCAGGGCATCGATGTTGGTGTTGTCGTAGGTGGGCGAGCTGGCACATGCGAGAACCGCGCCGGTACGCGGGTCGATGACCACTACAGCGCCCTTAAAGCCCTTGAGCGCCTGCTCAGCAGCCGTCTGGATGCGCGAGTCGATGGTGAGCTTGGCGGTGTTGCCCGGCTGGGTCTGGCCCGCGAGTGACGCGATGGCGTTGTTCCAGCTGGAGTAGTCCTTAGAACCGGTGAGCGTGTCGTTCATGACGCTCTCGATGGCGGTGGTGCCATACTGCTGGCTCACGTAGCCAACCACGTGCGCTGCCAGGTTACCGTTGGGGTAGGAGCGTACGTAGGTGCCGTCCTCCTGCTGCAGCGACTCGGCCAGCGTCACGCCGTCGGACGTGATGATGGAACCGCGCTGGATGTACTTGGAGCGGGCGATGGTGTGGTTGTTGGTCGGCATGTCCTGATAGTCCTTGGCCTTGATGACCTGGACATAGGTGAGGTTGCCGATAAGGATGGCGAACAGCGCCGTAAAGGCGAGTACCGCGCGGGTTAGACGGTTGGCGAGCGCAACGCGGCCGAGCACACCGGATTCAGGCGTGTCGAGCAGGCGACGGCGCATGCGCGAGCCGACGGAATGGCTGCCGCTGCCGTAGGAAGACGAGGTGGCAAAGCGCGTGCCCGTCGGGGCGGCGGCAGATGCGACCTGATCATCGGTGATGGCAGCCATGGTGCCGGTGCCGGTAAGCTCGGCCTCGCGTCCGGTCGCCTCGTCACCGGCGCGCAGCAGGAGCGCGACGATGATAAAGCTCGCCAGCAGCGAGGAACCGCCCTGGCTCATAAAGGGCAGGGTGACGCCGGTCAGCGGGATCAGGCGGGTTACGCCGCCCACGATCAAAAAGGCCTGGAAGCTGATGGCGGCCGTAAGGCCCGTGGCGCTAAAGGCGGCGAGATCGGATTTAGCGCGGGCAGCCGTGGTGAGGCCACGCACGGCAAAGAGCATAAACAGGATGAGCACGGCGCCGCCGCCCAAAAGGCCCATCTCCTCGCCGATGGCAGAGAAGATAAAGTCGGACTCGACGACAGGGATGTTGTTGGCCATGCCGTTGCCGATACCAACACCGACCAGACCGCCATCGGCAAGCGAGAAGAGCGACTGGACGATCTGGTAGCCCTGGCCCTGGGCGTCCTTAAACGGATCGACCCAAACTTGGAAGCGCACCTGAACGTGCGACAGGAACTTGTAGGCGCCCACGGCGCCGACGGCCAAGAGCGCAAGGCCGATAACGACATACGAGAATCGACCCGTGGCAACGTAGAGCATCAGCAAGAAGATGGTGTAGAACAGCACGGCCGAACCCAGGTCGCGTTCGAAGACGACAACGAGTAGGCACACGCCCCACACGGCAAACAGCGGCAGCAGCAGTCGCAGGCGAGGGATCTTAAAGCCCAGGATCTTGCGGTTGGAGATGGAGAGCAGCTCGCGGTTCTCGGCCAGGTACCCGGCCAGGAATAGCACGATAAAGACCTTGGCGAACTCGCCGGGCTGGATGGTAAAGCCCGCGATGCGAATCCACAGCTTGGAGCCCGAGATCGTGGTGCCGATAAAGATAGGCAGCATCAGCAGAATGATGCCGATAATGCCAAAGGTGTACTTGTAGCGCATGACTACGTCGAGGTTCTTAACCAACGCGAGCGTTCCCACCATGAGCGCCACCGAGACAAACAGGATGATGAGCTGTGAGATCGCGAGAGCGGGTGCGAGACGCGTCACGAACGTGATACCGATGCCCGAAAGCACAAAGACAATGGGCAGGATGGCGGGGTCGGCACCGGGCGCCAAGATGCGCACGGCAATGTGGGCCGCGGCAAAGGCGGCAAAGAGGCCGATCGGTACGGCGAGCGTCTCAAAGGAGATGGCAGCGCCCGCGGTGAGGACGTACATCGCATACAGTAGGATGACGGGGAACGCCGAGGCGATGAGCAAGAGCAGCTCGGTGTTGCGGCGACTCATAAGCGGCACTCCCTTTCTAGTTCTTTTCGGAGGCTTCGGCCTCGGCGGACTGTTCGGCGGTTTTCTCGGAATCTGATTCGGAGGTCGATCCCTGATTGGTGTTGTCGCGAATCGTTTGCGCGTCGATCACCTGGCGGGTCTGCTCCTCGTCGATCTGGTGGCGGTACTTGGATATCGTGTCCTGCGCATCGTCGACACTTGTTTGCGGAATGCCCGCCTTGAGGCGGTTTTGCGTGTCTTCGGGCAGGTCGGACAGCTTAATACTGGTTTCGCTTTCGAGCCAGTGAAGCTTGAGTCCGAGCGGCTTGCCGGGCAGGCCGCGCCAGACGGCGACATTGCCCTGGTGGGTACCCAGGTAGTACGAGCCGGTGACACCCGTGTAGGCCCAGATGCCAGCTGCCAGCACAAAGACGAGGGCCAGGATGGCGGCGATAGTAATGTTGCGGCGACGCACGCGTTGCGCCTCGCGCATAACGCCATCGTCAACCAGGTCAACGACTACTACGGTCACGTTGTCGTGGCCGCCGGCGGCAAGCGCCGCGTCCACTAGGTTGTCGACGCAGATTTGCGCGGTTGAGGACTGCGTGGCGATGTTCTCGATATCGCTATCAGGAATCATGCTCGAAAGGCCGTCAGAGCAAAGGATCAGGCGGTCGCCTTCCTCGATATGCAGAGTGAAGTGGTCGGCATACATGGCGGGGTCCGAGCCCAGCGCACGGGTGATGACCGAGCGGTTGGGGTGGACGCGAGCCTCGTCTGCCGTAATCTCGCCGGCGTCCACGAGCTCCTCCACGTAGGAGTGGTCGCGGGTCACGCGGATGAGCGTGCCCTCGTGGAGCAGGTAGGCGCGAGAGTCACCCACGTGGGCGATGGCGAGCGTGTCGTTTTCGATATAGGCGCAAGTGGCTGTGCAGCCCATGCCGGGCTTGCCCAGGCCGTTCAGGGCCGCCTCGATTACGGCGGCGTTGGCTGCCTCGACGGCTGCGGCCAGGCGTGCTGCGTCGGCGGACTGCGGGGCCGTCTTGGCAATAGTCTCGACGGCGATGGAAGAGGCTACCTCGCCGGCGGCGTGACCGCCCATGCCGTCGCATACGCAAAAGAGCGGCGACTGCACCAGGTAGGAATCCTCATTGTGCGGGCGTACGCAGCCAACGTCAGAGCGGGCGCCCCACATGAGTTGCGTGGTGGTGCCGGCATCATAGGTCGAGTCGGTCTCGATGCGCTCCTCGGTCAGGGGCTCAAAGCTCATGGTCGAGCCGGGGTCTTTGAGCTTGGCCTCAACGGCGGCAACGTCGATCTCGGCTGTGTCACCGGGAGAGACGGTGTCGGTCTCGGCGTTTGATTCGGAATCGCCGGTGTCCGGGGAGCCGGGCTCTGCGAACGCGCAGGCGATCGACTCGTCGTCTTGCGGGCTGGCGTCTATAGGCTCGGGCGTCGGCGTAGACGCGGGCGCAACCTCGGATGCCGGGGCTATGGGAAACGCCGACGCGGCGGGTTCGGGTGCCGCAAACACCGCAGCGCTCTCGTTGATTGCCGCGGCGACGGGCTCTGCAAAGTGAGCCGGCGCCGGGGTTGCTTCGGGCGCTGTGGGCTGTTCCGCAGCATGTGCGCCGATGGGCGCCGCTACGGCATCCTCTTCGTCCTCGTTATCGGCGAGATCCGAAATATCATGCGTTACATGCGAAAGAGGCAGGGAGAACACGGTGTCCTCGGGCTCCACGGGCGCGGAGCCCGCCGGAGCGGCGTGGGCCGGCGCAGCTGTGGCGGCGGCCGGTGCCTCGGTCATAGTTGCGGACTTGTTCTCCTCGTCGATCATCGACGGTTCACCTTCATGACCACGTCGCCAATCTGGACTTCGTCGCCCTCACGCAGCGTCGCGGGCTCCACGAGCTGGCGGCCGTTGACGAGCGTGCCGTTAAGCGAGTTGAGGTCCTCGATGATGAGCGCCGGGCCCTGCAGCGAAAAGCGCGCATGCGAGGCCGAGACGAACGGTTCGTTGATGCAGATGTCCGAAGATGGCGAGCGACCGACGATGACGGGGCCGAGCATGTCTACGTGGATGCCACGGATGCCGCGCGGGCCCTTGTCCACATCGATCGTCCAGATAGCCGAGTCGCGGCGCTGTCCGCGAACAAGTCCCACGCCGGTCTTCATGACGGCGAACAGGAAGATATAGAGCAGGGCGACCAGGACGATGCGGCCTGCAAAAAGGACGATATCGATGTTCATAAGCGACTATCCCCTAAATTCAAAGGTGCTCAGGCCAAACGTCAGCAGATCGCCGTTGCGCAGCGGGCAGCGCGTAATGCGGCGGTTGTTGACGAGCGTGCCGTTGGTGGAATTGAGGTCCTCGATCGACCAATCCGAGCCCGTAAAGGTGAGCTGGGCGTGGCGGCGCGACACGTTGGGGTCGCGCAGGGCAATATCGGAAACCGAGCGCTCGCGACCGATAGTCACCTGTGCGGAGGTGATGCTATGGCTCTCGCCGCTCACGACGTCGACGAGCTGGGCGAGCGGGCGCTGCGGGGCGCGAGTGCTCGCCATGTTGGAGGCGATGCCGGCTGCGGCGCCTAGGCCCACGGCGGCACCGGTCGCGGCGGCTCCGCCCATGCCGGCAAGCGCGTCGCGCGAGACGGTCTGCGGCACCGGGATGGGTGCTGCGGCGGGGTCGGGGACGCTAGGCGCGAAGGGGTCTGCCACGGCAAGCGGGTCGGGAGCGGCGGCGCGAGGCGTCGGCTGCTGCTGGGGCATGGCGGCGGGGCGCTGCTGCTGCGGGGCAGCAAACTGCTGCTGGCCGGCGCGCGGGGCGCTGGCGGCACGGCTTT
>URBQ01000034.1 GCA_900546115.1 uncultured Collinsella sp.
CCCGGCACTTTATTGAAAAAAGCACGGCACCGTGATGGTGCCGTGCTTGTGCTCTTAACTGGAGCGGGCAACGGGACTCGAACCCGCGAGTGTCAGCTTGGGAAGCTGATGCCTTACCACTTGGCGATGCCCGCATATGTGGGGGATAGTATAACGCGGTTGTCTTGTTCGATACAAGGGTGGCGATGCTTGTTTTAGCTGTGGAGATTCGTTTGAAAATCGCGTCAATTGTGGAGACGAGGACCTTTGACTTCCTGTTCTCCCTATCTTCTACCTGCACTTTTGCTTGATTGTTGTATTTGAGCTCAATTTGTCAGGAATTGGGCAAGCTTTTGGTCAGGCTCCGGTACTTACCCGCATGAACCTCGGGGGTAGCCTCATCCTACGCGTCGCAGCCTCCCCGTGCGACGCACGAGGGATAAGGAGCAGCCATGTCCAACGCACCCACGCACTCTGTCCACAGCGCAATCGCAACAGGTCCGCTGCTCCTGCTCCTCTTCCTGCTTTTCGGCTGCCTGGCACCGGGAGCCGCATTTGCCGTCGATGGCTACGACCAGCTCGGCTTCCGCACTATTAGCGATGATTGTGGACCCTTCTTCATCGGCAAGTATGAAGCTCAAGACACCTCGATTGCCTACTGCATGAACCAGGAGCGCCCCGGCCCCACCAAACCGGGCGGCCCATGGCTCAACTTTGATCAAGGCTGGGTGTGGCTCGACGACGAGTTCGCGGCAATCGTTTGTCACGGATATCCCACCACCACGTCGTTTGGTGGTTACCATCTTTCACCCGATCGCGCCCGCGCCGCCACCCAGCTTGCCGTATGGATGCTCAACGGCACTACCCATGTCGACGGCACCTACTCCTACACGACCGCTCAGGGTAAAACCAAGAGCGGACACTTTACCGCCGACAATGAAGTCGTGGCGGCTGCGCGGTGGCTCCACGACAGCGCAAAATCAGGAAGCATCAAAGCCGCTCCGCACCGCGCGCGACGCTATCTAGGGGCCGTATCGGGCGGCAGCAAACGTCAAGACATGCTCTATGTACTGCCGGCGGTCTCTGTTTCCTTCCAAAAGCAGTCTGCGAACACCGTTATTACCAGCGGAAACAATACCTATCAGTTTACCGGGGCAACATTCGATATTTTTGAGAGCGGCAGCGGCGCGCGTGTCGGCACCATCAAGATGGACAGCAACGGTCGAGCGCAAGCAACACTTCTGCCCAACACGGCATACTACCTAGTTGAAACGAAGGCGCCGACCGGCTATGTCCCCCGCCACGATCGTATTGCCTTTACCACGGGGAATGACGGCGGGCGGGTCGCCATTGATGAACAGCCCGGCACTATCAACCTGCGTATCGTAAAACTCGATGCCGCGACGAATGCCGGCCCCCAGGTGGGATCTTCACTCGCAGGAGCAGAATTCGTGTGCGTATCGCAATCAACCCCTGGATGGACACAAACTCTCAGGACCGATGAAAGCGGTCGAGCTACCCTCACCGATGTCCCCCTGGGAACCTTTACCATCTATGAATCGAAGGCGCCCGAGGGCTATTTGCCCTCCGGTGACAGTTGGTCTTACACCGTTGGAGCCGACCAACTCGGCGATTCAGGCGTGGTCGAGATCGAATCTCGCGTTTCCAATATCCCCATTGCGTTTGACCTTGAGATTTCCAAATTCAAGGACTACGGCAATAGCGATCAATCCGGCCTGGAGCAGCCGGCAGGAGATGTTGTCTTTGAGGTTGTCAGTAACAGCTCTCAGCAGGTTGTTGGCACACTGACTACAAACATCTATGGCTTTGCCTCCACCAAAGACCAGCCCGAAGCATGGTTCGGCACAGGCAAGCGACCAGCCGGTGTCCACGGAGCCGTCCCATACGACCGCGCCGGCTACACGGTTCGTGAGGTTCCGGAAACCGTCCCCGAGGGTTTTAGACGTGCGGGGGAATGGACCGTCGAGGCCAATCAGATTTCCGACGGCGCCGAGCTTCAATATATCGTGGACAACCACGCTCTGTCGACGCATCTCCAGATTGTAAAACGCGATGCCCAAACAGGCGCCTCTGTTCCCCTAGCCGGATTCACCTTCCAACTCCTCGACAGCAATCACAAACCTGTCTCACAAACATGCTGGTATCCAGCATATAACGTAATGGACACCTTTACGACTGACGCGACCGGCACCGTCACACTGCCCGAATCGCTCGTGCCGGGCACCTATTATGTACGCGAAACCTCGGCCAAAGAGCCCTATCTTGTCGGCGGAGAGATCGAGGTAAACATACCCGCCGATATAAACCTAACGCCCGTTGCAATCGTCTCGTATTATAACCACGCCGCGACCGGAAACATCAGGATCGTTAAAACCGATGCCGTAGACGGCAGCAGCCTCGCGGGCGCCATCTTTGAGATCCGTGCCTCAGGTGATATCGTGCGCCCCGACGGTAGCATTGCCGCGCTCGACGGCGAGGCTGTCGCTACCGTCACGACGGATGAAACTGGAGAAGCATGCGCGGACGACCTCCCGCTGGGATCTGGCACCGCACGCTACGAGGTTGTCGAGACTCAAGCGCCGACCGGCTTCTTGCTCGACCGGACGCATCATATCGTCGACCTTACCTATGCCGACCAGAAAACACCCGTTGTGGAAGCACGGCTTAACGTATCCGACGATTACACCAAGGTTGATATCTCCAAGGTCGATGCAAGCGGAGAGCAGGAAGTGAAAGGCGCACAGCTCACCTTATATGGTCCCGATAAAACCGAAATAGACTCCTGGACCTCATCCGACAAGCCGCACCGCATCGAACATCTTGCACCCGGCACCTACTCGTTGCGCGAAACGATGTCTCCGCGGACCTATGACCTTGCCGAGGAGATAACGTTTGAAATAAAGGATACGGGAGAAGTCCAATCCGTCGCGATGAAGGATGCGCCCATCGAGATCAAAGGACAGGTCGACAAGCGTCAGGAACTTGTCCAACCTATCGGGAAGGGTCTGTTGGCTAACGGCGATGGAAAAAACCGCGCCGCGATGCAAACCAATACGGATGGGCTTTTCTCCTATACCATCGATGCTCGAAACGATTCCGCTACTTGGGTTGATGAGTTTACGATTACCGATGATCTTGAGTGCGCCAAAGACGGCACGGCGAGATTCGTCTCAATCGAAACCCCCGTCGCCATCGGCGACCTCAACGGTCTGTGCAACGTGTGGTATCGCACGACGCCGTTGGACTCGACAGACGTCGATGAGCCGGCAAACGCGACGCTTGACGATGGGCACGAAAATCCTTGGCGTGAGTCCGACGAAGTAAAAGAGAGTCTGGGTGAAGATTGCCGCCTCGTCGATTACGACGGCTGGCACCTCTGGAAGGCGGATGTCTCGACCACGGAATCCGCCACACTCGAGGCGAAAGAACTCGACCTTGCATCCAATACCGTCGTGACGGGCATTCGCATTGAATACGGTGCGGTAGCCGCCGACTTTACGACTCGAAGCGATACGGATTCTTGGACCCGTGATGATCTCAAAGATGAGCACGACGACCTTGACGATGCCAAAGCAATCCTTGGCACAGATGCTCGGGGCGCAGTCGTGCACATGCAGGCAACGTCGGCTTACACACCCCAAACTGCACTCACCAACAGCGCACGCGTCGATCTTTGCCGCAACGGCGGCGGCGATAAACTTGAGTCACATGACGAGGACAGTGTCATTCAACGCTGTACCCTACCGCAGGACCTACCGGCAACAGGATCAGCTCCCATCGCCGCTTGCATCACCGCGCTCCTGACCTCGGGTGCCGCAGCCCTATGGTTCGCTCGCCTTAGGTCAATCCCAAAGAAGCGCTAGCGCGATGAAAAAGCGAGCCAGTCCCCCGGCTCGCCCGCTTTCAATCATTTAAATCGCCGTATCTACTCTGCAGACGAAGATCCACCATCAACGATTGCCTGCTCGGACTCAGGAATCCCATCGGCACCCGTGCTCTGTTCTTGCTCCACCTCTTCGCTGATTGCGGAGGCGGGGGTCGAGCCCTTCGCACCCACGATGTAGGCAGCCCCAAATCCTAACGCAATGGCGATCAAGGTCAAAATCACGTAGACAGGCCAATGGCGCTTAATATACGAAAACACGTTGACTCCTTAGAGCTCCGTCTACGAACGGCGGATAACCTCGGTCACGACCTCGGATACCGTGGCAATGTTCGTCGGGTTGACATTGTGGGGCAGGTCGTCCTCGGTACGAGCGCAAGCCAGGCGCGTGCCGTCCACGCCGGCGATGGTGAGGGCTCGGCGGCTCGCCTCGAGCGCGGCGTAGGCATCGGTCTTGGCATAGGGCATCTCGAGCGCGCCACAATCGACATGGAACGACTTGCACACCTTGCTGACCAGGTTCATGATGCGGCGATCGCCCTTGAGCAGCTGCTGCTCGCCCTCAACCGTCACCACCGAAAGCCTACCGGCGCCGACGGATTCAAGATTGATGAAGAATACGCCGCGGAGCTTATCGCGATGCGAAGCCAAGAAGGCCTTCATACCGGCGCCATCACAATCCGAGGCGCCCGTTGCCACAAACCAGATATCGTGACCGAGCAGCTCATCGTCACCCATAGAGGCGACAGCCGAGAGCATATCTTCGGAAGAAGCGCCGTCGGAAGACGTAGCGCCGCCCTTCCAGCCATCGTTATCGTCCTCGAAATTATCCCACGAACCGATGCCGCGACCGGACTTCTTGGCATCGTAATCGTCTTCGACGCCCAGCCAGTCACTCATGCTGTCCTGTTCGTTTTTCTTTTTACGACCGAACAGGCCGCCCAGGCCGCGCTTGCGAGACTTGGGTGCCGCAGGGGCGGGAGCCGAAATGGTCTCGATCGGCTGTGCGCCCGACGCAACGGGCATAGGAGGCGCAACGGGTGCCGATGTGGGTTCGGGGCCCTGAGCGGTAGCAAAGGGGTCGTTGACCTGTGCGGAGGGATCGGGAAGGTCGAACAGCGACGTGCGAGACGCAACGTTTGTCTGCTTCATCGACGGCAGCGACGGATCGGGGACCGAAGCCAGCGGAGACGAGGAGGGTGCAGGCGACGGTGCCGACGCCGGATCGGGAACATTCATCTGCGGACGCGGCGATGCCTGGGAGGAAATCTGGGCCATAAGGGAATCGACCGTTTCGTCCTGGGTGGGAGCAACATCGGCAACCGTGGCACCGGAACCACTCGGGGCCGGCATGGTGAAAATCTGCGTGGAGTAAGGCCTCGACTCATCTGTCTCGGGAGCCTCGGAAACCGCAGGCACTTCCTCCTGCTCGACCTCGGTCGAATCATCTTGCTCGGCTGCCGCGTATTGTTCTTCGTCACAGTTGGCCTCGACGGGCTCGTCCTCGGCGGCATCTTGGATTTCGGCAGCATCAATAGGCTCGTCATCGTCTGCCGCGTCGCCCTGCTCATCGGAAACAGGAAGGGGCTCGGCAATCGCGGTGCCTTGCTTTTCAAACGTTATCGTGGAATCGAACTGCGCGGCATCAAACGACATGGTGCTATCGACGTGCTGCTGAGCCTCGAAAGACGTCGTCGCCTCAACAACATCCGTGGACGCCGGTTGCTGGGACTCAAAGGACGTTGTAGCTTCGGCAGCGTCGACGGGCACGGACTGCATAGCCTCGTTCTGCTCGAACTCTTGCGCCGCGAGCTCACGTGCCGCCTCAGCTGCCTGCTGCTGAGCGATAGCTTCCTGCTCGGCAGCCTCGCGTGCAGCAGCGCGCTTCTCCTCGAAATCGTCGACAAATTTCTTGCCCTTTGCAAGCGCGCCCTTAAAGAAGTTGGAAGCGCTGGCGCCAATCGAAGAGAACGCGGATGCAATATCGGCATGGGGCGTTGCCGCGGGAATCTCGGCCGAGAAATCAGTATCGCTCTCGTAAGACACGCGCCTCGGCTGTTCAACGTAATCGTCGTCAGACTCATCCGCAACGTCTTGCGCCGGCGCGGCGGGAGCCAAAATGTCCAGTCCTGCCGCGGGATCGATCGCGGACACCGCCTCGGACTCGGCAACGGCAGCGGTAACCGCGGCAGACTCATCATCCACGGTCACGACGGGGGCAGGCTCGGGCTCAAACGTCGGCTCCTCGCCCTCCTCGTAATCGAGCGTGCAGGACTCGGGAAGCATTCCGAGCGCACGGATGGCATCCGAACCAAAGCGGATGTTGCCGGCGGCATTGCGATAGAGCTTGGGCTCGGGCTCGGCCGCGACAGGCCCCTCCGCCGGCTCGGCAGCGGGAACCTCGTCATTGAACTCTTCGGCCTGGACAGCCTGATTCTGATCCTCGGGCACAATGGCGCCAATCAGCGTCTCGTCGGCAGACGCACCCTCAAAGCCCTCGATCTGCTCGTCGAAAGCCTCACCCTGTTCGGGCTCGGCCTGAGCGTCGGGAGCAATCGGCTGACCGAACTCGTCCTCGGCGTAGGTAGGCTCTTCATACTCGATGGTGTTGCCGTAGTCGTTTTGCTGCTGGGCCGCGGCATACTCCGCCGCTGCGCGCGCCATTTCCTCGGCACGACGCTTCTGCTCCCCAAAATAGGTATCGAACGGAACATCGTCGGGAAACTCGTTTTCGCCCTGGAAAGGAGCAACGTTGTCCATAACACCGAGCATAGCGGCGACAGAAGACTTGTTGCACACCGCGCCGGACGTATAGGGAAGAATGTAGCGGTTAGAGATGATGTTTGCCGCGTTGGCAAGTGCAACGAGGGAAGCGAGGATCGCGACAATCCACAGCAGAACCTTGAGCGCGCCGGGGAGCGGCAGGATGCGCAGGATGGCAACGGCAGCAGGGGCAACCGTGGCAACAGGCAACAGCTTGGCGATGAGCGCACGATACGAAGCATAGGGCTCGCGGGCGAGCAGCTCAGCACGGGGAGAGTCGTAGTGTGCGACAACGACCACCGGGCGGTTGCGCGGAGACGCGAGCGGGCCCGAGGCCTTGTGGTAGGCGATGACATTTTGGCTCACGCCCGTCTTGCCCAGGCGTGAAACCACGGGGTGGCCCGTGCGCTCGAGCACGTAAAGAACGGCGCCGATGATGGCCAGCAAGGTGCCGACCAAACCGATACCGCCGCCGATGCCCATCAGCAGGGCGCCGGCAAACGCAAGAATACCGGTAACGGCAAATGCCAACCTGCTGGGCGCCGGGGCATTGAACTCCTGAACCTCGGGATCAAAGCCGTGGTTGCGGAAGATCTGAGCGATATCCTCGGCAGCCAAGCGCTCTTCTTCGCTGCATGCCGGCGTGATGCCGGTGTTCTGCAGCAGGTGGTTAATATAGTTCTGGGTGTTCGCCATGTGCGCTCCACATCCATAATCCGACAAATAGGCCCAATGCATGCACATTAGAACCGTATATAGTCGAAAGTATACCCCGAGCGAGCGCAAACGACCGAATTCGGGCCATCTTAACGCCCCGAGCGGACAAGGATATAGCCTAATCTCCATATCGGACTAAAATCATGGCAGCAAACCACCTTCTCATGCGAGGACTCTATGACGGCAAGCGACGCGACCGCGACAATTAAAAAGGGGAATTCGGAGCCCAGTTTCGATAAAACGGCTCAGCGCATCCTCAATCTTTTCTTTGTGCTCAACAGCTCCCCCGAACCGCTGACGACCGAGCAGATCGTCTTGGATTCTGACCTGGGATATGGCTCGGGCAACATCGACTCGGATAAGCGCAAGTTTCGGCGCGATCGTGACAAACTGCTCGAACGCGGCATCCTAATCAAGGAGGTTCGCCCTGCCGGCGCGCAGGAGACCGAGGAAAGCTCGTGGACAATCGACCGCGAGCACACGTTTGCGGCAGGCGGCCTCATCACCGCAGACGACGCTGACATCCTACTCAACGCCATCGACCAAACGCTTGCAAGCGGCTCTTCCACCTTTGCCGCGCCGCTTGCCGATATTCGCTCCAAAATTGCCTACCTCACCGGCAGGACGACGGCGGACGAGGCGACAATCAGCCGCTCTCCCACCGTCGATGCGGTATGGAGCGCCTTTGCCGAGCGATGTGCGCTGCGATTTTTATATCAGAACGGACGCGGTGGGCAAAAAGAGCGTACCGTCTGCGTCTACGGCATGTTCGAGCGCGAGGGCGTGGCGTACTTCTGCGGCCTCGACAATGCCACCGACGACATCAGGACATTCCGCTGCGACCGTATCGTTCGCGCTTGGCGTCCTTCGAAGGCTTACGCCATCCCTGCGGACTTCAATCTCAACGACTATCTGTTCTTTGAATTCGATTTCGCCGACCGACCGCCCGTTGCAGCCACGTTCTCGTTCGCCCCTCAGACGCAGATCGATATGATCAACGGCCTCACGCGCGGGCGAGGTGAGCTCGCACACACCGATGCGGGATGGATCTGGACCGTTGACGTGCGCGACCTTGAAGCCGCCGCCTCATTTTGCATGGCCCGCGCCATGGACGGCATGAGGCCCATGGCCCCCAAATCGCTCAAGCAGGCGTGGAACCGCCTCATTGAAAGGACGGTGCACGAGCATGCCCGTGCGTAAACTCACCAGCGAGCAGAGACTCTCGCGCGCCATCGACATCATGGAGGCCCTCTACGCCTCCGGCGAGAGCGGCATGACACGAACCGAAATTTGCGGCCGCTTTGACATCACGGGAATATCGCTCGACGAGATTCTCGAGATCGTCTCGACGCTCGCGGACCGAGAATCGGGTGCGCGCATCATCTGCGAATGCCACGGCGAGCGTGTGGTCCTCACCGGTGACGCCGGACGTGTGCTACCGCTGCGCCTGAGTGCCGCCGAGGGCGCTGTGCTCAACCACGAACTTGAATCGTTGGGGATCGAGCCGCAGACGGCAGCTCGGATTCGACACGCTCTTCTACCCGAAGAGCTCGGCTATAACCAGTGCGTCTTTGACACCGTCAACCACGGGTCGCACTGGCAGCAGCTGAGCTGCGCCATTCAGGACGGCGTTCGCTGCCTCATCTCGTATCGCTCGATGGACGATGCACGGCCACGCGAGCGTTTGGTCGACCCCTTGCGCATTACGGCAAACGGCGACCAAACATACCTGATTGCCTGGGACATCGCAGTCGATGAGCAGCGCACCTATCGCATGGATAAAATCGAGGGACTCACCTTGACGGAAGACTCCGTCGTGCCTCACGCACCGGACGTCGCATCCCTCCACGATTCCCTTGCCCGGACGCAGCGTAGCGCAAAGCTCTTGATGCCATTCGATATGGCGGAGCATCTGGACTGGGCCGGCATCACCCTCATCGAGCACAGCGGGACAGACATGGCAACGGTAACCGTACATTACGGCTCCGAGCGTTGGCTGCTGAGCCAGATAATCGCAGCGGGCGGAGCCATCCGCATCTTGGATGACCCCGCCCTGTCAAAGCGTCTGTGCGATATGGCAAAAACCCTCGTCTGTCCGCTTTAGCGCCGCCGCTCGTGGCGTGCACGCCACAGCTGTAGATAGTGCCCGATCTGCGCCGATTCGATGCGCTGGTAGGAGCTCGTGGGCAGCGACGTTAAGAACTTCTTGCCATAGCCCTTCGTCACCAGGCGAGGATCCGCCAAGATCAGCACGCCGCTATCGGTCGACGAGCGAATCAAACGCCCCGCTGCCTGCTTAACCTCGAGCACCGCCTCGGGCAGCGAATAGCGCGCCCATGCGCGGTCTTCGCGCAGGTTGCGCTCGCACGAGAGCGGGTCCGTGGGGCTCGAGAACGGCAACTTGGGAATGATGACGCAGCGCAGCGTCTCGCCGCTGGCATCAAACCCCTCCCAGAAGGCCTTGAGCGCAAAAAGCGACGAGGTCGGTTCGTTGATAAACCGGTCGCGCAGGCGACGAGGAGATGAGTTGCGCTGCTGGCAGTTGAGCTCCAGACCCGCACGGGCCATCTTGGGCTCAACGCGGGCGTATAGGTCCTCCATGTCGCGCCGATTGGTGAACAACGTGAGCACCGATCCGCCCATGGCAAGATGGGCGTCGACCAGTACGCGCTCGAGCGCCGTAAGATAGCTCTCACGATCGCGCGGATCGGGGATATCGCCCGCAACGACTACAGCCATGTTCGAATCGAAGTCGTAGCTCGAATCCAAGTGCAGCGATAACGACGTTGAAGCACCGATGCGATCAAGGCCGACCGCATGGTTAAAGTGCTCAAAGCTTTTGGACACCGTCATGGTCGCCGAGGCAAAGATAGCCGTGTGAACCTCGGGCAGCCACTCGGTTGCCAAGGCCTCGCCAATGTCGATGCGCTCTGCGGTCATTGACTCTCCGCCGGCACGCAGCCTGCGATTGACCTGCAGCGAATACACGTAGTGTTCATCGGTACCATCAATGATGAGTTTTAGGTTCTCGGCCAGCTCGTGCAGGCGGCGCGAGATATCACCCAGGTCGACAACAACCTCGGGCTTGTCGGCGGCGACGGCTTGCACCAGCGCGTCGACGCTCTTGTCAGCTTGTTCCAATGCGTCGATGCCAGTGTAGGCCGACTGTAAGAAATCATGCCAGTCGTCAGATTCGCGCAGCTCGGGGCCAATCCATAGATTGGCATTGTCATAACCCCCACGCGCACGGCGGCCGAGCTCGCGAACGCCATCGAACACGCCGGCGATCGCCATGCTCGCGCGCGCAACCGTCGACGTCGCCTTGGCAGTAAGGCCCAGATAGAGCGTAGAGCCCTCGGAGGTTGCCAAATCACGGGAAACCTGGCTTAGCGCGCCGGTGCTCGAGCCACCCAGACGCTCAAACAGAACGCGCGATTCGTCCGCCGACACCACACGCGCCCACTGACGGCGCGCCTCGCGCTCGATGGAATGGGCCTCGTCGATTACCCAATGACGAATCGGAGGCAAAATCCTGCCCTCGGCCGCGACGTTGCGGAACAGCAGGGAATGGTTGGTGACCACCACATCGGCATGCGCCGCACGACGGCGAGCGCCGTGGACCAAACATTTATCAGGGAAAAACGGGCAGAGGCGACGAGCACACTCGCGCGAGGCCGTCGTAAAGTCGGGACGGTTGACGCTGCGCCACCGAATGCCGAGCGAGTCGAGGTCGCCATCGGCTGATTGGCAGACGTACGCCATAATGACCGCGACCGCCGTGAGCGTGTCCGCCGGATCGCGCTTGGTGGTAATCTCGACCTGGCCGCGGCTCATGCGCTCGAGCTTGCGCAGGCACGGATAGTGGTCATACCCCTTGAGAGCGCAAAATGACAGACCACCGTCCAGTTGCTCGGCAAGTTTTGGCAGCTCATGGTACATGAGCTGGTCGGCAAGATTGTTCGATTTGGTCGCAATACCTACCGTGATGTTGTTACGGCGTGCTGCCTCGGCAAAAGGCACCAGATAGGCCATCGATTTGCCGACGCCTGTGCCTGCCTCAATTACTCGATGAGTGCCCGTGACCAGCGCATCGCGGACCTCGAGTGCCATCGCGATCTGCTCATCACGCGGCTCGTAGGTGGGATACATGCGATTGACCAGGCCACCTGGCGCATAGTCTGCCTCGATCTCCTCACGACTCGGCATCTTGAGAACCGGCAGCTCATCGGCGTCCACCCGATCGTCGGCGCGATCGGCCTTGAGAACGTCAGCACGAGCGGCGCTGAGAGAGAAGATAGAACCAGGATTCTGCCTTGCCAAGAATGAGAAGATAGGACGATAGGACCAAGGCACGTCCGGATGCATGTCGGCTAGGCGCGCCATGAGGCCCTGGGGCAAGTCGGTGAGCGCCACGAGCAACACGCGCCATACGCCACACAGGGCGTCGACGTCGGCATTGGCACGGTGTGATACCGAGTCGCAGCCAAACAGATCGGCCATAAAAGACAGCTTGTGCGAGGCCAGGCGCGGAAGCGCGATGCGCGACAGCGCCAGCGAATCGATCCAAATATCGCTCACGTTGACGCCGCCTTTGACCGACTCGATAAACGAGCGGTCGAACGTGGCGTTGTGTGCGATCACCGGGCAGCCACCGACAAAATCGGCGAGAGCGGCGACGGCCTCAACCGCCGACGGGGCATCTGCAACATCGGCATTTGTAATGCTCGTGAGCTCGGTAATCTCGGCGGGAATCAGCTGCCTGGGATGCACGAAGGTATCGAAGCGGTCGATGACCTCGCGGCCCGAAAGACGGGCCGCCGAGATCTCGATCAGCTCGTTGTCCTGCACCGAAAGACCCGTGGTCTCGGTATCGAGGACGATAACATCTTCCTCGATGAGACCAAACGCTTGGGTTTTGGCGCGCTCGGCAAGCGTGGCATAGGAATCGATGACAAACTGCGGCGTTCCCGACGAAACAGCGTCCTCGATTAGCATGCAACGCCCGCTCGACGAAGTCCCATGCGAATCAGGCTGTCACAGACCTGCGGGAACGTCGTGTCATCGGTGTGGCGAATCTCATCCGGATACAGCGACGTATCGGTCATGCCGGGAATCGTGTTGGTCTCGAGGATAACGGGGCCGTCCTCGCTCACGATAAAATCGCTGCGCGAGATACCCAGGCAACCGAGGGCCTTGTGAGCGGCGCAGGCAAGCTCCTGAGCGCGAGCGTAATTCTCGGGTGAAATCTGCGCCGGAATGCGATGGATATCCGTAGGGTCGACATACTTCACGTCCAGATCGTAGAACTCGCAGTCCTCGGGCTTACGAATCTCGACAATCGGCAGGGCGCGCACGTCATCTTCGCCGTATACGCCGACGGTGATCTCGGTACCCTCGATGCACTTCTCGACCAGCACTTTGTCGCCGTACTCAAACGCCTTGGCGATTGCCGCGGGCAGCTCGGAGGGCTCATGGACCAGGGAAATGCCATAGCTGGAACCGTTGACGGCCGGCTTCACAAAGCAGCGCTCGCCACAAACCTCGACGATATGATCGATATCGACTTCATCGCCCACCTCGAGCGCAAGGCCGGGGGCAATGGGAATGCCCGCCTTGGCGTATAGGAGCTTAGAGACCTCCTTGTCGGCACCGCAGGCGCTGGCAAGTACGCCCGAGGCCGTGTAGGGGATACCCAGGGTCTCCATGGCACCCTGCATGGCGCCATCCTCACCGCCGGCGCCGTGCATGGCGATAAATGCCACATCGAAACCGCCGGTCGCCATGGTTACCATAAAATCATCGGCAGCCGTGTCGATCAGCTCCACCGAAGTGTAGCCGGCCTCCTTCAAGGCAGCCACGACGTTCTTTCCCGAATTGAGCGAGATCTCGCGCTCGGCGGAATGACCGCCCGCCAAGACCGCTACGTGCATGTTCTCTAGGCTTTTACCCGGCATGGGCAGACTCCTCCTCTATAATTTCTGCAGCTGATACCATATTGTAGCGATACCCTCTACGTTTCCCCAAAATCGAAAGGCTTCCATGAATCCCAGGACTAAATCTCAGGACATTCGCGACTTGAGCCAAAACGATATTCGCGAGCTCGTGACCGAACTTGGCCAGCCCGCCTTCCGCGCGAAGCAGCTCATCGAATGGGTCTTCGAGAAGAACGTTTGTTCGTTTGACGATATGACCAACCTCCCCAAGGCTTTCCGTGAGCAACTTAAAGAGGCTTTTGCCTTTGATACGCCGACTGAACTCACCAAGCAGGTTTCCAAAGATGGCTCGCGCAAGTATCTGCTCGAGTACCACGATGGCATTTCCGTCGAGACTGTCGGCATGCCCCGTCGTAACAAGCTTTCTGTCTGCGTTTCCACCCAGGCAGGCTGCGGCATGGGCTGTGCCTTTTGCGCTACCGGTCTCAACGGCCTCAAGCGCTCTCTGACCGCTCAAGAGATCGTCGACCAGGTGCTTCATGTATCCAACGACTTTGGCGAGCGTGCCACAAGCGTTGTCTTCATGGGCCAGGGCGAGCCGTTTGCCAACTACGACGAGGTTCTCAAGGCACTGCGCATCCTCAACGACCCCGATGGCATCGGTATCGGCGCTCGTCACCTCACCGTCTCTACCAGCGGCGTTATTCCCGGTATTCGCAAATTTGCCGATATCCCCGAGCAGTTCACTCTTGCCGTTTCCCTGCATTCCGCCATCCAGTCGACGCGCAATAAGCTCATGCCCGGTGTTAAGAAGTACACGCTGCTTCGCCTTCACGAAGCGCTTCAGCTCTACACCGAGAAGACTGGCCGCCGCCCGACCTATGAGTATGCCATGATCGAAGGCGTCAACGATACGAATCCCGAGATGCAGGCGCTCTGCGACTTCTGCGAGGGAACGCTGTGCCACGTTAACCTCATTCAGCTTAACGACATCGAGGGCAGCCCGCTCAAGCCGTCGCCGATTCATAAGGTTGAGGATCTTCAGCGTCGTCTTGAGTCCCGTGGCATCGAGACCACGATTCGTAACTCCCGTGGTAACGATATTGACGCCGCTTGTGGACAGCTGAAACAGCGCTTCAAAGTTCAGAAGAACGCATAGGGGAGTCGCACTCCAAAACGTTTCATGTGAAACATCGAACGGCCCCGGTTGCAGGATATGCAACCGGGGCCGTTTCATTTATTGACCTCAATTTTGGACCAGCTGCTACCTTTCCCATTTTTTACGGACAAAATAAGGGGCCCTTGTCTCATGAATCAGACAAGGGCCCCTCAAAATATGCAAAGTAATTGTTAGGTACCTAATAGCCTACATTTTCCCATTGGTTGCTAACCCAACCTTGATTAATCTTAGGATTATTCGTTATCTGAGCAGTGCGCATGGCAACATCTTCTGTCATAACATCCATTTTCTTCTTGGATGTATCAACGATATCTTGCGCGCCACGAAGCAAACGACCTCGAAGTTCATCGTCTGTCGCGATCTTATAGCCAGCAAAGGCACCAGCCGCGACAGTCGTCACCAATGCAATCGCAGTAAAAATCTTATTCCTCATCTTGGCCTCCTTGATCAAACTGAATCATTTCACCAAGAATACGAGAGAGCTCTTCCTCGTCTTTAAACTCAATCTCAATCTTATTCTTTCCACGCGAGCTCTTCACACGCACGTTGGTATTAAATACCTGACGAAGTACACGCGCAGCCTTTTTAAAAGACTGAGGCGTTGCGGGCCGCGGCGTCTTAGGTGTCTCTCCGGCAGAAAACAATGGAGCAAGATTTTCTGTCGCTCTTACGGAAAGGCCCTCCGCAACAACCTTCTCTGCAAGTCGAATTCGAGCATCCTCATAGGGAACTGCAAGAATCGCACGTGCGTGACCAGCAGTAAGTTTACCCTCAAAAATCATCTGCTGAACTACTTCGGGGAGATCGAGAAGGCGCAGCGAGTTTGTAATTGCAGAGCGCGACTTGCTTACGGCCTTCGACAATGCCTCCTGGGTCATACCGCTAGCATCGATGAGCTGGCGATAGCCCTTAGCCTCTTCGACGGGATTCAGATCAGAACGCTGAAGGTTTTCGATAAGAGCAAGAGCCAGCATCTCTTCATCATTAACATCTTTAATGATGACAGGCAGTTCCTCAAGACCAGCAAGCTTTGACGCCTGGTAACGACGCTCACCAGCGATGATCTCATAGCCGTTTCCATGCTTGCGAACCAAGAGCGGCTGCAGAACGCCATGTTCTTGGATTGACTCGCTCAACTCGCGAAGTTCAGTTTCATTAAAGTGAATTCGCGGTTGATTAGGGTTGGGAACGATATCCTCAATAGGTAGTTTTGTTTCAGATACGGCATTTGAAGCAGATGCGGCAGAACCACCGGTCTCATACTCAGCCTCTGAGACCAAAGCATTGAGTCCGCGTCCCAATCCACCACGTTTCTTTGCGCTAGGCACGCTTGATCACCTCTTTTGCAAGGTTCATATACGCTTTTGCACCCTTGTTTTGAGGTGCATAGGTAATTACCGGTTCTCCAAAAGACGGGGCTTCAGAGATTTTAACAGTACGGGGAATCAGCGTCTTAAACGCCTTATCACCAAAGTACGATTGAACTTCCTCAACAACCTGATTCGACAATGAAGTACGTGAGTCATACATGGTCATAAGCACGCCATAGGTGTCTAAGCCCTTGTTCAGACGTGATTTGACCATCTTCATTGACTCAAGCAGCTTCGTAACGCCCTCGAGTGCGTAATACTCACACTGGATTGGAATCAATACGCTGTCTGCTGCGGTCAAGGCATTGATAGTAAGCAGGCCGAGCGAAGGAGGACAGTCAATGAAAATAAAATCGAACTCGTCCTGAATCGGCTCAAGCAAATCTTTGAGGCGGGTTTCACGAGCAATTGCGCTTACGAGCTCAATTTCGGCACCTGCAAGCTGAATCGTAGCTGGAATTACGAATACCTTTTTGCAATTTGTATCAAGAACAAGCGATTCTGCCGGCACATCATTCAACAATGCATCATAGATGCAGTGATCAAGGTCTTCTTTTTCAATTCCAAATCCACTGGTGCTGTTTCCCTGTGGATCAAAATCGACAATCAGTGTCTTACGACCCTGCTCACCCAGTGCTGCTGCAAGGTTTACAGCCGTCGTTGACTTACCGACGCCGCCTTTTTGATTGATGATTGCAATGATACGCGTGTCTTTTGCGCTCTTAGAACGCTTAACGTCGCGAAATCCCACGGTCCCTCCTGGTGTGTATTAAAGCTGTCAAACGGAGGATGTTTCACGTGAAACATTCCGATTCGATATCAACCGCCATGTTTCACGTGAAACACTGCAAGTTGTTAGTATCCATTATGTTTCACGTGAAACATCTAGGCAAGCGGATTCTTCTTTGCCATGCCATTTGCACGAGGCAATGAAACGGATGCTGGATGACTCTTCTTAAGAACAACGAACTCCCTGTGGCCCAAGCCCTCAGGCAAATCGATTGCGTCGTTCAGAAGCAAAGTGAAGCCGCAAATCTTAGCTGCTGACATGCCGGAAGCGAGCTCCTCATCCGAAGGATTACCCTTGGTGATAACAAATAGCCCTCCATCTTTGAGGAACGGAGCCGCATACTCAACAAGAATCGGTAGTGGAGCCAGTGCGCGGGCAGTTACGACAGAGAACTGCTTCTTATGGCTTCGAGCATATTCTTCAAGACGATCATGAACCGCATGAGCATGTTTCAATCCAAGATCATGAACAAAAGAATTGACAGCATCAACCTTCTTGCCAACGGAGTCAATATAAGTAGCTTTACGATGCGTGGTTATGGTTAAAGGAATACCAGGGAAGCCTGCACCTGTTCCCATATCGAGCAAAGCTCCCTCAGGAGCCTTATTGATATAAGGGAGCAAAACAAGAGAGTCGAGAATATGTAGTACCGCAGCATCTTCTATGTTAAGAATACGAGTGAGATTGGTTGTCTTATTTGTTTCCAGAACCAAATCCAAATGCTGAATACATTTCCTCAGCTCAACATCAGTTACGCTCAAGGAATACTCTTTGCAATAGGAAGTTAGACGACTCAACATCTCGTCAGCCTGCTGATCAGTAAGTACTAACAACGAAAGCTCCTTTCTGACAAAAATCAGTGTATCGAGTACTTTTGACAAAAAAAGGGGACGTGGAAACCACGTCCCCTTAGCATAAGCTCGAGTAGATTATCGAGCAACAATCACCACATGGCGATCGGGATCAGAACCCTCAGAATGAGTATCGACGGCATCATTGCCACGAAGTGCAATGTGAACCAGTCGGCGCTCGTAGGCATTCATGGGCGGAAGCGAAACACTCTTATGAGTGCGGATGGCACGCTCGGCAGCAGACTGAGCCATGGAGGCAACCTTGTCCTGACGGCGGCTCTTGTATCCCTCGACGTCCACTACAACCGGATACCTAAAGCCGAGCTTGCGGCTCACCAGCAATGAGAACATAACCTGAAGGGCATCAAGGGTACGACCATGACGGCCAATGAGAACAGCAAGGTCGGGAGCCGTTACATCCAAAATCAGCTCACCCTCGTCGCCCTCATACTCATCGATAGGAGAGTTGGCGGCATCGAAGTGCGAAAGGATGGAACGCAGGATGGAAATCGCAACATCGGCAATGGTGTCGAGCTCCTCATCGGTCAGCTCTTCACCGGCCTTGTAGCGCTGTGCAATCTCGGGATAATCGCCCGCGACCTGCGGGGCAACCTCCTCAAGCATATCCTCGATGATCTCTTCAGACATAACGTACTCCAAAAGTTAGGTACCTAAATAAGATTGATATCCCACTACTTCTTCTTGTGCGGGCGCGGCTTCTTCTCGCGACGAGTGACCTCAACCTGCAGCGGCGCGTTCTTAAGACGCTCCTCCTCATCGGCCTTCGCCTTGTCGATGACCTTCTGCGTCACAAAAATCTGCTGGATAACCTGCCAAGCAGACGAGACGTCGTAGTACAGCAGAACACCAACGGGAAGGCTCCAGCCCATCCAAAGCATCATGACCGTCATGACAACGGCCATCATACGCATGCTCTGAGCCTGCTGGCCGGTCTGGTTGCGCGACATATAGAGCTGCGGAATCAGGGTCAGGACAGCGAACAGGATCAGGCAGACCAGCGCAGGCAGCGCGACCATAAAGCCATCGGCAAAGGAGGCACTCGGCGTGGTGGTCAGATCGGGCAGAATATTAAAGAACGAGAACGTGCCGTCGTTAAAGTAGTCCGGCAGGTTACGCAGCAGCGTAAATAGGGCAAACAGGACAGGCATCTGGATCAACAGCGGCAGACAACCAGCCATCGGGTTGAACTTGTTCTCGCTGTAGAACTTCTGCATCTCCTCGGCCTGACGCTGGGGATCGTCGGCGTAGCGCTCCTGAATCTCGAGCATCTTGGGCTGCAGCACCTGCATGCGCGCCGTCGACTTAGTCGACTTGAGCATAAGCGGCGTCAGCAGCAGACGGATGATGACCACCAGGATGATGATGGACAGGCCCCAGTCGACCGCAAAGGTCTGGATGAGCTTGAGCAGCTCGAAAAGGATGTTAACGATCCAATCCCACATGTAAGTTTTCCTCCGATAGCGAGTGCCCGCTAGGGCACAGGGTCATAACCGCCGACGTGCAGGGGATTGCAGCGAGCGATGCGCCTCACGGCAAGCCAGCAGCCTCTCAAAACACCGTACTTCTCAATCGCCTGGACGGCGTATTGCGAGCACGTTGGGTAATAAATGCAGGCGTCAGGCAATAAGGGCGAAATAACCTGTTGATATATGCGAATAGGAGCGATGGCAACACGTCGCAAAACGTGATTGCTCATCGCTCCTCCCCGGCAACGCCGGCGCGTTTCATAAGCGAACGCAATGCATTGTCCATCTCCTGCGGCGAGGAAACCCTCGTCTTGGGAGTTGCGAACAAGATGATGTCATAACCCGCAACGGGAAATCCACAGCTGCGGGCGGCCTCGCGCATCACACGCTTAGAACGATTGCGCACGACAGCACAACCGAGCCGTTTAGCACCAACGAAGGCGACCCTTCCGGAGTCGCCTTCGCCAACCGATTCACATATGGTCATTCGAATCAGAGGGTGATTGAAACGACGCCCCTGACTGAACACATGCTCGAAATCTTGCCGAGACTTAATAGTCTTCATGCGAGATGTGTGTATCGCTGCTAGACAGTGAGACGCTTGCGGCCCTTGGCGCGACGACGGGCGAGCACGGCACGACCACCCTTAGTGGCCATACGGGCACGGAAGCCATGGGTCTTGGCACGCTTACGCTTATTAGGCTGATACGTACGCTTCATCTTAAGTTCCTCCTGCTGCATTTCGAGTGTCCGCGGGGGCGCGGACGCAGATATAGACACGTGAGCTTGAAGATTGTAGGGAAATCAATGTTCAAATGTCAAGAAATCAAAGGTAAAAGGTTGCGCAGTTCACACGGTTCCCCCATAAGCCGAGCTCGATTTAGCGGTACATGGCAACTTTTCACGATATTTCATCGAGTTTTCAACAGGTCATGTTGGCAATGTTGAGAACTTTTCGTCCGTTTTCCAAAGTTTTCAACAGGTTTTGAAAAGTTGTCGAAAGATGAGAAACATTGCACGGTGAGCTACTATTTGTTCGAAACCTTTTGAAAGATTGCGAGCGGCATGTCTGACGACTTTTACACCATGGTCGATTCCGGAGACCCGGCACCCGACAACGAGCACATCACCGGCGTGCGCGAAGAGCGTAAGGAAGGCGAGCAGACGACCACGCAGGCGCCAAAAGCCATGTACGCCGCGCGCATCGCCGTCTATGACGACATGCTGTCGACACCGCGTGTGATCGTCATTGATCCGCAAGATGTCCGCACGTATTTGGAAGAGACGACCAACACCGTCTACCAGTGCATGAAAGAACAAGGTGGCCATATCTCGCTCATGGTCATCCGCGAGATTGTCGAAAACTTTATCCACGCGCACTTTGCCGAGCCCATCATCTCGATTCTGGACGGCGGAGACACCATCCGCTTTGCTGATCAAGGACCCGGCATCGACGACAAGGAGCGCGCTTTCGACTTTGGCGTTACCAGCGCAAACAGCAAGATGAAGCGCTATATCCGTGGAACCGGAGCAGGGTTTCCCATGGTGCAGGAGTATTTGGAAAACGCTGGCGGGGCCGTATCCATCGAGGACAACATGGGCAACGGCACCGTGGTTACGGTAAGCCTGGACCCTAAACGCGTGCAGGAAATAGAGCGTGCCGGCGGACGCGGTGCTGCCGTGCGGCCCGAGACGGAGCAGCCCACATATCCCCTGCCGGGAGCTTTTGCGCGGCGGCCCATGGCAACGCAGCAGATGCAGCCCCCCGTGGGACAGATGCAGCAGCCCGGAATGCTTCCTACACAAGAGTCCCAGGCGGCATCGATGTCGCCAAACGCGCCAGAGGCCATGCCGCTGGCGGATCAGGATGCAACAGCAATGCAGCAGGCGACGGGGGCACCGGGTGGCCAGCAAATGGGCTATCAGCCGTACCAACAGGGATATCCATATCAGCAGATGCCGCCACTGGGGTATGGCCAGCAGTTCCCGCAGCAGTACCAGCAGGGATATCAGCAGCCGTACCAGCAGATGCCGCAGCAGCAGTACAACCCCTGGGCCCAGCAGATGCCTCCGCAGCCTTACCAACAGTGGCCTCAAAGTTTTCAACAGCAAATGCCGCCGATGCAGAGTTCTCAACAACCAGCAGCTCAAATGATGTATCCTAATGCAGCAAATCAGTATGCGCAGCCACAACCGGACGTGTTCGTAAGCGATCGCGGCAACGCCGCGCTGGGCTATCTGGCGCAAAATCAAGCGTGCGGTGCTACCGATCTGGCGAGGGCGTTTGGAAACTCAGCCCCCACTTGGTCACGCACGCTCAATGACTTGGCGCAGGCCGGCTTGGTCATCAAGCATGGCCAGAAATACCATCTGACCGAACTCGGCGCCGCTCGCGTGCGAGCTCAGAGCTAAAGAACGGGAGAGACAGTGGACGAGGAAGCAAGCATCATCCTGGGGGATGCCATCGCCTTTTGCCAGCGCGACGGCCAAGATGCACGCCTCATCAACATGCTGGGGCAATCGCGCGCCATAAGCCTGACCGAAGATACGCTCACGATCGAGGCCCCCTCGCGCTTTGCCATCGCGCAGCTCAAAAAGCATCAGCCGACTATTGAGGCCTATCTGGAAGAAATCGCCTTTGCACCGATTGCGCTCGACATCGTGGCACCGCAAGGAGCCGTGGCGGAATCCGCTGCCGCGACGGCGCCTGCCGCGGCTCCCGCCGCCTCCCCGGCGGTGCCGGCCTCCGCAGGCGACGTGCCGACAATCGAGCACCAGCACAGCGATGTTTCCCGTGAAACCATGGCACCGTTGCCTACCGCTGCGGCGTCAACGAACGCACCCGTCACGCACATGCCTATCGCTCACGACGCAGCGGCGGGCGCGGATTCGGGCATTGCAATCAAGAACACGCTCTCGGCCGATGATTTTCGTCGCATGATGAACCAGATGAAGGGCGGAGCGGCGACTAAATCCACGCAAGCTGCGGCCCCCGCTTCACCCATGCCAGCGCCGACCGTACCGGCCGAGCAGAATACGGATGGAGCCCCGCTCGCCGCGAACTCAAAATTTACCTTTGAGAACTTTGTCTACGGCCCCGAGAACAGCCATGCCTATCGCTCGGCACTCAAGTTTGCCGCCCTCGCGGACGAGCGCGGCACGTGCACATCACTGTTCATCTACGGCAAATCGGGCCTGGGCAAGACGCACCTGCTGCTTGCCATCAAAAACGAGCTCGCCGAGAAGTCGCCCGAGATCAAGGTCAAGTATGCCAACTCCCAGGCATATCTGGACGACCTGATGACCGAGTTCGACCGCCAAAAGAAGAGCAACGCCCCTATCATGCAGGCATACCACGGCGTGGACGTGCTCATCATCGATGACATCCAAAACATCATCGGCAAGCGCGCGAGCGTTGACTACTTTTTCCAGCTCATGGACGAGTTCATCCGCAACAACAAGAAGGTCGTCATCGCGGCAGACCGCGCCCCCAAGGACCTGAGCATGGACGAGCGTCTGACCAGCCGCTTCAACGCCGGCATGCTCTGCCTGGTCGCAGAGCCCAGCTACGAGATGAAATACAAGATCTTGCAGCGCTATTACGAGAACACCATCGTCGCCGCTCCCGAGGCAGGCGACGACTCGCTGCTGGCGGCCTATGGGGGCGACAGCGGGCACCTGACCGACGAGCACTTTAAACACATGGCCGAGGTCTCGGGCACCAACATCCGCGAACTCGAGAGCTTTTGCGAGCGCTGCGCCGGCGAGGCGGGCGACCGCGAGCGCGAGGGCGGGGAGCTCACCTTTGACGATATCGACGCCATCGCCAACCAGTACTTCGACACATCGGCCAAAAAGATCAACGTCCAGACGGTTCAGTCCGTCATCGAAGAGCAGTACGGCGTGACGCACGAGGAGCTCATCGGCCCGCGTCGCAACGCCAATATCGCCAAAGCACGCCATATTGCCATCTATCTGGCCATCGAGATGTGCGAGATGACGACCACGGCGGTGGGCGCCGAATTTGGCAACCGCAACCACTCGACCGTCAGTACGAGCTACAAAAAGGTCCAGAAGATGATCCAGGAAGACCGCACCGTCACCGAAGACCTCAAGTCGCTGCGCGATAAAATTACACTGCGCTCGTAGGGAAATAGAGACACCTGTTGAAAACTTGTCGAAACCACGGGCATAAGGTGTCTAAAACCCAACCCGCGGTGATGAAAAGTTTTGCGCAGGTTTTGAACGTGGAAAACCACCCCTGTTGCACACAGGTTGCTGTCGATTCTCTTTCTGGGTCTGACCTGCGTCTTTGGGAGTAATCAACAGTTTCGTCAGTGCTATTACTATTATTAAGATATTTATATCTATAGAAAGGTATTAAAAGATGAAGTTCACCGTCAGCCAGAGCTCGCTTACACAAGCCATCGGCGTCGTTATGAAGGGTGTCGCTTCGGCATCCACCCTCCCCATCCTGTCGGGCGTGCTCGTTAAGGCCCAAGACGGCATCTTGGAATTCCAGACCTCTAACTACACCATCTCAATCCGTCATCGCATCGCGGCGCATGTCGAAGAAGAGGGCGAGATGGTTATTCCCTGTAAGATGCTCTCCAATATCACCAAGACCCTCCCCGATGCCCCGGTCACCTTTGAGCTGTCCGAGCGCCAGGTGCTGATTGGTTGCGAGAAGAGCTCTTTTAGGCTGAACACGCTCGATGCCAATGACTTCCCCGAGTTTCCGGCCTATGCCATCGAGAGTGCCGTGGAGCTGCCGACCGATGTCTTGTCCGAAATGGTCGGCCGCGTGTGGCGCGTCACCTCGACCGACAAGGCTCGCCCCATCCTGGGCGGCGTGCACATGAAGGTCGAGAACAACACCGTACGCCTGGTAGCGACCGATTCCTTCCGCTTGGCCGTGTGCGATACGCAGGTCGAGACCTCGACCCTCGAGGGCTCCTTTGAGCTCAACGTTCCGGCTGACGCCTTTAACGACGCGCTGAACATCATGGCCAGCCAAGCGACCATCATGATCGGGGCTACCGACACCCAGGTCGTCTTCGAGGCCGGCAACACCACCTACGTGTCGCGTCGCATCGAGGGCGTGTACCCCAACTACAAGCAGCTCATCCCCGATTCGTGCGTGACGAGCGTCAAGATCGACGTCGCCGCCTTTAACGCCGCCCTCAAGCGCGTGGCCGTTATCGCGAGCGCCAACCCCGCCGTCAAGTTCGAGATCGATGTCGAGAACGGGCAGATGGGCCTGTCCTCCATTTCCAATGACCAGGACCTTGCGCAGGAGACGATCGATGTCGAGGCCGAGGGCGAGTCGGGTACCATCGCCTTCAACTACCATTACATCTTCGGCTGCCTCAATGCCCTGTCCAAGGAGAAGGAGATCACGCTGGAGCTCAAGAGCTACTCGCAGGCGGGCATCTTTAAGTCCTACGACAAGATCAACTACCTGTACCTGGTCATGCCGGTCCGCATCTAGCGCTGCGCCATGACCATGTTCGCCCGCGATCTTTCCGTCGCGCACTACCGCAGCTTCGATAGCTATCGCCTTGCCCTGGACGAGGGCGTGACGATACTTGCGGGACCCAACGCGGCAGGAAAGACCAATCTCATAGAGGCGCTGCAGCTGCTGACGAGCGGCGCCTCGTTTAGGCATCCGACCGCAGCCGAGCTCGTCCATGACGGCGTGGGCTCGTGCAAGATCGAGCTGAGGCTCGAGGGCGACGGCCGCGTGCTTGATATGGGATTGAGCGCGGAGGACGGTAAGCGCTCGTTTAGCCGCAACGGCAAGAGATGCTCTGCCGCCGGTGTGCGCGGGGTTCTGCCGAGCGTGCTGTTTTGCCCCGACCATCTGGACATGGTTAAGCGCGGCGCCAGTGTGCGCCGCGCCGCCCTCGATGACTTTGGCATGCAGCTGAGCGCACGCTATGCCGATCTTGCGAACACCTATGGGCGCTGCGTGACCCAGCGCAACGCCTTGCTCAAGGAGGCCTGGTGCTGCCGCGAGATGCTCGGCGCGTGGAACGATTCGATTGCCCGCGCGGGCTCGGCCCTGCTTGTGCACCGGTTGGCCCTGCTCGACCGGCTGGCGGGCCATGTGCACACTGCCTACGGGCAAGTGGCGTCAGGTGAGACCGCCAACGTGACCTATGCGTCCACGCTGGGCGATTTGCCCCAGGTCGAGGATCGCGAAGAGCTGAAGGGCTGGGCGTACGAGCGCATGCTGGCTGCCCTTGATGAGCGTGCCGACGAGGAAATTCGCCGCGGCGTGACGTTGGTGGGACCGCATCGCGACGAGATCGAGTTCACCGTGGCGGGTCGCTCCGCCCGTTCATTTGCCAGCCAAGGACAGCAGCGTACGCTGGTGCTGTCCTGGAAGGTGGCCGAGGTCGCCGTGGCTCGCGATGTCCTGGGCACCGCCCCGCTGCTGCTTCTGGACGACGTGATGAGCGAGCTCGACGGCGAGCGTCGCGGCGCTTTCCTGCGGCTGATCGGCGATGATATCCAGACGGTCATAACCACGACCAACCTGGGGTACTTTACCGATGACCTGCTTGATCGAGCCAAGGTGGTGAGCATGGGTGAGACGTGCTAATTACGAGCGTGAGAGCGAAACGGTCGCCTTCAGCGGGTTTTTGAATGCAGAGCGCCAGCGCATCCTGGCGGCTGCGACCCCTGAGCGCCGCGCGCAGATGGAGGCCGCCGAGGAGTCGCACACGGTCTATCGCGCGTGGAACGCTGTGTGCTCGGGCACGCGCGAGGGACGGCATGTGACGGGACTGCGCTACCTGCCCGAGTCCAATGAGCTGCTGGTGTATCTCGACTCGCCCTCGTGGACGCAGGAAATGACGCTGTTGCGCGAGATCATCCGCGCGCGCATGGAGCGCGCCGGTGCGCATGTGGACGGCCTGGTGTTCAAAACCACCGCGCCCGGCCATACGCCGCCCGCCGCCAAGGAACGCCTGCGCCCGGCGCCGACCGAGCGACCGCCGGCCCCGCACGCCGACCTAAGTGAGGCCGAGCGTACCGAGATCGAGCGCCAAGTGGCGCCCATCGAAGACCAAAAACTGCGCGAGGCCCTCGAGAATGCCATGAGAGCCAGTGCCGAGTGGGCCAAGGGCGTGCAAAGCAAAAAAGAGCCTTAAATCGCATCTGGTGGCCTTGTAGAGCCAAATACCCTCGTTCCCGAGGGTATTTTTTTACGATAAACTAGTAAGGCTGTACACATTTTCTTGACTGAAGGAGGACGTGTGGCAAACGAAAACGATTACGACGGCGGCGAGATTAAGATTCTCGAAGGTCTCGAGGCCGTTCGTAAGCGCCCGGGCATGTATATCGGCTCGACGAGCGCCAGCGGTCTGCATCACCTGGTGTGGGAGATCGTTGACAACTCCGTCGACGAGGCCATGGCCGGTTTCTGCACCGAGATCCAGGTGACGGTCCACGCCGACAACTCCATCACGGTCGTCGACAACGGGCGCGGCATCCCCGTCGACGAGCACCCTGTTAAAAAGATCCCGACGCTCGAGGTCGTCATGACGATCCTGCACGCCGGCGGTAAGTTCGATAACTCGGCCTATAAGGTCTCGGGCGGCCTGCACGGCGTGGGCATCTCCGTCGTCAACGCACTGTCCAAGCGCGTGGTCGTTCAGGTTCGTCGCGATGGCAACACCTACGAGATGGAGTTCTCGCGCGGCAAGACCGTCAAGAAGATGGAGGTCGTGGGCACCTCGGATTCGACGGGCACCACCGTCACCTTCTGGCCCGACGACGAGATCTTCGAGACCTGCATCTACGATTTCGATACGCTGCACAACCGTCTGCAGGAGACGGCGTTCCTCAATAAGAACCTTAAGATTGTGCTGACCGACGAGCGCGAGGCGACTCCCCACGTGGAGGAGTTTTGCTACGAGGGCGGCATCGTCGACTTCGTCAAGTTTCTCAACGAGGGCAAGGACGTCCCCGAGGCCTTTAAGGAGCCCATCTACATCGAGGGCAAATCGGATCCGGACGCGCCTGTGGCCAAGATGGGCGAGGTTGAGGTTTCCCTGCAGTGGAATAGCGGCTACGGCGAGAACGTCATGTCGTTCGCCAACGACATCTACACTCCCGAGGGCGGCATGCACCTTGAGGGCTTCCGCACCGCGCTCACCCGCGTGATCAACGACTACGCGCGCAAACAGAACCTGCTCAAGGAAAAAGACGCCAACCTGACCGGCGACGATGTGCGCGAGGGCCTTTCGGCCGTTATCTCGGTTAAGCTGCCCGATCCGCAGTTTGAGGGCCAGACCAAGGCCAAGCTCGGTAGCTCCTATATGCGCGCGCTGACGCTCAAGATCGTGACCGACGGCCTCGCCGATTACTTGGAGGAGCATCCCAAGCCCGCCCGCGAGATCGTCAAGAAGGCGCAACAGGCCTGCAAGGCGCGCAACGCCGCCCGCAAGGCGCGCGAGGCGACCCGCCGCAAGAGCCTGCTCGAGACGGCGTCCCTGCCCGGTAAGCTCGCTGACTGCTCGGTGCGCGATGCCGAGCTGACCGAGCTCTTCATCGTAGAGGGCGACTCGGCAGGCGGTTCGGCCAAGGACGGCCGTCGCCGAGACATCCAGGCGATTCTGCCCCTGCGCGGCAAGATTTTGAACGTCGAACGCGTTGGTGACCACCGCGCGTTCTCGAGTGACACCATCCAGTCGCTGATTACCGCGATCGGCTGCGGCGTCACGACGAGTGCCGGCGACGGCGGCGACTTCGATATCAGCAAGGCGCGCTACCACAAGATCATCATCATGACCGATGCAGACGTCGACGGTGCGCATATCCGCATCCTGCTGCTGACGTTCTTCTACAAGTACATGCGTCCGCTGATCGATGCCGGCTACGTCTATGTTGCCTGCCCGCCCATCTTTGGCATTAAGGTGCGCAACAAGATCCACTACGTGTATCCCAACGGCCGCCAGCCCGAAGACGAGATCCTGCGCGACACCATCCAGAGTCTGGGCCTGAACCCCGACGATAACGACGAGGACGGCAAGGCCAAGGACGGCAAGATCACCAAAAAGCGCAAGGGCTATACCGTCCAGCGCTACAAGGGCCTGGGCGAGATGGACCCCAAGCAGCTTGCCTCGACGACGATGGACCCCAAGACCCGCATCCTGCAGCGTGTGTCGATCGAGGACGCCGTGGTGGCGGACCGCGCCGTGCGCGAGCTGATGGGTTCCGAGGTCGGCTATCGCCGCGAGTACATTGAAAAACACGCGCACGACGCGCGCTTCTTAGACGCCTAACCTGTTCGGCTTTCCCAGCCACCGCACCTTCGCCCTCAATCGTCGGTCGCGTACCCAAGTACGCTTCCCTCCTCTTTCGAGCGAATCTGCGGCACCTGGAAAAGCCGTCTCCGTGGCAGGATGATTAATGGACCACGCAAACCATGAGGAGGTAACGTGGCAGACGATATCAACAATAACGAGGGTATGGGCGAGGCCGGCGATGCCGGTATGCCCGACGATCTGAAGCGCCTGCTTGCCCGTGCTGAGCAGGGCGAGGACGGCGATCCGGACGCCTATAATCCCGATGCCGATGATGAAGAGGAAGAGGACGACGACGCCGAGCTCGAGGAGAGCTTTGGCGAAGTCGACCGTGGCGCCTCGGCCGGCGAGGATATCAACGGCGGCCAGCTCCAGATTTCGGAGTTTGGTCGCGAGATGAAGCAGTCGTTCATCGAGTATTCGATGTCGGTTATCACGGCGCGCGCCCTGCCGGACGTGCGCGACGGCTTAAAGCCGGTGCACCGCCGCATCCTGTACGCGATGAACGAGAGCGGCATCTACCCCAACCGCCCACATAAGAAGTCGGCCTGGACGGTCGGCGAAGTTATCGGTAAGTACCACCCGCATGGCGACTTCGCGGTCTATGAGGCCATGGTCCGCCTGGCGCAGTGGTTCTCCATGCGCACGCCGCTCATCGACGGTCACGGCAACTTCGGCAACATCGACGGCGACGGCGCGGCAGCCATGCGTTACACCGAGAGCCGCCTGGCCAAGCCCGCCATGGAACTGCTGCGTGACTTGCAGAAGGATACCGTCGACTGGCAGCCCAACTACGACGAATCGCTCGCCGAGCCCGTGACGCTGCCTGCGCGCTTCCCCAACCTGCTGGTCAACGGCAGCCAGGGCATCGCCGTCGGCATGGCCACCAACATCGCCCCGCATAACCTCACCGAGGCGATCGAGGCCACCTGCTACCTGATCGACAACCCCGACGCCACCGTCGACGAGCTCATGCAGATCATGCCCGGTCCGGACTTCCCCACCGGCGCCATCATCATGGGCAGCGCCGGCATTAAGCAGAGCTACGAGACCGGCCGCGGCTCCATTACCGTGCGTGCCAAGGCACACGTGGAGTCCACCAAGACCGGTCGCAGCCGCCTGGTCTTTACCGAGATTCCCTACATGGTCAACAAGGGCACCCTGCAGGAGAAGATCGCCCAGCTCGTCAACGACAAGCGCATCGAGGGCATCTCGGATATGCGCGATGAGTCCAACCAGAAGGGCATCCGTCTGGTCATCGAGCTCAAAAAGGGCGTCATTCCGCAGGTCGTGCTTAACAACCTGTATAAGTACACCTCGCTGCAGACGACCTTTGGCGCCAACAACCTGGCGCTCGTCAACGGCGTTCCCAAATGCCTGAGCCTGCGCGAGATGCTGCAGCACTACATTGACCATCAGGTCGACGTGGTCACCCGCCGCACCCGCTTCGACCTTAAGAAGGCCCAGGCCCGCGCGCATATCCTTGAGGGCTACCTGATGGCCCTTGACCATATCGACGAGGTCATCAGCATCATCCGCTCCTCGCAGACCGACTCCGAGGCCAGCAGCCGCCTGATCGAGCGCTTTGGCTTTACGCCCGAGCAGACCACGGCCATCCTCGAGATGAAGCTGCGCCGCCTGACTGGCCTGGAGCGCGACAAGATCCAAGAAGAGTTGGACGGCCTGCGCCGCGCCATCGCCTACTACGAGGACCTGCTGGCGCACGAGGAGAAGATCCTGGGCGTCATCAAGGAAGAGATGCGCGAGATCTCCAAGAAGTTCGGCGATAAGCGCCGCACCGAGATCAGCCAGGTTGAGAAGGACCTGGATGTCGAGGACCTCATCGCCGACGAGGATATGGTCGTGACCATCACCCACACCGGCTATGTCAAGCGTATCCCGGTGGCTGCCTACCGTGCCCAGAAGCGCGGTGGCAAGGGCGTGTCGGGCGTCAACCTCAAAGAGGACGACGTTATCGACGAGATGTTCATCGCGTCCACGCACGAGTACGTGCTGTTCTTCTCGAGCAAGGGCAAGGTCTATCGCCTGAAGGTGCACGAGCTGCCGGTGGGTACGCGCCAGGCGCGCGGTACCGCGATTGTCAACCTGCTGCCCTTCGAGGAGGGCGAGAAGATCGCGAGCGTCATCAGCTGCCGCGAGTTCCCTGCCGACGAGTATCTGATGTTTGCCACCAAGAGCGGCATGGTCAAGAAGACCGTGATGAGCGCATATGACCGCAGCCGTCGCGACGGCCTGATCGCTATCAACCTGCGTGACGACGACGCGCTGCTGAACGTGCGCCGCGTGCGCGAGGGCGACAAGATTATCCTGGCCACCACCGCGGGCAAGGCGATCATGTTCTCCGAGGAGCAGGTGCGCGCCACCGGCCGCGATACCAGCGGCGTTCGCGGTATCGGTATGAAGGACGGCGTGAGCGTTCTGGGCATGGAAGTCACTAACGGCAACGGCGATCTGTTCGTCATCACCGAGCGCGGCTACGGCAAGCGCACGCCGGTCGCGGACTACCCGGAGCAGAATCGCGGCGGCCAGGGCGTCTACACCATCCAAATGACCGAGCGTAAGGGTAACCTCGCGGCCATGAAGACGGTGGGCCCGCAGCACGAGCTGTTCATCGTGACGGAGGGCGCGACGGTCATTCGCGTCAAGACCGATGAGATTAGCCAGACTGGCCGCGCTACCCAGGGCGTCAAGATGATGACCGTCGACGACAACGACCGCATCTGCGCCGTAGCCCGCATGACGGCCGCCAAGGAGAAGCCCGAAGACGAAGGCGCCGAGGCCGCAACCGACGCCGAAGAGGCCCCAGTCGACCTAGGCGACGGCAACGACATACCAGAGGATCTCCTGGACGAGTAAGAGGCCCTAGCTGGTAGAAAATATCAGGCCCCATATATCGGCGGTC